>NZ_JAUSTU010000009.1:0-174938 GCF_030813005.1 Anoxybacillus andreesenii
TGGGTTTCTTTAGTATTGCCTTTTTTAGATGCTGGTGGGTTTAAAATTTCCAATTCCTTAGATTTTTGGGCTTGACATATTACCGCAGGACTTTTTCCCCCAATTGGCTATTAAAAGGCTTTTAACAGCGTAGGTTAAACTACATTTATAACTAACAGTTTGCACTAAAATTTGTCATTCGTAAAGGATAATAAGAGAATTCTATTCTCGAATGACCTATTTTTTGAAAGCGCTTTGCAAATGCTCAATTATTATTGCTTGTTTTATTTTTTCTTACGTATTCCTTTAATTCCTCAATAACCTCCTTTTTTGTCTCTTCATTGTCCAAACCAACAAGACCATAGGTGAAGGAGGAAGGGCTCATTCGTTTTTTCCACTTTGGTTCTGCAAGCATGGAAATCATTTTCTCATTTAAGCTAAAATAAATTTCAAGGATGAGCTGTTTTTCATAAATAGGTAGATCTAACTCAGATGAAAATTTTATTCCATTCGGGCTTAAATCCAGGATCAGAGCAGATGCTTCATTGGCTGAACCATCTCTTCCATCCACTTTGACAATCTTGAAGGTTGCCTTGATTGGCTGCCCAAATATAAAACGAAATGCCTCATCTCTTCTATAATACATGCAATCACACCTTAGCAAAAAGGAAATAGTTAACAAAATCATAACTATATTTAACAAAATATTCAATCCTCAAGAAGATTTTTGTTCAAAATTTCACATATTTGGCAAGTTAATCAGAGTAATATTTTTGTATTTGACCTAAGAATCTGTTATCATTTTTTTGTACCCTGTATCTTGTTTGATACAGGGTTCAAAAGACTCTATTTTACACATGAATTGATAATTTTTGTTAAGAATAATGGAGGTAGGTACCCTTTTAATTGGGAAGCAAATGACAACAGGTTTTTATCACAGCAGATATTAATAATTGATAAGGGGTTTGATGTGTAATGGTTGAAAAACAATTTAAAATCATTGCTGAAACAGGGATTCATGCCCGTCCAGCAACATTATTAGTTCAAGCAGCAAGTAAATTCGAATCTGATATTCAACTTGAATATAAAGAGAAAAAAGTGAACTTAAAATCGATTATGGGTGTTATGGCCCTTGGGGTTGGACAAGGTGCGGAAATTAAGATCATCGCTGAAGGCGGAGATGAGCAAACGGCATTGTCTAGTCTTGAAGAATTGATGAAAAAAGAAGGGTTAGCAGAATAATGAGCTTCTTACATGGTATTGCGGCTTCAAGTGGTATTGCAATGGCCAAGGCGTATCGATTGGTTGAACCCGATTTATCCTTTGCCAAGATAACCATTGAAAATGCAGATTCTGAGGTTGAACGTTTTGAGGCAGCAGTTGCTAAGTCAAAAAGCGAATTGGAAGTCATTCGTGATCATGCGAGAGAAAAATTAGGAGCTGATAAGGCTGCTATATTTGAAGCTCATCTACTTGTTCTTAGTGATCCAGAGCTTCTAACACCTATCAAGGATAGAGTGAAATCTGACAAGGTAAATAGTGAATTTGCGCTAAAAGAAACGGCTGATATGTTCATTTCAATGTTTGAAGCAATGGATAATGAATATATGAGAGAAAGAGCGGCAGATATTCGTGACGTGACAAAGCGTGTCCTTTCTCATTTACTTGGAGTAAAATTGAACGATCCAAGCATGATTTCTGAGGAGGTTATCGTCGTTGCGGAGGATTTGACGCCTTCTGATACAGCGCAATTAAACCGCCAGTTTGTTAAGGGCTTCACAACTGATATTGGAGGAAGAACCTCCCATTCGGCGATTATGGCCCGCTCTCTTGAAATCCCTGCTGTAGTAGGAACGAAAACGGCTACAAAGGATATTGAAAACGGCGATTTCATTATTGTCGATGGATTGAAGGGGCAGGTACATATTAATCCGACCCAGGAGCTGCTTGAGCAGTATAAAAAGGAAAACGAAGCGTACGAAGCACAAAAGGCCGAGTGGGCGAAGCTTAAGAATGAAAAGTCTTATTCAGCGGACGGCCATCAAGTTGAATTAGTGGCCAATATTGGAACACCGAATGATCTTGCAGGTGTGAAGAGTAATGGCGGTGAAGGTGTTGGTTTGTACAGGACGGAATTCCTATACATGGGTAGGGACCAGCTTCCGACTGAGGAGGAGCAATTTGAATCCTATAAGGCCGTTTTAGAGGGACTTGAAGGTAAGCCAGTAGTGGTACGAACATTAGATATTGGTGGAGATAAGGAACTGCCATACTTGAGTTTGCCAAAGGAAATGAATCCATTCCTAGGCTACCGTGCGATTCGCCTCTGTCTTGAAAGACAGGACATCTTTAGAACACAGCTTAGGGCTCTATTACGTGCTAGCACGTATGGGAACTTGAAAATCATGTTTCCAATGATCGCAACCATTGCAGAATTTAGACAAGCAAAGGCGATCCTTGATGAGGAGAAAGAAAAGCTTCTAAAAGAAGGCGTTGCAATTTCTGAGACGATTGAAGTTGGAATAATGGTTGAAATTCCTTCTACTGCGGTGCTTGCTGATCAATTTGCGAAAGAGGTCGATTTCTTTAGCATTGGTACAAATGATTTGATTCAGTATACGCTAGCAGCAGACCGGATGAATGAAAGAGTTTCGTACCTGTACCAGCCTTATAATCCATCGATTTTACGATTAGTTAAAATGGTGATCGATGCTTCCCATAAGGAAGGAAAATGGACGGGCATGTGCGGCGAAATGGCTGGAGATGAGACCGCCATTCCGATTTTGCTCGGCCTTGGCCTTGACGAATTCTCGATGAGTGCGACTTCCATCCTTAAGGCTCGTTCATTGATTCGGAAGCTAAGTAGAGCTGATATGGAGAAAATGGCTGAGAAAGCCTTGCAAATGTCGACGACTGAAGAGGTTATCGAATTGGTGAAGGAAGCCACAAATACAAAGTAACAAAAGGATCAAGCCTCCGGGTTTGATCTTTTTTGTGATCTGTATTTAAAAGAAATGATAGAATGAATTTAGAATAACAGAAGGGGGCTCTACATGTTGACGAAGGAAAATACAGTAATTGGGTTTATTGGTACAGGAGTAATGGGGAAAAG
Organism: Anoxybacillus andreesenii; assembly: GCF_030813005.1. Taxonomy (NCBI): domain Bacteria; kingdom Bacillati; phylum Bacillota; class Bacilli; order Caryophanales; family Anoxybacillaceae; genus Anoxybacillus; species Anoxybacillus andreesenii. The sequence continues at coordinate 3,092 of NZ_JAUSTU010000009.1, forward strand.
CATGGCGACTAATCTAATGGATGCTGGATACCCTGTGGTGGTTTATTCTCGCACAAAGGAAAAGGCGCAGAGCTTACTTGATAAAGGGGCAAAATGGGCTGATTCTCCGAAAACAGTGGCGGAGGAAGCAAATGTGATCATCACCATTGTCGGCTATCCATCCGATGTTAAAGAAGTCTATTTGGGGGAAAATGGCTTAATTCCAAATGGAAGAGAGCATACATATTTGATTGATATGACGACCTCAACTCCTAGCCTAGCGAAAGAAATCTATGAAGCAGCAAAAGAAAAAGGAAAGCATGCATTAGACGCGCCAGTATCAGGTGGAGATATTGGGGCAAGGGAAGCAAAGCTCTCTATCATGGTTGGAGGGGACGAGGAGGACTTCACAAAGGTTCTGCCAATTTTTCAAGTGTTAGGGACAAATATTGTTTATCAGGGAAAGGCAGGAGCTGGGCAGCACACAAAAATGTGCAATCAAATCGTTATTGCTTCTAACATGATTGGTGTGAGCGAAGCGATGGCCTATGCAAAAAAATCTGGTTTAGATCCGGAAACTGTTCTAAAAAGTATTTCCTCTGGAGCAGCAGGAAGCTGGTCGTTATCAAACTTAGCTCCTAGAATGATTCAAGGTAATTTTGAACCAGGTTTTTATATTAAGCATTTCATTAAAGATATGACGATTGCCCTTGAAGAAGCAGAGCAGATGGGAATGGAAGCACCGGGCTTAGCATTGGCCCTCTCCCTCTATAAGCAGTTGGCCGAAAGAGGAGAAGAAAACAGCGGGACACAGGCCCTTTTTAAATACTGGGAAAATTAAACGGAGCACATATAGAAACGAGAGCATAATTAGGCTCTCGTTTCTTCTGCAAAAAATTTCTCTATTCGATCTAATGCTTCCTTCAAGGTATCCATGGAATAAGCATAGGACAAGCGGAAATAGCCTTCCCCATAGCTGGAAAAAGCGCTACCCGGTACCACCGCCACTCTGGCTTTTTCAACTAATGCTAGAGCAAAGTCAAAGGAATTAGGATAACGGTCAGGAAGCTTCACAAAGAAATAAAAGGCTCCATCTGGGTTGACAACTTTTAAACCTATTTTCGTAAGCCGTTCATAGACATAATCTCTTCGGGTCAGATACTCATTTTTCATAGTGAGTGCGTCATTTTTTCCATTTGTTAAGGCCTCTAGAGCAGCATACTGGGATATGGAGGTGGCACAAGAAACATTATACTGGTGCACTTTCAGAATATGCTGGGCCAAATAGGCTGGAGCGAAAATAAAACCGATTCTCCATCCTGTCATTGAGTGAGATTTTGAAAGCCCATTTATAACGATTGTCTTATCTTTAAGAATCGTACCAATTGAAAAATGCTCCGCATTATAGACAAGCTCACTATAAATTTCATCTGCTAGAATAAAAATGTCTTTGTCCTTGAGCAAGTTTGCAATGTCAGTGATTTCCTTCTTTGTTAAGCTTACCCCTGTAGGATTGGACGGATAGGGCAAGACGATACAACGTGTCTTATTTGTTATGTATTTTTCAATAATGTCAGCTGTCAAGCGGAATTGATTAGCGGTCGTGTTCGCGTGAACCGGCTTTGCCCCACATAAGCGAATAATAGGCTCATAGCCAGGATAGACAGGCCCTGGCAGAATGACCTCTGTACCCTCTTCCAAAATCGTTCGAAAAGTGATATCGATGGCTTCACTCGCTCCAACGGTTGTGATGATCTCCGTTTCTGCATCGTACTCAAGGTCATATTTCTCCTTCACAAATTGGGCCGCAGCTTCCCTAAGCTCGAAAATCCCCGCATTATGAGTATAAGAAGTGAAATTTTCATCGATGGCTTTTTTACCAGCGATTTTGACATGCTCTGGAGTTGGAAAATCTGGCTGGCCAATCGTCAAAGAAATTAAATCCTTTGTCCCTGCAACAAGATTGAAAAATTTTCGAATTCCTGATATCTCGATGTTTTTTACATTGTGATTAATTAGATGCTCCATCTTGTTCCCCTCCCGGAGTAGAACCATTGTAGTAAAGTGTATTCTATAATGATACATCGAATGGGAAGGGAAGCAAAATGGGAAATTTGATGAAACATGAGGAAAATGCTTGTAAAAGTTCAGAAAAAAAGTTACCTTGACGTAAAGGAGTGAAAAATAATGAAAAAAACTTTGCTTGTGCCATTTGATGGATCGGAATCCTCTAAACAAGCGGTTACTTTTGCATTATCTCTCGCAAAGGAAGAGGATCGCATGATTTTAATAAATGTACAAAAGCCTCAGTATGAGGGGCTTGAAATGTTTGGAAATGTTTCGAGAGAAAAGCTAGATTCCTACTATCTAGAAGAGGGAAAAAAGGTTTTAGATGCTGCCAAGGATTGTTTGAAAGACGCTCAAATTGAATTGGAGGAGATTGTGAGAATCGGGTTACCTGCTATTGAAATTACAAAGGTGGCCAAGGATTTTTCTGTCCATTCAATATACATGGGCTCAAAAGGAATGAGTCCAGTTGTGAATAATGCACTTGGAAGTGTTACATACAGCGTGATCCATTTGGCGACATGTCCTGTGACGATTGTTCCATATAATTAAAAGAGATTTTTTGCCGAAATGTTAAAAATTTGCCATCAGGAAGATGGTTGATTCATGGTATATTTATTTCAAAGCGTTTTTAATGTACAGTGTTGATATTAGCCTTATACGTGTACGTGAACGGGTTTTATTCGGTACGAATAACGTAGAGAACGTACACGTATAAGGCGATAAGTAGATCAATAAAAGTGATTTATGATCAGGAAGGACGAAGCGGGAATGGAGTCTAGTAAAGGGATTTTATTAGAAAGTGGAACAAATGAATTAGAGATTGTGGAATTTAGCATTGGAAACAATAAGTTTGGAATTAATGTTATTAAGGTGAAGGAAATCATTAATCCTGTACCGATCACACAAATTCCACATGCCCATCCTAATGTGGAGGGAATTATTGAGCTTCGGGGTGAAGTTCTGCCGGTTGTGGACGTTGCTGCGGCCCTTGGTTTTACGAAATCAGATAATCCAGCTCAAGACAAATTTATTGTTGCTGAATTTAACAAACAAAAGGTTGTCTTTCATGTTCAAACGGTTACACAAATTCATCGTATTTCTTGGAATGAGATTGAAAAGCCGTCTGAAATGTATCAAGGTGCAGACAGTCAGGTAATCGGAGTTATCAAGCTGCATGGAGAAATGATTCTGCTCCTAGACTTTGAAAAAATTGTCGTCGAAATTAATCCCGAATCAGGCATTAATATTCAACAGGTCAAGAAGCTAGGGGAGCGTGGACGCTCGACAAAGAGATTAGTAGTGGCAGAAGATTCTCCACTTCTAAGGAAGCTACTTCATGATACATTGGCTGAAGCAGGCTTTCATCAGGTGGAATTCTTTGAAAATGGTCGGGATGCTTTGAATTATCTCGAGAATTTGGCCAATTCAGGCAAGGATGTTACTGAAATGGTTCAGCTCGTGATCACCGACATTGAAATGCCGCAAATGGATGGCCATCATTTAACAAAGCGAATTAAGGAGCATAAGGAGCTTACAAAGCTTCCTGTTATTATCTTCTCCTCGTTAATTACGGATGACCTAAGACATAAGGGGCAAATGGTAGGGGCCAATGCCCAGGTGAGTAAGCCAGAAATTGCTGAATTAGTCTTGCTTATAGATGAATATGCACTATAAAGAACAAAAGAAGCTGATAGAATTCAGCTTCTTTTGCTTTTTTATCAATAATAATTTTCCCCGAGCCTTTTAAAAACGGGTTTCTCGTATCGCCTTTTTTTCGGAGGATTCATCTCTTCTTCTTTTAAACCTGTATAAGAAGTTAGTAATTTCTTCGCTTCACTCAAGGAAAGATAGGCTTTTGGATTTCTAACATTTTCTTGCAGTTTGCCTAAATGAGGTAATTGGGTAAAGTCGCTTTTTGATGGTGGCAAATGAAAAGAATATTTTCCGCATACCACTAATACATCCGATTGCTGTTGACTTAATTTGGGGTTGTTTGAAAAATGAAGTCCTACTTTTTTTGCTTTCCCTTCTCTTAATAATTTTTGTAAGGCATCATGCTTTAATCTATAGAGAAATTTTGGATTAGGAGCCGTTTTTGCATGACGATTTACAATGAAGATTGCTTGTGAGAGGTTATCAATGGTTAGGTTAAGTGGGGGAGATTGCCTCTTATCTCGATTCAACGTTTTAACTCCTTTCAATTCATGGATACATTCCTATTATACCCTCTTCTCAACAGAAAAGGAAAGAGGAGAAGGGATAAGATTATTCGGATCTATGTTGGGATATAAGATTTGAAGGAATACTAGGTTTTTTGCAGTTTCGAAAATAATCATGTTATAATGCTATTACAATTATTGATATATTTCGAAAATAGAAAGGGAATCGCGGAAAAGTTGTCGAATAAAGGGGATATTGAACGACCTTTTTAAGTGGAATGAGGTTGATAAGATGAAACAGCTAGAGATAAAAAAAGATAAACATACAACAGTCAATAGAACTGTCGAGAAGATCATTTATAATTTGATTTTTAATTACGTTAAGCATATGGTTTATGTCATGCTGGTGGAGAAGGGCCCCCACTTCCGCTATTTATTTGTCAATGAAATGGGATTGCAGTATGCGGGCCTAACTGAACAAGCAATAGGAAAGAGAATGGAAGATGTCCTTCCGTTTGAGAGGGTTCTAGAAATAAGAAAACAGTATGAACGCGTACTTAAAACTCAAAATCCTGTAACCTATTCCGATCAAATTATGTTTCCTGATGGTAAGATGGGCTATACAGAATCTCTATTAACTCCCATAAGGGATGAGAGCAATGAAATAAAGTACATTGTTGCGGTGACAAGGGATGTTACGGAGCTCGTAATGGAAAAAAATCTCCTTATCCAGGCAGAACAGAAGTATCGCTCCATTGTAGACCATAATTTAGATGGTGTGTTTACTCTTTCATTAGAAGGGAAGATCCTTGAAGTGAATCCAGCAGGTCAGAAGCTTTCCGGTTATTCAGAGAAGCAGATGACAGGCCGCTCATTTTTTGATTTAATACCGGATGACGATGTGGAAGACTTTAAAGAGTTATTTCATAAGACCCTACAAGGTATTTCGCTAGAATCTCTTGACTGCCGGTTCACCCATTCGAAGGGCTATAATTTCACCATTCATTTGAAAACTGTACCGATTTTCATTGACTTAGAGATAACAGGTGTTTACGTCATAGCAAGAGATATTTCGGAGCAAGCTGACAATGCTGAAACGATCAAATATATGGCCTTTCATGATCACCTTACAGGTCTATTTAATCGCCGTGCATTGCTGGATGATTTAGAAGAATCGATCCAAAGGCTTAAAAATTCGGGAACCTTTGCGTTATTGTCCATTGATCTTGATCGCTTCAAATATTTAAACGACACATTAGGCCATCGGGCTGGTGACCAAATATTAATTCAGGTTGCTGATCGTTTGAGCGAATTCAGCAAGAACAATATTAAGGTGTATCGCCAAGGTGGAGATGAATTTAGTATTCTTTTCGAAGGAAGCCGACATGGTGCTGCACAGCTTGCACAGAAAATATTATCTATTTTTGCAAAATCCTTTTACCTGGACTATCAGGAGTATTTCCTATCGCCTAGCATAGGCATAAGCATGTTTCCCCATGACGGGAAGAATGCTGAAAATATTATTAAGAATGCGGATGAAGCTTTATTTCGCGTGAAGGAAAGAGGAAAGGCGCACTACCAGTTTTATCGTACAGAAATGAATGCCGCAGTTTCCCAAATTCTTTCACTAGAGACTCATTTGCGCAAGGCGCTGGCACGGGATGAGTTCATTCTTTATTATCAGCCCCAGGTAGACTTACAGACGGGGAATATCAATAGCTTTGAGGCGTTGATTAGGTGGAATAGCAAGGACCTTGGGATGGTGTCTCCTGGAGATTTTATTCCCCTTGCCGAGGATACAGGTTTGATTGTTCCGATTGGAAACTGGGTCATAGATACAGCCTGTAAGCAGATTAAAGAATGGTCTAAATTTGGAAACAATGGGGTAAAGATCGCCATTAACATTTCTCCTAAGCAGTTTTTACAGCCAAAATTAGTGGAAACCATTAAAGAGGCGATCAAAAAATACAAAATAAACCCTTCGCTGCTTCAAATTGAAATTACTGAAGGGGCTATGCAGGATACGAAAGAAACATCTCCAATCCTGAAAAGCTTGAAGGAATTGGGAATAACCATTTCTATTGATGATTTTGGGACAGGTTACTCATCTTTAAATTACATAAAGCAATTTCCAATTGATGTTCTCAAAATTGATCAGTCCTTTGTCCGGGATGTGATGAATAGTGACAAAGATGCTGCGATCACGACGACGATTATTCACTTAGGTAATAGTCTCGGCTTTGAGGTGGTAGCTGAAGGGATTGAAGAGAAGGAGCAGGTCAATTTTCTTAAGGCTGCAAATTGCCAAAAGGGCCAGGGGTTTTTATTTTCGAGACCGATTCCTGCTCAAGATGTTGAACGATTGATCTTTAACAATAAGGTAAGGCTTGTCTTAGAATAAATTGCTGCATAGGTTCAATGCGCATAACAATCCTAGCAAACAAACTTTCTAAAATAGGAAAAAGCAGCTATTCGGCTGCTTTTTCTTGTTTTAACGTAAAAACGGTTAGTTCAGGTACTGAAAGAAATCGGAACGGTAAGCGGGTAGTGCCTAATCCACGATTCACATACAGTGTTAGCGGATTCGTACTCCCGATTCTATAGAATCCCTCAAAATATTTTTCGGCAAAGGGGGGCTTAACAAGCGCTCCAATAAAAGGAAGTTGGATTTGTCCACCATGGCTATGCCCGCTTAATTGTACTTGTATATTAAAGTTCGTTGCGTAATCTGCTAAGTCTGGAGCGTGCGAAAGGAGAATTTTATAGGCATCGTCAGGGACTTCCGAAATAGCTGCTTGGAGATCAGGCCTTCCGAGCATGGCATCATCAATACCGATGACATATATATGTTCTTTTTCGTTCATTTGAATGCGAGTTGATTCGTTTAAGAGAAGGGTAAATCCAGCTTTCTCAATTATATCTCGGTAGAGGTCTGTTCCATATCCGCCATGGTCGTGATTGCCATACACAGCAAACTTGCCAAAAGGGGCATGCAATTTTTTTAGGATCGAAATGGTCTGATCGATTTCACGGTACTGGTTGGGTGCATCAAGCAAATCACCTGTAAAAAAAAGAATATCAGGCTGTATTGAGTTGATTTTTTCTACTAATTTAGCTAACTGCTCTAACGTATATTGAAAACCTAAATGGGTATCACTAAATTGAACGATCTTGAATTCGTCAAAGCTGGATGGAATATTAGAGTGCACGAGCTTATGATTATTGATTTTTAATAGAATCGGTTCAATTTTTCCTGCATAAACATATCCTCCAGTTGACACACCTAATGTTGTCAAAATCGTTCCCATAAATCTTTTTAGGAACGATCTTCTTGAAACCTTTTTTGGCATTGCCTCTCCCAACCTATCTTCTATTTATTTTCCCATTTACCTTCTTAATACTAACAAAGATCGTCGTGAAAAAGAAGGTGGAACTCGATATCAATTTCGTTAATTTTTGTATGAAGATTCTAACAATTATGCTACAATCATAAATGAATGGTCATTCATTTATAAAGGGGGAACACGTTATGAAGGACAAAGTTGTCATTGTGACAGGCGGCTCTAGTGGGATGGGGAAGCATATGGCCAAGCGATTTGCTAAAGCAGGAGCAAAAGTGGTCATTACAGGAAGAGATAAAGAAAGACTGGAAGAAGCAAAAAAAGAGATCGAGGTTTCACCGGATTCTGTTCTCACGATACAAATGGATGTTAGAGAAATTGATCATGTGAAGCATATGGTCGCAGAAACCGATAAGGCATATGGTAGAATCGACTTTCTCGTTAACAATGCTGCAGGCAACTTCATTTGCCCTGCCGAAGAGCTTTCTGTTAATGGCTGGAATTCCGTTATCAATATCGTCTTAAATGGTACATTCTACTGCAGCAGTGAGGTAGGAAAGTATTGGATTGAGAAGGGCATAAAGGGGAGCATCACGAATATGGTCGCTACATATGCATGGGATGCGGGTCCGGGTGTGGTCCATTCCGCCGCTGCAAAGGCCGGAGTTTTATCATTAACAAGAACCTTGGCAGTTGAGTGGGGAAGGAAATATGGGATTCGAGTAAATGCCATTGCTCCTGGTCCAATTGAAAGAACAGGTGGTGCGGGGAAACTTTGGGAATCTGAAGAAGCGGCAAAGAGAACAATAGCTAGTGTTCCCCTTGGACGCCTTGGAACACCTGAAGAAATTGCTGAGCTCAGCTATTTTCTTTTCTCTGATCATGCTGCCTATATAAATGGAGAATGCATTACCATGGACGGCGGTGCATGGCTGAACCAATATCCATTTTAAAAAGCTGTGTTAATTTTAGCCTTATACGCCTACGTGAACGGGTTTTATTCGGTACGAATAACGTAGAGAATGTAGACGTATGAGGCGGTATACTAATCAAAAAACCTACTATAACAGAGTCTCTAAAAAAAGAGGTAGGTTGTAAATCACATTGCCTTTGCGAAAATATTAAAGAGGCCTCGTACTCAGGCCTCTATGATTCTATATTTAATATTTCTTTCAATCTTTCTATTTCAAACCCGGTAACAACCTGTTCGTTATTAATAACAAATGTGGGCGTGGAGTAAGAATTGTATTGGTGAATGAGTTCATCACGTGCCTTCTGATCTCGTTTTATATTCTTTAGTTCAAAGGAAAACCCGTATTCTGTTAGGAAACGTTTGGCGATTTCACAAGGTGGACAATCGGGCTGGGTATAAATAATAATTTGCGTCAAGATTTCTTCCTCCTGTTGTTTTTTCAAGCTATTTTTGTTTGTGAAGATAATCAATGAGTCCCATGGAGCAAACCTCTAGATCAAGCCGTAATACTTCAAAAACATCATGGTTTTCTGGTACTCCCTGTTCACGAAGGTTTGCATATATTTTCTGCAACAGTTCCTCTCCTGTAAGCTGCATTTGCTGTTCAGGTGTCTGACCAGCTGCATAGCCATTTCTGGCAGCCTGGACAAATTCCCCGATCCAATAGGATACCTGTTTATATACTTCTGATGGATGATTTGAAACTCCATAATGTCCAAAAAAGATATAACTTAGGTTGAGACTTTTATATAATTCGATGGACTGAAGCATTTTACCAGGATCAAATTGATTCGGTGAGGTGGATGGGAGATAGAATTCGATGTCTTCTGGAATTAGCGTAGCATATCGAATCCCGACCGTATCCCCCGTAAACATCCCATTGACCTTCGGATGATAAATACTGAAATGATGGTTTGCATGCCCTGGGGTATCATAGAATGTTAAGGTGCAATCCGCGCTAATGGTTAACTCATCCTGATCATTCATGGCTATGAGCCGTTCAGCAGGAATCGGGAGAATCGGATCAAATAAGGAATCAAATTTTTCACCATAGACAGCCCTTGCTCCTGCAATCAATCTTGAAGGATCCGATAGATGTCTGAAGCCTTTGGGGTGAACGATGATTTTAGCATTTGGACACTGCTGTAATAATAGACCTGCTCCACCCGCATGGTCAAGGTGAATATGTGTGACGATTATGTATTTTAAATCCTCAAGGGTATATCCCAATTCCTTCAAACCATCAATAATAAATGGAACAGAGGGGCTTGCACTCGTTTCGATAAGCGTCAATTCAGCTTCTGTAAGGACATAGGCACCTGTTCTCTCTTTCATACCTAAATCAAAACCATCAATCAAGTAGATGTTTTCCATGAGCTTTTCTACGTTTTTCAAAAAAAAACCTCCTTTTTTACAGCTTTTTCTTGTAAAAATCTTATGTCTTATTTTATTCTGTTAATATTGACATGTAAAGGTTTCGGCTTGAATATTCAGAAATTAATCCATGTGGATAGAAACATGTCAAAAGAGAAACCTAAGTGTATAGTGTTCGTATACTTGGTTTTGTTTGGAAAGGAGAGGGAACATGTCACAACTTCAAGGAATTATCACTCGTTTAAAAAGCCTTCAAGAGCAAGGAAGCGGAGGAGAGTCAGCTCAGCGCTTTTTTGAAGTGAATGGTGAAAGAAAGTGCCAGGTTACATACCACCCTAAGACAGAAACTTTTGAGTTAGAGGTATATAACGACAAAGATAAGCCCAAGCGTTATCAATTTGATAATATTGACATGATTACGATTGAGATTTTTGATTTGATTCAATAACGATTTTTTTGCGACGAAGGAGACCAAGCATGGTCTCCTTAAAAAATGTGCTCCAAGTCAAAGCAAGTCGAAGATACCGTTTTTCACCATTTCTGAATTCGAGGGGATTTATTAAAAGCATCCCATAAGAAACTGTGATAAAATATAGTTGAATGAAAACATATATGGGGAGATTTCGACTATGATAAGTCTTCACAGTGGAGAGTTTTTGGAACTGAATATTAAGGAATTAATGATCCCTTCAGAACGAGTTGCACATGTACAGATAAAGAATAGTTTAGAACATGCCTTATTGGTTTTAACCCGTAGTGGTTATACGGCGATACCAGTACTGGATCCAGGGTACAGATTGCATGGTCTTATCAGTACCCCTTTAATTATGGACGCCATTCTTGGAATCGAAAGAATTGAGTTCGAAAAATTAGAGGAACAGCCAGTTGAAAAAGTCATGAATCAAGAAATTCCTAGAATTCAAATAGATGCGGACTTTAAAACATGCCTAAATCTTTTAATCGATCATCCTTTTCTTTGCGTTGAAAATGCGGAAGGTTTTTTTGAAGGAATTTTAACAAGAAGATCTGTTCTTGTACAAATGAAAAACTGGCTCCCAAGTAAAGATTGATGAAAGCCTCCTACAATTTAGGAGGCTCAATTTTTCGATTAAATTAACTTAAGGAGAAGGTGGTTCGTTGTCATCTTTATCTACCTTTCATCTTTTGTCCGTTTTAGCATCTGAAATGAATATGCGCAAAGCGGCGGAAAGATTATTTGTTTCGCAGCCTGCTCTGAGTCAACGCCTTCAATCGATTGAAGCGGAATGGGGTACGAAGCTCTTCATCCGTTCGCAAAAGGGGTTAACCCTTACTCCTGCCGGGGAGATCGTTGTTAAGTTTGTGAATGAGGTACTTGACAAGGAAGAGAAGGTTAAAGAAGCCATTAGTGCAATGAATTCAGAGGTCTATGGGACGTTGAAAATCGCTGTAGCCTCGATCGTAGGTCAAAATTGGCTTCCGAAGGTACTGAAGAAATTTGTTGAACGTTATCCTCATGCCAAGATCTCATTGGTCACTGGTTGGAGCAGTGAGATTTTGCGGTCACTTTATGAGGATCATGTTCATATTGGAATCATCCGTGGAACCCCGGATTGGAAGGGGGTAAAAATTCACTTGTTCGAAGACCATCTTTTTATGGTGGATAAAGAAATAACTTCGCCAGAACAGGTGCTTGAAACGGATCGACCCTTTATTCAATTTAAAAGTGATTCCAATTATTATCAGGAAATTCAAGACTGGTGGCATCGGCAGTTTAAGGCGTTGCCTAAGAGAACCATTGTCGTTGATCAAATCGAAACCTGCAAACAAATGGCCTTCAATGGTATAGGCTACGCGATTCTACCGGCTATAACCCTCAATGGTGGGGAACAGGATATTTTCAAAATTCCCTTGCTTGATGAAAACGATGAGCCGCTGAAGAGAGATACCTGGTTACTGGGCTATGAGTCGGCTTTTCAGCTTAAGCATGTCCAAGCTTTTGTAAGCTTAATTAAGGAGCATATTAAGGGAGAAAGAAAATAGTTATTGCTTTTTACTCCCTTTTTGAAAAAGAAGATCTCAGAATGTACATAATAACAGCATCCAAGCTTTTTAGGGGGTATTATAAGTAAGATGATGGACGCAAACGAAATTATCTCGTTTATTGCCAATAGTAAAAAATCTACACCAGTAAAGGTATACGTAAAAGGAGATTTGGAAGGCATTCAATTTGGTGAGAATTCCAAAGCATTCGTTACAGGTAATTCGGGAGTTGTTTTCGGAGAGTGGAGTGAGATTCGTGCTGCACTAGAGGCTAATCGGACGAAAATTGAGGATTATGTAGTAGAAAATGATCGCCGCAACTCTGCGATTCCTCTTCTCGATCTGAAGAACATCAAGGGTAGAATTGAGCCAGGAGCGATTATTCGCGATCAGGTTGAAATTGGAGAAAATGCGGTTGTGATGATGGGCGCATCCATCAACATTGGTGCAGTCATTGGAGAAGGAACGATGATTGATATGAATGCGGTTCTCGGTGGAAGAGCAACTGTCGGAAAGAATTGTCATATTGGAGCTGGTGCTGTGCTAGCTGGGGTCATTGAACCGCCTTCTGCAAAGCCAGTGGTGATTGAAGATGATGTACTTATTGGGGCGAATGCCGTTGTTTTAGAGGGCGTGACTATTGGGAAAGGTGCACGTGTAGCAGCAGGAGCCATTGTTATTGAGGATGTACCGGCCAACACAGTGGTTGCAGGTGTACCGGCTCGAGTCATTAAAGAGATTGATGACAAGACATTATCGAAAACGGAAATTATCCAGGCATTGCGAAATTTATAATGTTGATAAAAAGCGTGGATGCTAATCCACGCTTTTTCACTAACTGGAGGGCTTTCATATGAACTTTGTACAAATCCGAAGAGATTTGCATCGGATTCCTGAGCTCGGCTTTCAGGAATTTAAAACACAGGAATACTTATTGAGCTATTTGCAATCCCTCCCTCAGGAGCGTTTGCAGATAAAAACATGGAAAACCGGGATATTTGCAAGAATTATCGGAAAAAACCCAAGAAAAACAATTGGCTATCGCACGGATATGGACGGCCTTCCCATTGTTGAGGGGACAAACCTGCCATTTTCATCAGAGCATCCAGAGCAAATGCATGCTTGTGGACATGACGTTCACATGAGCATTGCCTTAGGAGTGCTTACTCATTTCGTTTTTCATCCAGTGGACGATCATCTGCTTTTTCTTTTTCAGCCGGCAGAGGAAGGACCAGGTGGGGCGGAACCGATGCTACAAACCGACATTATGCGGGAATGGAAGCCTGACATGATCCTTGCTCTCCATATCGCTCCTGAATATCCAGTGGGCTCAATTGCTATTAAAGAAGGGCTATTGTTTGCCAACACCTCAGAGCTGTTTATCGACCTCAAGGGCAAGGGAGGACATGCTGCCTACCCTCATTTGACCAATGATATGGTTGTAGCCGCCTGCTCTCTTGTTATCCAGCTACAAACGATTGTGGCAAGGAATGTGAATCCTTTAGATAGTGCGGTCGTAACAATTGGGAAGATTAATGGGGGAACTGTGCAGAATATCATCGCAGAAACTGCGAGAATTGAAGGCACCATTCGTACTTTATCCGTTGAGTCTATGAATGAAGTGAAGAAAAGAGTAGAGGCACTTGTGAAAGGAATTGAAATTGGTTTTGAGTGTGAGGCGAGAATTGATTTTGGGAGTATGTATCGACAGGTCTTCAATGAAGCTGCTCTAACTCGGGAATTCATGGAATATGTTCGTAGCCACACAGATATGAATGTCATCGAATGTGAAAAGGCAATGACAGGTGAGGATTTCGGATACATGCTTGAGGAAATTCCAGGCTTTATGTTCTGGCTCGGGGTAGATTCTAAGTTCGGGCTTCATCATGCAAAGCTTTGCCCAAATGAGGGGGCAATAGATAAAGCGATTTCGTTTATTTCAAAGTATATTGAATTTAAAGGGAACCAAAGTTAAGGTGGATTTTTTTTGTACGAATAGACATTTAAACAATGAAATATGTCTATTTTTTGACAGTTTCACGAATTTTTTGTGAAATAATTGTTTTGTTAAGGTTAATATTTTTATCCGATAGGAATAAGTGATATTCTGAGCATATAGGAGAATTTCAAAATACCATTCATTGCAGGGAAACCCTAGTTTATTTTTAGTGAAAAAGGGAAAAACAAGTTAGTAAGATATTTGCTTCATAATAATAAATATTAAATGGAGTTTATTATTGGAAAATTTGACTAGGAAATTTGGTACGCCTATAATGAGAGATGTTGATTATTGGTTCAGTGAGATTACATAGAACATTTCTCATTTATGATTATCATATTGGAGGGAATAAACATGGCAGAACGTTTAGTAGGAAAACAAGCACCACGTTTTGAAATGGATGCTGTAATGTCAAACAAGGAATTTGGGAAAGTAAGCTTAGAGGAAAACATGAAGAATGACAAATGGACAGTATTATTCTTCTATCCAATGGACTTCACCTTTGTATGTCCAACTGAAATCACAGCTCTCTCTGACCGCTATGATGAGTTTGAAGATCTAGATGCTGAAGTAATTGGAGTATCGACTGATACCATTCACACTCATTTAGCTTGGATCAAAACGGATCGCAAGGACAACGGATTAGGCGACTTGAACTATCCTTTAGCAGCTGATCATAACCATGTCGTTTCTCGTGACTATGGGGTTCTTATTGAAGAAGAAGGGATTGCTCTTCGCGGTCTTTTCATCATTAGCCCAGAGGGTGAATTAATGTATCAGGTTGTGAACCACAACAATATCGGACGTGACGTAGACGAAACACTACGAGTTCTACAAGCGCTTCAAACTGGCGGACTTTGCCCAGCGAACTGGAAGCCTGGACAAGCAACTTTAAACGTGTAATACCTCTTAATAAGAAATGAGGCCTAACAAATAGGGGGATTTTGAATGAAACTTCGTGAACCCATGCCAGAATTAGCAGGCGCTACTGAGTGGTTAAATGGACAGGTTACAAAGGAAGAGCTTGTTGGAACGAAACCAACCTTGATCCATTTTTGGTCCATCAGCTGTCATCTATGTAAAGAGGCCATGCCACAGGTGAATCAATTTCGGGATCAATACAAAGATAAATTAAATGTTGTCGCTGTTCATATGCCTCGCTCCGAGGATGATTTGAACCTTGAAGAAATAAAGAAGGTGGCTGCTAAGCACGAAATTACACAGCCGATTTTTGTAGATAGCGAGCATAAGCTAACAGAGGCATTCGAAAATCAATATGTACCTGCCTATTATGTATTTGACAAGGATGGAAAGCTCCGTCATTTTCAAGCTGGAGGTAGCGGAATGAAGATGCTTGAAAAGCGGGTTAACCGTGTATTAGATGAAATGGAAAAAAGTGAATAATATTGTCTAGATGAAAGAAACCAAGTTCGTAAACTGCGCTTGGTTTTTTTTTATATCGATGTTTCGGAATCAGATGTACTTTGTTCTAACATAATATGCTAAAATGAGAGCATCATTTTTACACGGGGGAATCTAGGTGAAAAAAGAATTTGCAGTAATTGGCTTAGGACGTTTCGGAGGTAGTATTGTTCGAGAGCTAGCAAAGCAAGGCTTAGAGGTAATGGCGATCGATAATAAAGAAGAACGAGTGAATGAATATTCGATGATTGCATCCCATGCTGTAATGGGTGATACGACAGATGAATCGGTCCTTAAGAGCCTAGGAATTCGCAACTTTGATCATGTGATTGTTGCCATTGGGGACGATATCCAGGCTAGTATTTTAACGACTCTCATTTTGAAAGAGTTAGGAGTACAAAATATAACCGTTAAGGCTCAGAATGATTATCATGAAAAGGTTCTTCTAAAAATAGGAGCAGACACCGTTGTCCATCCTGAAAGAGATATGGGAAGAAGGATCGCTCATAAATTGAATTCTAATAGTATACTAGATTACTTGGAACTATCTGATAAGCATAGCATTGTGGAGATTGTGGCAGGTGAGGGATTGGTTGGTCATACGATTATAGAGTTGGACATTCGCGCCAGATATGGAATTAATATTGTTGCCATTAAGAGAGGGGATGAAATTAATGTTTCTCCTCAAGCAAGCGAAATGATCCTCAAAAATGACATTTTGATCGTGATCGGAGCAGATTCTGATATTAATCGTTTTGAAAAAAAGCTCATGAGTATTTAAGCTTTCTTATGCAGGAAAAGCGCTCTTAACAAAGAAAAAACAAGCGAAATGCTTGTTTTTTCTTTGTTAGATAGTCATTAGCAAGGCGCTTGCGCTTTGCTTACACCTCCATAATGATCGGGAGGATCATCGGACGGCGTTTTGTTTTCTCATATAAGAATGGAGCTAAAGTATCTGTAATTTCATTCTTAATTTCTGACCACTGTGTTGTTCTTCTTTCCATCACTTTGTTCAAATGCTTAGATATGAGGGTCTGAGCATCGCTTATTAAATCGCCTGACTCACGCATATACACGAAGCCCCTTGAAATAATATCTGGGCCAGCAGCAATTTTGAAGTCCTTCATATTAATGCTAATCACGACGACGACCAAGCCTTCCTCAGACAGGATACGGCGGTCACGAAGGACGATATTTCCTATATCACCAACACCGCTGCCATCGATGTACACATTTCCAGAAGGTATTTTTCCTGCGATTTGCGCTGAGCTCTCACTAAGCGCTAAAACCTCTCCATTATCCATGATAAAACAGTTTTCCTCTTCAACACCGCAATCTGTAGCAAGCTTCATATGCATTCTTTGCATGCGGTATTCCCCGTGAATCGGCATGAAGAATTTTGGTTTAATGAGGCGAAGCATGAGCTTTTGCTCTTCTTGCCCGCCATGTCCGGAAGTATGAATGTCACTAAGCTTCCCGTGAATGACGTCCGCTCCAGCACGGAATAGCATATTAATCGTACGACTCACACTAATGGTATTCCCTGGGATAGGAGAGGAAGAGAATACAACAGTATCCCCAGGGATAATTTGGATTTGACGGTGAGTCCCGTTGGCAATCCGTGATAAGGCGGCCATTGGTTCGCCTTGACTTCCTGTGCACAGAATGGTTACTTGATTCGCTGGTAGGCGATTGATTGACTGGGCATCAATAAATGTATCCTTCGGAGCGCGAATATATCCTAAATCTTGACCGATATTAATGGCAGCCTCCATACTACGACCGAAGACAGCAATTTTTCTTCCGTTTGCGACAGCTGCTTCTGTGACCTGTTGCAGGCGATGAATGTTCGAGGCAAACGTGGCGAAGATAACACGGCCATCAACTTTTCGAAAAATATCATGGATGTTTTCTCCGACTTTTCGCTCTGACATTGTAAAATCAGGGACTTCACTGTTCGTGCTATCTGAAAGCAAGCACAGCACGCCTTCCTTGCCAATCTCAGCCATTTTTGTTAAATTTGCTGGCTCTCCAACAGGAGTGAAATCAAATTTGAAATCTCCAGTATGAACAATTTGTCCAGGAGGTGTTTTTACGACAATACCGTAGCTGTCAGGGATACTATGCGTAGTTCTAAAAAAAGTGACGGATGTTTTTCTGAACTTAATCACATCATCCTCTTGGATTTCATAGAGCTTCGCTTGTCTTAGTAATCCATGCTCTTCCAATTTATTTCTGATGAGGCCTAGAGCAAGCTTCCCACCATAGATAGGGATGTTCACTTCTCTTAATAAATAAGGAATCCCCCCAATATGGTCCTCGTGTCCGTGTGTTACGAACAGACCCTTAATTTTATCTTCGTTTTTTATTAAGTAGGTATAATCAGGAATCACGTAATCGATGCCAAGCAGTTCATCCTCTGGGAATTTAATACCAGCGTCAATTAAAATGATTTCATCCTGAAACTGAACACCGTATGTGTTCTTTCCGATCTCTCCCAAACCTCCAAGTGCGAACACAGCCGTTTGGTCGTTTTTAACAAATTTCATAAATTATTCAATCTCCAATACTTTATAATCTTCATTTTTTTGTTCATACTCTAAGAATTTACTTTCAACGGAAGTAATAAACTCGATATTATATGGGTAGTTTGCCAATTTTCGACGTACTTCTCTTTCCGATTCCCCTTTAACAAATAAGGTTTTTGTTTTTTCGCGGACAGGTATCTCTGTTTTGGATTCTTGATAAAAAACCTTGAAAATCATAAAAAACTCTCCTTTTCTGATATATGCTTTTTTTTATATTATTCGGTTGCAACTTGTCTAAGAAAAGCGACTTCCGATTGTGACTTTTTCTATTATATATAAAAAATACTTCTAATACATTCAAAAATAAGCAACAATATCCAATTTACTATAAAGAATGAGCCCTTCGCAAGCTTGAAGGGCTCTAAATAAACGATAAGAAAGCAATTTTTGAGTTGAAGTTCGGTCTAGCGTCGCTTTTCTTATGCTATTGATTTTTTTCGAAGCAATTCCTTCCACTGTTTAACAAGCTTTTTCTTAAGCTTCTTTAACATGGTGGATCATCTCCTCACTTCTAATTTTATACGATCCTCGTCCAAAGTAAAAGTAAAATTCACCTTTTCATATGGTTAATTTACACTTAGTATATGGAAGCACAGGCTTTATTCTCATGGATATTGATGGTATTTCATTCCTCATGAAAAGAAAAAATCAGGCATTTACTATATGCCTGATAAGAAAATATCTACTAGTTGTTGATTGGTTCAGCATTTTCAATTGGTTTAAATGGATGTTGTTTGTCTATATAATCATAGAACATAATCCCATTTAGGTGGTCGATTTCGTGTTGAATGACAATCGCAGGTATCCCCTTTAAACGAAGCTTGACCTCTTCACCTTCGAGTGTTGTAGCTGTGACCGTTACTCTTTTATATCTCGGAACATAGCCCGGAATGGATTCATCAACAGATAGACATCCTTCACCGTTGGATAAATAGGTCTTCTCAACGGAATGGCTAATAATTTTCGGATTGAAAAGTGCATAGCTATGAAGCTGGCCCTTTTCGTCAGTCACATGAATGGCAATCATTCGTTTCGATACATTTATTTGTGGGGCTGCAAGTCCGATTCCTGGACGTAGCCCTTTTTCCTTAGCAATTTCTGGGTTTTGACTAGCCTTAACATATTCTAGCAAATCTTTTAGAGTTTTTTTATCTTCATCTGATGCTGGAAGTGGCACTTCTTTTGCAATCAGACGTAAGGTAGGATGGCCGTCCCTTATAATATCTTCCATTGTTATCATTGCTTTCACTCCTGCTTTGTATCCATTTTCATTCATTTATTTTATCAGAAATCTACATGTCAGTACAGTTGAAGACAGGTTTATCCATTGTCATAATTTTTGCTAGATTTGAATAAAATAAAATATTCATGCATGAAACGATCTTCTTTAGTTGCTCCATGATCTATTGTCTTCTGATACAACAATAGATATAGTAGAATTGTGATATTAGGGGGGTTACGTATTGGTAAAGAGAACTATTTTATTTTTGCTACTAATTATCGGCTCAATCGTACTTGCTGGTTGCTTCAACAAATCATCGACGGTTGATAAAATCCATGAACTACTAGAGTCAGTAGTAGAATCAGAACAGACTTTTGAGAAACAACAAGATCCTTTAGTGGATTTAGAAAAACAGGAAAAGGAAATCTACGGCAAAATCATCACACTCGGGATGAAGGAATACGATCAAATTGTGTCACTTTCGAATGAGGCTTTGGGGATTGTAGACAAGCGCAAAGAACATATGCAAAAAGAAGAAGATAGCATTGAATCCTCAAAAAAGGAATTCGAAAAACTCAAGCCTTTGATTGAGGAGTTAAAGGATGCTAAATTAAAGAAAAAGGCAACAGAACTTCAGGACACGATGCTCAAAAGATATGAAGCGCATGATGTGTTGTATGAGAATTATACAAAGGGCTTAGAATATGATAAAGAGCTGTACCAAATGTTTCAGAAAAAAGATCTTTCCATCGACCAGCTTGAGGAGCAAATAAAGAAAATAAATGATACCTATAAGGTGGTTCTGGATTCAAACAAATCCTTTAATGAATTCACACAAAAATATAACGATATAAAATTTGATTTTTATAAAGTCGCTGGAATTGAAATAAAAGAGGATGACAAAAAGTAACGAAAAAGGAGAATCGACGTCAATGTCGGTTCTTCTTTTTTAGATAAAAACAGAGAGGAGACCTTTGTTAGAATTATTTTTAAATAATTATCTTTATTATAACAGGATCGAAGGATTGAAATTTTTTATAGAACAGTTATATGGAATTTGTAATACAGTTTTTGAAATTTAATTTACATTAAAAACTGTGATTAAGTTAAAAACTTGGTGCAGATTGATTGACGAGTGCATTTTCCTTGTTGTAAACTAAAAACGTGATATAAAAGTTGTATCAGTTTTTATGAAGAAACTAATAGTACAGCTAAACTTTCACCGGAGTGTTTTTTTTAACACAAATGTGGAAAACTACATTAGAAGTATGTTTATTTTCCAAATTTTTATTAAGGAACCAAACTTTTACTTAATGATATTTAGTATGAAAGGGTGACTTTAATTGGCTTCTAAAACAAAAAAAGTTGATGCAAAAAAGCAGCTTGAAGTTGTAGAAGAACAGTTTCAAACGATTCAGGTATTAAATGAGGAGGGTGAGGTCGTTAACGAATCGGCTATGCCTGATATCAGTGAAGAACAGCTTCAAGAATTGATGAAGCGCATGGTTTATACGAGAATTCTCGATCAACGCTCCATTTCTTTAAATAGACAGGGACGTTTAGGCTTCTATGCACCAACTGCTGGACAAGAGGCTTCCCAGCTTGCTTCTCATTTTGCTCTTGAAAAAGAGGATTTCATTCTTCCAGGTTACCGTGATGTGCCACAGATCATCTGGCATGGACTTCCACTTTCTCAGGCATTCTTATGGTCTAGAGGACATTTCAAAGGTGGAGATATCCCTGAGGGAGTAAATGTACTTCCACCGCAAATTATTATTGGTGCTCAGTATGTACAAGCGGCTGGTGTTGCTCTTGGAATGAAGAAGAGGGGTCAGAAGGCTGTTGCTGTTACATATACGGGTGACGGCGGAACATCACAAGGTGACTTCTATGAAGGAATTAACTTTGCTGGTGCTTATAAAGCTCCTGCGATCTTTATCGTTCAGAATAACCAATTTGCAATTTCAACCCCGCGTGAAAAGCAAACAGCAGCTAAGACTCTAGCACAAAAAGCCGTTGCAGCTGGAATTCCTGGAGTTCAAGTAGATGGTATGGATCCATTAGCAGTATATGCTGCAGTTAAAGATGCTCGTGAGCGTGCGCTTAATGGAGAAGGACCAACCTTGATTGAGACCATGACTTATCGCTATGGTCCACATACAATGGCTGGGGATGACCCAACTCGCTACCGTACTTCCGATTTGGATAATGAGTGGGAAAAGAAGGATCCACTTGTTCGATTCCGTAAGTTCCTAGAGAAAAAAGGTCTATGGAATGAAGAAATGGAAAACGAAACAATTGAAAAAGCAAAAGAAGATATAAAAGCTGCGATTAAAGAAGCAGATAATATTCCTAAGCAGAAGGTTACGGATTTAATTTCCATCATGCATGAGGAGCTCCCATATAACCTACAGGAGCAATATGAAATTTATCAAGAGAAGGAGTCGAAGTAAGCTATGGCGCAAATGACAATGATTCAAGCAATCACGGATGCGTTACGCACAGAATTACGAAATGATCCGAACGTATTAATTTTCGGAGAAGATGTTGGCGTAAACGGTGGTGTATTCCGTGCAACTGAAGGTCTTCAAGCAGAGTTCGGTGAGGACCGTGTATTTGATACGCCACTAGCTGAGTCAGGAATTGGTGGATTAGCAGTTGGGCTAAGCTTACAGGGCTTCCGTCCAGTACCAGAAATTCAATTCTTTGGTTTCGTCTATGAAGTAATGGACTCTATTTCTGGCCAATTAGCACGTATGCGTTACCGTTCTGGTGGGCGCTATAATGCACCTGTGACGATTCGTTCACCATTTGGTGGTGGTGTTCACACACCAGAGATGCATGCCGATAGCTTAGAAGGTTTAATGGCACAGCAACCAGGATTAAAGGTTGTTATTCCCTCAACTCCTTACGATGCGAAGGGCTTATTAATTTCTGCCATTCGCGATAATGACCCGGTTATTTTCCTTGAGCATATGAAACTATACCGTTCCTTCCGCCAAGAGGTACCTGAAGGCGAGTACACGATTCCTCTTGGAAAAGCAGAAGTGAAGCGTGAAGGTTCTGATTTATCGATCATCACTTACGGTGCTATGGTCCATGAATCACTGAAAGCAGCCGAAGAATTAGAAAAAGAAGGATTCTCTGTTGAGGTTGTTGATTTACGTACTGTGAGTCCGCTTGATATTGAAACGATCATTGCTTCTGTTGAAAAAACGGGCCGTGCGGTTGTTGTTCAAGAAGCACAAAAACAAGCAGGAGTAGCAGCGAATGTTGTTGCCGAAATTAACGATCGTGCAATTCTAAGTTTAGAAGCACCAGTATTGCGTGTAACAGCTCCAGATACTGTTTTTGCATTCCCACAAGCAGAATCTGTGTGGCTTCCTAATTTTAAAGATATTATTGAGACGAGTAAGAAAGTACTTAATTTCTAAGAATACCATTCAAAATCGATCGGATAAGGGAAATGGTTTTTCCATTTGCCCTTAAACTTGATCGGACATTTGACAACATGAACAATATAGGAGGATGAATCAATGGCATTCCAATTTAGATTGCCTGATATTGGTGAGGGTATCCATGAAGGCGAAATCGTTAAATGGTTTGTAAAACCAGGGGACAAGGTTCAAGAAGATGATGTTTTATGTGAAGTTCAAAACGATAAAGCTGTTGTCGAAATCCCTTCACCAGTTGAAGGATCAGTAATCGAGGTTCTAGTTTCTGAAGGTACGGTTGCAACCGTTGGACAAGTGCTTATTACGTTTGATGCACCGGGTTATGAGGACCTGAAGTTCAAAGGAGACGAAGGTGAAGAGACTCCACAGGCTGCTGAAGAAGCGCCACAAGCAGAATCAGTGGAAAATGCAGCTACCCCTGCAGCGGAAGCGGTAGATCCAAATCGTCGTATTATTGCGATGCCTTCTGTTCGTAAGTATGCGCGTGATAAAGGGATCGATATTCATCAGGTTCAAGGCTCGGGCAATAATGGCCGCATCTTAAAAGAGGATATCGATGCCTTCTTAAGTGGAGGAAATGTTGCTCAACAACAAGAGGCCCCTGCTGCTGTCGCAGAGACAAAAGCCGAGGAGACAAAGCCAGCTGCTGCAGCAATCCCAGCAGGACAATATCCTGAAACTCGTGAGAAGATGAGTGGAATTAGAAAAGCGATTGCGAAGGCAATGGTGAACTCCAAGCATACAGCTCCACATGTTACTTTAATGGATGAAGTGGATGTAACCAAGCTTGTTGCTAGCCGTAAGAAATACAAGGAAGTTGCTGCAAGTAAGGGAATTAAACTTACATTCCTTCCATATGTTGTGAAGGCTCTAACAAGTGCATTACGTGAATATCCAGTGTTCAACACATCACTAGATGACGCAACAAATGAAATTATTCATAAGCATTATTACAATATTGGAATTGCAGCAGATACGGATAGAGGCTTACTAGTTCCTGTTGTAAAGGATGCTGACCGCAAATCTATTTTTGCCATTTCTCAGGAAATTAATGAACTTGCTGCAAAAGCACGTGATGGAAAATTAGCTCCAGATGAAATGAAGGGCGCATCTTGTACGATTTCTAATATTGGTTCCGCAGGTGGCCAGTGGTTCACACCAGTTATTAATCACCCTGAGGTAGCTATCCTTGGAATCGGCCGCATTGCAGAAAAGCCAATCGTTAAAGATGGTGAAATTGTAGCCGCTCCAGTCCTTGCTGTTTCACTAAGCTTTGATCATCGAATGATCGATGGTGCGACTGCTCAAAATGCATTAAATCACATCAAGCGCTTATTAAATGACCCAGAATTAATGCTAATGGAGGCGTAATAAATGGTAGTTGGAGATTTTCCTATTGAGACAGATACAATTGTAATTGGAGCAGGTCCTGGGGGATATGTGGCAGCCATTCGTGCCGCACAATTAGGACAAAAGGTAACCATTGTTGAAAAAGGAACTTTAGGTGGAGTTTGTCTAAATGTTGGATGTATTCCCTCTAAGGCACTAATCGCTGCCGGACACCGTTATGAAACTGCAAAAGAATCAGCTGCGATGGGAATCACGGCTGAGAATGTGAAAGTCGACTTTTCGAAGGTTCAAGAATGGAAGGGCAGCGTAGTTAAGAAATTAACTGGCGGTGTAGAAGGATTATTAAAAGGAAATAAAGTGGATATTGTTAGTGGTGAAGCATATTTCGTCGATGCAAACACATTGCGTGTAATGACGGAAAGCTCAGCACAAACCTATACCTTTAAGAATGCAATTATTGCTACAGGTTCTCGTCCAATCGAGCTACCAACCTTTAAATATTCTAACCGTGTGATTAACTCAACTGGTGCCTTAAGCTTACCGGAAATTCCTAAGAAACTAGTCATTATTGGTGGCGGTGTAATCGGGGTTGAGCTAGGTACAGCTTATGCTAACTTTGGAACTGAAGTAACCATTCTTGAAGGTAGCGCAGAGCTTTTTGCTGGTGCGTTTGAAAAGCAAATGTCTTCCCTTGTTTCACGTAACCTGAAGAAAAAAGGTGCAGAAATCGTAACAAATGCAATGGCAAAAGGTGTCGTAGAGAAAGAAGACGGCGTCGTTGTTACGTATGAAGCAAAAGGTGAGGAGAAATCTATCGAGGCAGACTATGTTCTTGTTACGGTTGGTCGTCGTCCTAACACAGATGAAATGGGTCTTGAACAGGCTGGTATTGAGCTTTCAGATCGCGGTCTAATTGCGATTGATAAGCAATGCCGGACAAATGTCCCTAATATTTATGCGATTGGGGATATCGTTGCAGGTCCACAGTTAGCACATAAAGCCTCTTATGAAGGAAAAATTGCTGCTGAAGCCATTTCTGGACATAATTCACAAATTGATTATATTGGAATTCCAGCAGTTGTTTTCTCTGATCCAGAGCTTGCATCAGTTGGCTACACAGAAGCTCAAGCAAAAGAAGAGGGAATCGAAGTTGCAGCTGCGAAATTCCCATTTGCAGCCAATGGACGTGCTTTGTCATTAAATAGCACAGATGGCTTCTTAAAGCTTGTTACTCGCAAAGAGGATGGATTAGTTATTGGTGCACAAATTGCCGGACCAAGCGCTTCAGACATGATTGCTGAATTAGGCCTAGCGATTGAAGCAGGCATGACTGCAGAGGATTTAGCCTTAACCATTCATGCTCATCCAACTCTTGGAGAAATTACAATGGAAGCAGCAGAGGTTGCTCTTGGCAGCCCAATTCATATCGTAAAATAAACAAACAAAAGTCCTTTCTCGCACAAATGAGAGAGGACTTTTGTTTTTCTCTAGTATAGTTAAAAGCGGTCCTAATTTGATAGAGCAGCCGTTATAGGTTGAATGATATCCTCTTTTGTATTCTCACCATCAACCTTAGCCACAATCTTCTCATTGTAAACGACAATGAGAGCTGGGCAATCCGTTCCTTTAAGTACAGATAAATGCTCCCCTGCTTTATTGGGAGACATCGTCTTCATATTTCGAAATTCCTCTGGAAACTGTTGTCTCAGTTCAATAATGGCATCATAATATGGAGCTTCAATTTGAAGATCCGCTGTCTTAGATTCATTGGATAAAAATACAACTTGTTTTATGTTCCTCTCAAACTGAAGATTTGCATCCTCTGAATGCTGGCAAGCCGTTACAAGAGACAGAATTATCATGATAACCGGTAAGACTCTCATCTTATAGCCTCACTTTTCATATATTACTACCGAGAACCATTACTTTCTATCTTATCATAGAGAATTTTTTAAACATTCAATGTCACCTAAATGTTACACAAATGAAAAATATCAACCTTCTTTTTATCATAGAATGAATTAATCTTTAAATTAGGTGGTTGCTCGATGAAGAATTATATTGTTTTGGTAATTCAGTTAATGATATGGAGTGGTTATACGCTTATTGAATGGCTATCGAAGCATGACCAGGGCTTATATAATTTTCTCATGTTTTGCGTATTTCTCTATATTGCGATCATTTCAGCAAATACTATAGTCCGCTCTTTAAGAAAAACGTTCATTCTCACCTTGTCAAGCCTAGTTATTTATACATTTATTCATACCATTTTAAATTTTATCTAGTCGATGGCTATTATTTTCTAATACAATAGAGGAGATAACTAGCTGAATATGTAGGAGTGACTAGATTGAAAAAATTGCTTATCGTCTTATCTCTAATTGCACTAATGGCTGGCTGCAGCAACATACAGTCCAAGGAAGAGAAAAAGGAAAAGACAAGTGAGCCTGCCAGTAAGGTTCAAGAACAACAGGTGGTCAAGGATGATGAAACGAAGCAGGAGGCTGAGACCGTCGTTACGGAAGTTACAAAGATAGAACCACTTTATGAAATCAATCAAAAAAATTGGTCTGTGGTACCGATTGGAGACGCAGATGCGCATATTGTCTTGCTAACGGTTGATGATGCGCCTGATAAGCATGCTTTAGAAATGGCCCATACCCTGAGCGGGTTAGGAGTGAAAGCAATTTTCTTCGTCAATGGCCATTTTCTTGATACAGAGGAAGAGGCCAATGTTTTAAAGGAAATTCATAATCTAGGGTTTCCAATCGGAAATCACACCTATTCACATCGTAATTTAAAGGACTTAAATGAAGAGGAGCAAATCCAAGAGATTATATCTGTAAATGATCGAGTTGAAGAAATAATTGGTGAAAGGCCAAAATTCTTTCGAGCACCTTTTGGGGTGAATACAGATGTCTCAAGAAAGGTTGTCGCTGATGAGAAAATGATTTTGATGAATTGGACCTATGGCTATGATTGGGAGAAGGATTATCAATCCAAGGAAGCATTAGCGGATATTATGGTTAATACCCCCTTTCTCAAAAATGGTGCCAATTTACTTATGCACGATCGGGCTTGGACAAATGAAGCTCTTGCAGATATCGTAAAAGGAATTCAAGCAAAAGGATTTGAAATGGTGGATCCGAATCTTATTAGAACAATAGAATAAATAAGCGAAAAGGACAGCTTTGCCGTCCTTTTCGTTTATTTCCTTGGATAATAGTACATGATTCTGCCATTGAAAAGATGAAGCTCTCCTTTAAGCTTCTTGGCAAGGAACTTGCAGAATTCATTTGCTTTCCCTTTATCCCCAAATGTTGAGGTCTCTGGAAGGGTAATCTGAATGTAGGCCTGCTCGCGTTCTGTTCCATCGTCATCGGTGAGTTTTTCTTTATCAACACCGAGTAGAATGATATTGTAGTTATTTTCGTGGGACTTTAAATAGAACCATTTTCCCTTTCCCTCTGGTTTTTCGATAATTTCATAAGGAAAGGATGCTTCCTTGTACTCCCAATCTACCTGCATGCCTGTTTTACCTGTAATGTCTTTATAATAATGGAATAGCTCTATCACATCTTCTGTGGTAACGCTTTCCTTTTCCGATTCAGGAACGAGTTTTATGTAAGCATTGCTTGGCATTGAAACTTCCCCCATTTCTAACATACTTTTGCAAAATAACCCACCTTTGTTTCTATTCTATTCTATCAAAGTTTTAAAAGAAGTGACAACAATCAGAGTGAAAAATCCACTTTGCATAAATAAGTAGCATAAATGAGGACTTTTTCTCGAAGATTAGGTTATGGCAATTATATGACATATTAATGAAAGTCATTGAATAATATGTCGAAATAAATTATAATAAAATTCTAAAAATTAAAATAAAAAGGAGGCTCCATATGGATCTATTTGAAAAATTATATGATGAGGAAGAAAAGTCAAAGGTTCGCTTTGTGGGATTTACAACTGAGTCCACCCGCTATGATTTTGGCATTGTTTACACAAGTTTGTTTTTTGGCAAACCTCTTGTCATTTGTATGCAAACTGGCCGCTCTACACTCCTCGACCCAAAAGACCTCGAAGATATCGAGTATATCCAATCTGCTTTTCGGATTCAAGACGAGCAGCAAGCCATTGATTTAATTGAATTCTTCAAAACTGCTTTGCCAATTCTGCCCTTTGAACCTCAGTATGAATAAAAGGAAGTGGACAAAAGAAGAGCATACTCATTAGAGTATGCTCGTTATTATTATGCGATAAGATTATTTTTCTTCGTTTGTTGGGTGGCAGCAGCTGCATTTTGCGTAAAGAACTGTTACCTTTTCATCTTCATAATGATCAATTGTTGACTCACATGTTTGGCAAACGATTGTACCCATCTTTCATTTCTCCTTTGTGTTAGGTTATCTTGCATGATGACTTGAAAGCGTTTAATAATCTTTAATTACATAATAATATAACATTATTCGAAAATCAAGCATAAATTGTATAACACATTTGGTTTTTTTCTCGTAAAGGTATGACCAACTCATCCCAATCCGCAAACAAAAAATCGGCCATAGCGGCCGATTTTTATCTAATTGCTTTATATTCTTTGATGACACGGAGCATTCTTGCATCGAAATTTTCCGGTCCTTGTACAGGTAATCCAGCTTCAATATTTTTCTTAATGTAGAGGAGATTTTCTTTTGTGACGATTTCCCCTGGGATAAAAATAGGGATCCCTGGCGGGTACACCATAATAAACTCCGCAATAATCCTTCCTTCAGACTCATCAAAAGGGACCAGCTCAGTCTCCGCATAAAAAGCATCCCTTGGTGTTAGAGCGAGCAAGGGGATCTCTGGCAAGAGAACCTTTGTTTGTGCTTGCTCTTTCTTTTCGGTCCGCATTTTTGAGAGATCTCTGAGAGCTTCTAATAAGATATCCGCCTCTTTATGTGTGTCTCCTGGTGTGATGATGCACAGAATATTATATAAATCAGATAGTTCAACCTCAATATTGTACATTCCTCTTAACCATTTTTCGACTTCGTATCCAGTTAGACCAAGCTCCTTCACGGAGATGATTAATTTAGTCGGATCGTAATCATAGGCAGCCTCTGTTTCAAGGATTTCTTCACCGACACAGTACAAATAATCGATCTGATTGATTTCTCTTCTCATATTCTGAGCAAGCTCAATTGTTCGCTCAATTAATTCATGACCTTTTGTTGCAAGCTGCTTCCTTGCTACATCAAGAGATGCAAGCAGGAGGTAGGAGGTTGAAGTCGTTGTAAGCATGCTCAGAATGGACTGAACTCTTTTTGGAGAGACAAGCCCTTCCTTGACATTTAGGATCGAGCTTTGTGTCATAGAGCCTCCGAGCTTGTGAACACTCGTAGCAGCCATGTCTGCGCCCGCCTGCATCGCAGATAACGGCAGGCTATCGTGAAAATGGATATGAACACCATGTGCCTCATCGACTAAGACGGGGACATGATAAGAATGAGCGATTTCTACGATTTTTTTGAGATCAGCGGATATGCCGAAATAGGTTGGGTTAATCACCAGGAGTCCTTTAGCATCTGGATTCTGACTTAATGCCTTCTCCACCGCATGTGTTGTAATGCCATGGGAGATTCCAAGCTCTACATCAACCTCTGGATGGATAAAAACAGGAATAGCTCCAGAGAAAATAATCGCAGACATAACCGACTTATGAACGTTGCGTGGAACGATAATTTTATCTCCGGGTCCACACACGGCCATAACCATTGTCATAATAGCACCGCTTGTTCCTTGGACAGAAAAAAATGTATGGTCAGCCCCAAAGGCCTCTGCAGCCAAATCCTGTGCCTGCTTAATGATTCCTTTCGGAGCGTGCAAATCATCCAATGGACCAATGTTTATCAGATCAATTGATAAAGCATTGCCCCCAACAAAATCTCTGAAATCCGAATCCATTCCTGCCCCTTTTTTATGTCCTGGAATGTGAAATTGGATCGGATTTTTTTTTGCATGTTCAACAAGTCCGCTAAAGAGCGGCGTTTCTAATTGCGACAAATTCTCCTAACACCTCTTTACAAGATAATTTTGTTCATATAAAGTAGCATAAAACAAAAGAATTATAGCACTATTCATTTTCTCTGCATAGATATAGAATTTAGACTTCAAGATTAGTTTTTGAAGGTAAGAGGAAAATACACATGAAAAGTGCAAAATAATCAATTAAGCAGGTGAAAAAATGGAATATCAATACCCAATTGACTATCATTGGACGACAGAGGAAATCGTGGATGTCGTACATTTTTTTGAAAAGGTGGAAGCAGCCTACGAAAAAGGCATCGATCGCGAAGTCTTAATGAGCGCTTATCGCCGCTTTAAAGAAATTGTTCCGAGCAAAGCAGAGGAAAAAAAGCTTGATCATGAATTTGAGGAAACCAGTGGCTATTCGATCTACAGAGTCATGAAAAAAGCGAAGGATGCCGATGCCAATACGAAAATAAGAATGTAAAAGCCCTCTGCCTAGAGGGTTTTTACATTCTTATTGGCATTAAACGTTTAAGCAAGCTTATATAAGGGTAGTAATTGTTTAAATACACGATCTACTGTAGCCATAAATTCTTCAGCGGACATGGTCACAGCCTTTTCTCTTGGAATGTGGTATCCGCAGAGGATTTCTGCCTTCTTGACCGATTGTAGCCGCTCAAAAAGTGACTGTAATTCTTCCTTGGACATTTGACTATGCAAATGAGCATCGGGCTTCATGTGATCACCAGACCAAACAAAATCAGGATTTGTTGATTGATAGATGAAATCAAGCTCTGCCGCTAATTTCTTCCCCAATTCCACCTTATTCGTCGCCTCGTAAATCATCGCAAACCAAATAAAGACATGAGTCTCCCAGAGCCCAATTTGGAAGTGCGGCAGCATTTTATACCCTCTTGGATTGCTAGAAAAGGCAACCCATGTATCATTTGGAGGGTTAACCGTTCTTCTTGCGTGTTTCGCAACATGAGCAAACATTTCCATGCCGGTTAATGAAGACAATGTTGGAGCGAAATGTTCGCCTAATGCTTCAAGCTTTGGTCGAATATTTGCCTTCAATGCATCCATTCTACTTTCGAACCCATCTATTTTAAATACATTAAAATCCGTATTCGTAAAGCCTACAAAAGTCATTCTAATCCTCCTTATCCCTTTGTCAAATATTGTAGCATATACAGGAAAAAACGGAAAACATACCGGCTTTTATCAGGTTTTTTGTCAAAATTAGGCAAAGGCACAAATTTGTTACAACTGAAGAAAAGCGCTCATATGATATAAAAAAATGAATGAGACCATGAGATTAATGGAAAGGAGTGGGAAAAATGAAACAATTAATGAATACGCTGCGAAAAAGAGATTTTGAAAAGGAACGTAAGGCAGTATTAAGGATGGAGATGGATTATGAATTGTTAACATTGTTCGATGCAATGATGGAAAAGAATGAAATCCAAAAAGCGAAAAGCAAAGAAAAGCTTGAAAAAATTAGAACGGAATTATTAAGGCTTAAGGCATTATAATATTGGCAGGGAGAACTGAAATATGGTGATCATGAGTTTTGTGTTCAATTCTTCTTAAAGCGAACTCCTAGAAAAATTAGGTGTTCGTTTTTTATTTTTTGAAGTGGGAAAAGTAAAATTAGTTGAACCATTTTCCCATTTCTATTACGCTAAGATAAAAGCTTGAGTATACGAGGATAGGAAGCTGATAAAGGGTGAAGGAAAACGAAATTTTAACCAATGCAACAACTTGGATAAAGGAAGCTGGAGAGCGGATTGTACAGTCCTTTCAAACAACCTTAAGTATAGAAACAAAAACCAATGCAAATGATTTAGTAACGAATATCGATAAGGACACAGAGAAATTCTTTATTGCTAAGATTAAGGAAAAATATCCAAAGCATCGAGTCTTAGGGGAAGAAGGAAACGGGGATCGATTGGAAGAGCTTAAAGGAATCGTTTGGATTATTGACCCCATTGATGGAACTATGAACTTTATTCACCAACATCGTAATTTTGCAATCTCGATCGGAATATATGAGGACGGGGTAGGGAAGATCGGATTAATCTATGATGTCGTGCAAGATGAGCTTTATTATGCATTAAAAGGAAAAGGGGCGTTTTTTAACGGGGTACCATTGCCCAAACTGACGAGTGTCAACATTTCGGAGGCTATAATCGGTCTAAATGCTACATGGGTAACACCAAATCGAAGAATAGATCCGTCGATATTGGGGGCTCTTGTACGTGATGTAAGGGGGACAAGGTCTTACGGTTCGGCAGCGATTGAAATTGCACAGGTAGCGGCTGGGAGATTGGATGCTTATATGACGTTAAGATTATCTCCTTGGGATTTTGCGGCGGGGTTAATCCTCATCGAAGAGGTAGGAGGAGTCGCTAGCACATTAAAAGGTGAACCGATACAGCTTCTTGAACAAAATACGATATTTATCTCTAGGCCAGGTCTGCACGAACAAATACTTAAGAACTATCTTTACGGTAAAATATAGTATAAATGCGAAACCGGGCAGCTGCCCGGTTCTATAGATTTCCTTTTTCTCGCATTTTCCTCTTGGTCATAAAGCCCAACCCCATCACGCTAATAAAGGCAAAAAGCGTTACAGCAATCCAAAGGGGGCTTCGAACCCCAATGGCAATACCTATCCCCATCATGGAGAGGGTAGCTGCTAATGCTAAGCATAAGAATGGCCATTTTATTCCCCTCATCATATTCCCCCTTGATTCCACCGAGTTCTCAAAATTTTTTCATCCAATAATTATTTTACATAAAAAGCTTTTAAGTTTCTACCTCATTTGTGTTATAATATTTCAGTTAGACTACAAAATAATACTACATCTAAGAAGTGGGCAATTTTCGCATGTGTGAAAATAGGGCCTAGATGAATAAAGGTAGGAGTGGAATTTTTGAAGATCAGAGAGGATATACGCAACATCGCTATTATTGCTCACGTTGATCATGGAAAAACAACGTTAGTAGACCAATTGTTGAGACAATCTGGTACCTTCCGTTCGAATGAACATGTGGAAGAAAGAGCTATGGACTCAGGTGATATTGAAAGAGAACGTGGGATTACGATTTTAGCGAAAAACACAGCGATTCAATATAAAAATACGAAGATAAATATTTTGGATACTCCTGGGCATGCCGATTTTGGCGGTGAAGTGGAACGAATTATGAAAATGGTGGATGGCGTTTTACTCGTAGTCGATGCCTATGAAGGCTGTATGCCACAAACCCGTTTTGTATTAAAAAAAGCATTAGAGCAAAATTTAACGCCAATTGTCGTCGTGAATAAAATAGATCGTGACTTTGCTCGGCCACAGGAAGTTGTAGATGAAGTACTAGATTTATTCATTGAATTGGATGCGAATGAGGAACAGCTGGAGTTTCCAGTGGTTTATGCTTCGGGAATTAATGGTACGGCAAGCTTAGACCCTGAGAAACAGGATGAAAATATGCAGGTGCTGTATGATACGATTGTGGAGCAAATTCCAGCACCGATTGATAATAAAGAAGAACCACTTCAGTTCCAGGTAGCATTATTGGATTACAATGACTATGTTGGAAGAATTGGGATCGGAAGAGTATTCCGTGGTACAATGAAGGCAGGACAGCAAGTTGCTCTTATGAAGCTAGATGGATCTGTGAAGCAGTTCCGGGTTACAAAAATATTCGGCTTCTTTGGGCTGAAGCGTGAGGAAGTGCAGGAAGCCTATGCGGGAGATTTAGTGGCCGTATCAGGAATGGAAGATATCAATGTAGGGGAAACGGTTTGCCCAATTGAGCATCAAGAGGCTCTACCAGTTCTTCGAATTGACGAACCAACCCTTCAAATGACGTTTCTTGTGAACAACAGTCCTTTTGCCGGTCGGGAAGGAAAATTTGTTACGGCGAGAAAAATCGAAGAAAGATTACGTGCACAGCTGCAGACGGATGTAAGCTTGCGCGTTGAGAACACCGATTCTCCAGATGCTTGGATTGTATCTGGTCGTGGTGAATTGCATCTATCCATTTTGATTGAAAATATGCGTCGTGAAGGCTATGAGCTGCAGGTTAGTAAGCCTGAGGTTATTGTGAAGGAAATCGATGGAGTTCGCTGTGAACCAGTTGAACGCGTACAAATCGATGTACCCGAAGAGAATACCGGAGCCATTATGGAGTCCATGGGTGCTCGCAAGGGTGATCTTCTTGATATGATTAATAACGGGTCTGGTCAAGTAAGATTGATTTTCATGGTACCTGCTCGAGGATTAATCGGTTATACGACTGAATTCTTGACCTTAACACGTGGTTATGGAATCATTAATCATAGCTTTGATAGCTATCAACCAATGGCACAAGGACAGGTTGGAGGACGCAGACAAGGAGTTCTCGTTTCGATGGAAACGGGGAAAGCATCAACCTACGGCATTATGCAGGTGGAGGACCGTGGCGTTATCTTCGTGGATGCGGGAACGGAAATTTATGAGGGAATGATTGTTGGTGAGCATAATCGAGAGAATGACATCACCGTAAATATCACCAAAGTAAAGCATGCAACAAACGTTCGTTCGGCCACAAAGGATCAAACCGCAGTGATGAAAAAACCAAGAATCATGACATTAGAGGAATCTCTAGAGTACTTGAACGAGGATGAGTATTGTGAGGTAACCCCACAATCGATTCGCCTCCGCAAGAAAATTCTTGATAAGAGTGAGCGGGAAAGAGTGGCGAAGAAGAAGAAATATGCAGAGATGAACTAGTGCGTTGTTAATGGGAGGATCGGAGTATGGATATTAATAATATGACTTTTTTTGCAGAACTATATAATGTCCGCGAAAATCCAGAAGTAGGTATGTGGCTTCTATACATTACGGTGGTGATCCTATCAATCATCGTGTTTAAATTAGGATTTGCTCGAAAGCTTTCCCTGTTAAAAAATATTGTCATATATAGCTTTTTGATTTTTGGATGTACCATCCTCTCATTATTTGCCGTTGGCTTACCAATTATTGAGGGGCTAATGGTCGCAGCGCTTATCCTTATTATTTACAAAATTCGTCTCAAGCAAGAGAGAAAGCAGCAAGGAAAAGAAGCGTAAAGGGGAACAGTATGAACTCATTACAGGATGCACTTTATAATTGGTTGACGATTAAGGTGGTTATTGACAAGCGCCCAGATGATACGGCGGCGGTTGAAACCGAAAAAATGTTCTATGATATTTTATTGGACAACCATCATTTGACGAATATCGAAGTGACAACAGATGAGGAAATGTACTATGTGGAATACGACCAAAAGGGAGAAAGAAAAAAGCAGAGATTCCCTCGGGAATTGATTGAAGTCATGCTGAAGCAGATTCAGAAAGAGCCTGAGAAATATCGAAACTTTAGCGAATAAAAAAATTTGCCTAACTGCTACTTTTGTGAAACAGCTAAAACATGAAAAATCCGCTCTCACGTAGAGCGGATTTTTTGTCACTGGTTGGCTTACCAATCATCTTCCTCCGTTGCGGAACGGTATAGCCGAAAATTTCCTGTGGCGATTCGCGCTTGGGTTTTTTCCGTAATTCTAGCTTCGCATTTTTTGCACATGAATGTATGAATAGGACGATTTCGCAATCTTTTTGCTTGAAATGAATCATCCTCAAGGGTTTCAATTTGATCACAAATGACACATTTGACTCTCATCATTACACCTCTTAACTTGTTTCATTGCTTTAGTATATCATTCCATCGGATAAATGTCTTTGAATGGTGGGATTAAATCATCAAAATAAGGAATAGTATAAATATGCTATAGGATAGAAATTTTAGGCGAAAATTGTGGTAACATTGTATATATCTAGTAGATGCAGATTTTAGGGGGGATGCATTATGGCCAATCGTGTTGAGCCCATCTTAATCAAACCATTGTTTGATGAGCTTCAAAAGGAACGATTCGTTACACTTGCAACCGTTGATTTTGAGACCGGAGGACCAAATGTTAGTGCGATTTCATGGATTTATGCAAGGGATGAACGAACGATCATTTTCGCTGTAGACAATCGTTCAAGAATCATCCAGAACATCCAGGAAAACAACCAAGTGGTTGTGAACATTATTGCGAATGAAAGTACATATTCCATAAGTGGTGAGGCGTCCCTTGTAAGTGAGAAAATTGAAGGGATTCCGTTAAAGCTTGCTTTAGTTTCGATAAAGGTCCAGGAAGTAAGAGATGTGATGTTTTATGGATCGAAAATCATTGTCGAACCTAAGTATGACAAGACCTATGACCTGGAAGCGGCAGCGCGTCTTGACAGGCAGGTAATGGAAGCGATGAAAAAGGCTTAGTCACATAAGTGACTAAGCTTCATCTGCCAGAACAGAGCTTCTCATGATGTAATTTCTAATCAAGATGATGATTGGACTGTTTTTTCTGCTGCTTCTCCAACTGTTTTGTTTCAGTCTCGTTTAATTTGTTCTTGGCTTTATCTACTGTATGTTCCCTAGGATTCGGATCAACCAAATCAGCAGGTACTTCAGGCATTAATCTACCGGATATATCGGCAAGCTCATTCATAATCCCGGCAACTGGTTTTCCGTCACGAATATCATTAGCTACCTCTCTAATTCGTGCTGTCATATCTGGGTCCGCAATTACAACTGCACGGGCACCGTAAGGATCTTTTTTCAAGCTCTCTGCGACAGAATATTTGATCGCTCCAACTTGAGAGCGCTCGATGTCCTCCTTTACATCAATCCCTACAAGGGCATAATTTCCTAATACAACAGCGGTCGCATCATTGACATTTGGAATACTCGTCGCTAAATCGACAAGATGCTGTGAAATTTCTTGACCGCTTTTTCGGTCGACATTTTGAATTGTGCTGTTCTTTACATGGATGATTTGCTGCTGATTTCCAGCACCCTCTTCTGCTTCGTTATTGTTATTCGTCATTCCACAACCTGAAACAAGACTTAATATTAAAATAATGTTCAGCCATTTTCTCATGTTGTCACCTCCAAAAATATTGGGCATGCAGAAAATCATCATTCATTCGGGTTCGTTATGATTATTGTGTAAAACTTCTTCTATCTTTATTCGAGAAAACATATATTTTACAAAAGCTAAAACCTATCCAACGGTTAGAAATAAGAAAAAAAGACCAAAAAGGCGTAGGAGGCAAAGACTTGACGAAAATATATGTGTTAGATACAAATGTCTTGTTGCAGGACCCATATTCCATATTCTCATTTGAAGATAATGAAGTGGTCATTCCAGCAGTTGTATTGGAAGAAGTGGATTCAAAGAAGCGTAATATGGATGAAATCGGCAGGAACGCAAGACAAGTATCAAGACTCATTGACGGTCTAAGACAGACCGGAAAGCTTCATGAAAAAATTCCCCTTGAAAATGGAGGAGCCTTGCGCATTGAATTAAATCATCGGTCCTTTCAGCAACTGCAGGATATTTTTGTGGAAAAGACAAATGATAATCGAATACTTGCTGTTGCCAAAAACCTCTCCCTAGAGGAAGAAACTAAAAAGGATGGTAGACGTGTTATCCTCGTTAGCAAGGATGCTCTTGTTCGCGTAAAGGCGGATGCCATCGGACTTTATTCGGAAGATTTTCTAAGTGATCGAGTGGTGGAAAATGACCATATTTATACTGGAATTGTCGAGCAATTTGTTGATATTGCATTATTAAATCGGTTTTATGAAAAAAAAGAAATTCCTTTAACTGAATTTCCAAACAGCAATCCTCTTTATCCCAATCAATTTGTGCTGATGAAAGACTCTCTCGGCTCATCTGCTTCTGCAATTGGTATGGTAGATCAGCAAGGAATACTCGTCAAAAAGCTCGTCTTTGAGCAAGATCATATTTGGGGGATTCGGTCTAGAAATGTTCAGCAATCGATGGCAATCGAACTGCTGCTTCGACGAGATTTGTCGCTTGTTACATTAATTGGTAAAGCGGGTACAGGAAAAACATTACTAGCGTTAGCTGCGGGATTGATGCAGACAGAGGATTTTGGCAATTACAAAAAACTTCTTGTTGCAAGGCCAATCGTACCTGTGGGTAAGGATCTTGGCTTTTTACCTGGTGAAAAAGAGGAAAAGCTACGTCCGTGGATGCAGCCAATCTATGATAATCTAGAATACCTATTTAACGTAAAAAAACCAGGAGAACTGGATGCGATCTTAGCTGGTATGGGTTCGATCGAGGTGGAGGCATTAACCTATATTAGAGGGAGAAGCATTCCGGAACAATTTATCATCATTGATGAGGCACAGAATCTAACGAAGCATGAGATCAAGACGATTCTCACGAGAGTGGGAGAAAAAAGCAAAATTGTCCTGATGGGGGATCCAGAACAAATTGACCACCCCTATCTAGATGCCTATAATAACGGTCTTACGTATGTGGTGGAAAGGTTTAAGAACCAGTCCATCTCTGGCCATGTGAAGCTTTTTAAAGGGGAACGATCTGGTCTGGCACAGCTTGCGGCAGATTTATTATAAAGGCTCTTTTCTCAAACATTGTTGCTTTTGAACAAAAAATAATTAGACAAAACTCTTGTTTATGCAGTCTATCTGTAGAATCAACGGAGAAAAGCGCTGCTCAATCTATGCGTATCGCTCGCCTAGTATGAAGTGGAATGGGCGGTATTAGGGACATTCCAGAACCACAATCCGTGCGAAAACAGCCATTATAAAAAATCCATCAGTATCAAACTGATGGAAATTTCGAATCTACTCTACACGAAAAGCCTTAACAAATTTGATTGGGTCCTCAAAATTGGATCCATCACCAAAATAAATATGGATAGGGCCATCTTCGGTTAAAGGTTTGCCATCTTTAGAGAATCCGAGCACAAGTTCATTCGCTTCAGCGATCGGAATTTTAACCTCAGAATCTCTAGTTTCAATCACTAAATACTCTGCATCCTCTTGGATTTCGGCATTTTTAAGAAATGGCTCAAAACCAATACAGAAGGTCCCAGTTAAAAGCTTTTCCTTTAGGAACTTTTTTTCGGATTTTAGCGTTGGGGGAAAGACAGCTCCTTCTACGATTTCCCGATCCCAATGCTTAGAAATGGATTTTGTATATTCTTCAAGTGGATTGTTTTTTTCATCCTTCGTATGAAAGTATGAATGCAAATCCTGTTTTCTATCATCAAATATCCATACGCTTGGATCCAATGTGATTGGAAATTTTACCTTGCCTATAATCAAAATAATATTGTCCATGCTAGTCCCCCTATGTCCTTTATGACCTAAGTATAGCGAAGAACGAAAGAATTGTCATATCCTGAAGCTAAGGAAAACCATAGGAAAACAGTCTATCATCATCCTATTATTCTTGCTTTTTTCACCTGATGAGGTTAAAATTTAAAGATAGGATAATCGCTCGGAAACGGGGGGATCAATGTTGACGTCCGAAATGATAGTGGATCATCGTGAAAAAGCAAATGCCTTGTTAAGGGCGGACGCTGATAAAATATTAAAGCTGATTAAAGTGCAGATGGATAACTTGACCATGCCTCAATGTCCTCTATACGAAGAAGTGTTAGATACGCAAATGTTTGGGTTATCTCGTGAAATAGATTTTGCTGTTCGCCTCGGTTTAATCGAGGACAAGGAAGGAAAAGCTATCCTAGATAAGCTGGAGAGGGAACTTTCTTCGCTGCATGAGGCTTCTCAAAAGAAATAAGAAATAGGAAAACTCAAACGTTCCGAACGAACGTTTGAGTTTTTTACATATTATTTGTGAAATAAATGAATGGGTGGTTTCAATACATATGAAGAAGATAGGGACGAGGGTAGCATGTTAAAAAAAATTGTAAAATCATATGACTATTCATTAATCATTGCCGTTGTACTCCTAGCTATTTTTGGGCTTCTGATGGTCTATAGTGCAAGCAGTGTGTGGGCCATTCAAAAATGGGGATATGAAAGTGACCACTATTTTGTCAGGCAAAGACTGTTTCTACTCGCTTCTGGAGTTGTATTCATATTCTTTGCCATCGTTCCGTACAAGCTCTATTTAAATAACAAAGTGCTAGTAGCCATTGTGTTGATTTCGTTCGCTTCATTAATTGGATTATTTAAGTTTGGGACTGTTGCTGGAAATGCTTTGAGCTGGTATGATATTGGACCCGTGCGCCTTCAGCCCTCTGAGTTTGTAAAAGTTGCCGTCATCGTTTATTTATCGGCGGTTTATGCTAAGAAACAACCATACATAAATCAATTCAACAAAGGAGTGCTACCGCCTCTAGTATTCATTATTCTAACTTGCTTTCTGATTATTCTGCAGCCAGATTATGGAACGGCAGCAATAATTGTGTTGATTTCCGGCACCATTATCATTTCATCTGGGATGAATTTCAAAAGCATCTTAAAGCTCGCCTTTTTAGGCACCTTAATGTTTATTCCCATTCTCCTATTTTTCTCAGATAAGATCTTTTCTGTAAAACGCCTTGATCGATTTATGGTTTTATTAAACCCATTTGCCGATGGAGTGGCCGATAGTAGTGGTTACCAACTAATAAATTCCTTCTATGCAATTGGCAGCGGGGGTGTAAATGGTCTTGGACTTGGCCAAAGCGTCCAGAAGCTAGGGTACTTGCCTGAACCGCACACGGATTTTATCATGGCAGTCATTGCGGAGGAATTGGGGATTTATGGTGTATTATTCGTGCTCTTGTCGCTTGCGTTCATAGTCCTCAAAGGAATTTTTATTGGATTGAAGGGGAAGGACCCGTTTGGTTCTCTATTAGCTATAGGTGTATCAAGTATGATCGGTATTCAGACCTTCATAAATTTAGCGGGAATTTCGGGGATTTTTCCATTAATGGGGATTCCATTACCATTTGTGAGTTATGGTGGTTCCTCCTTACTGCAATTGTCCATTGCCATGGGGATATTGGTTAATGTCTCTATGTTTGTCAATTATGAAGAAAAATATAAATCAAAGGATAAAAAGCAATGGAATACTAAACCAAAGCAGTTTCGGAGAGGGTTTGAACGATAACCTGTTAAAATATATTTTTGTAAAAAATATAAATTTCAAAAATTAGTAATTTATTTTTCACTATAGTTTGTGCTATGATACTTTAAATCACTAAAATATTAAGTGTGTTATTTGAAATATGGTGAACACAAGCGAAACTATTTTTAAAAAGACGAGGTGTTTTCATATGGCTAGAAAAATCAACAAAGTATTAGTTGCAAACAGGGGAGAAATTGCCATTCGAGTATTTAGAGCGTGCACGGAGCTCAATATTCGTACTGTCGCTATTTACTCAAAAGAAGATTCGGGCTCCTATCATCGTTATAAGGCTGATGAAGCTTATTTAGTAGGGGAAGGGAAAAAGCCAATCGATGCCTACTTGGATATTGATGGAATCATAGAAATTGCTAAAGCTAGTGATGTCGATGCGATCCACCCTGGATATGGATTCCTGTCAGAGAATATCCATTTTGCTAGAAGATGTGAAGAAGAAGGAATCATCTTTATAGGTCCGAAATCAAAGCATCTTGATATGTTTGGGGATAAGGTCAAGGCAAGAACACAGGCCCAGCTTGCGAACATTCCAGTCATTCCTGGCAGTGATGGACCGGTAAAGAATGTGGGTGAAGTGGAGGAATTTGGGGAGAAATATGGATTCCCAATCATCATTAAGGCTTCCTTAGGCGGTGGTGGCCGTGGGATGAGAATTGTGAGAAGCCTTGGGGAAGTGAAGGAGTCCTATGACCGTGCTAAATCAGAGGCAAAAGCGGCATTCGGTAATGATGAAGTGTATGTGGAAAGATTCATCGAGAATCCAAAGCATATTGAGGTACAAATCATTGGTGATGAATTTGGCAATATTGTTCACCTTTATGAAAGGGATTGCTCTGTTCAGCGACGTCATCAAAAGGTGGTAGAGGTTGCTCCATGTGTTTCTATTTCAACTGAACTTCGAGAGAAGATTTGTGAAGCAGCAGTCAGACTGATGAAAAACGTCGATTATTTGAATGCGGGCACAGTTGAATTCTTGGTGGCAAATGAGGAGTTTTATTTCATTGAGGTTAACCCTCGTGTACAGGTGGAGCATACGATCACAGAAATGATCACAGGCATAGATATTGTTCAATCACAAATCGTCATTGCTGAGGGTCATTCCCTTCATTCTGATGAGGTTGGCATACCGAAGCAAGAGGACATCAAAATTCATGGCTATGCGATTCAGTCTCGTGTGACAACAGAGGATCCGCTCAATAACTTTATGCCGGATACTGGAAGAATTAATGCCTACCGCAGCGGTGGAGGCTTTGGTGTTCGCCTTGATGCTGGAAATGGGTTCCAAGGTGCTATCATTACACCATACTATGATTCCCTGCTCGTTAAGCTTTCTACACATGCCCTAACATTTGAGCACGCGGTATCCAAAATGGTTAGAAATCTTCAAGAATTCCGGATTCGGGGCATTAAGACGAATATTCCGTTCTTGATTAATGTAGTTAAGCACAAGAAGTTTCGTTCAGGAGAGTACGATACATCATTTATCGACAAGACTCCAGAGCTATTCCTATTCCCAGTGAGCAAAGACCGTGGAACAAAGATGCTCACCTATATTGCAAATGTGACGGTGAACGGCTTTCCTGGAATAGAGAAGAAAAAGCGTCCAGTTTTCGATACTCCTAGAATTCCAAAATTAAAGCCAGGGACTCCTTACCAAAATGGAACGAAGCAAATCCTTGATGAAAAAGGAGCGGATGGATTAGTTGAATGGGTGAAATCGCAGGAAAAGGTATTGCTGACAGATACTACCTTCCGGGATGCCCACCAATCCTTGCTTGCGACAAGGGTAAGAACGACTGATATTAAGCATATTGCGGAACAGACAGCAAAGCTTCTTCCGGAAATGTTCAGCTTTGAGATGTGGGGAGGAGCAACATTTGATGTTGCCTACCGCTTTTTGAAGGAAGATCCGTGGGAAAGATTACTAACAGTTAGAAAACAGATGCCAAACGTCCTTCTACAAATGCTGCTCCGGGCTTCAAATGCTGTAGGCTACAAGAATTATCCGGATAATGTCATCCGCGAGTTTGTTGAAAAATCTGTCCATGCGGGAATTGATGTCTTCCGAATCTTCGACAGCTTGAACTGGGTCAAAGGGATGGAGGTTGCCATTGATGCAGTAAGGCAGACTGGAAAGATTGCCGAGGCCGCCATCTGTTATACGGGAGATATTTCTGATCCGACTAGAAGCAAATATGATCTTAATTATTATAAGAATTTAGCCCGTGAGCTTGAACAGCAGGGAGCACATATTCTAGGAATTAAAGACATGGCAGGGCTTCTGAAGCCACAGGCTGCTTATACATTAATTTCAGAACTTAAGGAAACAGTGAATATTCCTATTCACCTGCATACTCATGATACGAGTGGAAACGGAATATACACCTATGCAAGAGCGATTGATGCAGGTGTGGATATTGTCGATGTAGCCCTAAGTACGATGGCCGGTCTAACGTCACAGCCAAGTGCTAATTCCTTATATTATGCCCTTGAAGGTACAGAGCGTAAGCCAAACATTGAAATTGCCAGTTTGGAGAAGCTTTCTCATTATTGGGAGGATGTCAGAAAGTACTATCAGGATTTTGAAAGTGGCATGATGTCTCCTCATACCGAGATCTACCAGCATGAAATGCCTGGAGGGCAATATAGTAACTTACAGCAACAGGCCAAAGCGGTAGGACTCGGTGAAAAATGGGACGAAGTAAAAGAAATGTATGCCAGAGTGAATCAAATGTTTGGCGATATTGTTAAAGTAACTCCATCCTCTAAGGTAGTAGGAGATATGGCTCTTTATATGGTGCAAAATGAGTTGTCTGAAGAGGATATTATGGCGCGCGGTAATACTCTTGATTTTCCAGATTCTGTTGTAGAATT
The DNA here is from genome assembly GCF_030813005.1 of Anoxybacillus andreesenii. Lineage (NCBI taxonomy): Bacteria > Bacillati > Bacillota > Bacilli > Caryophanales > Anoxybacillaceae > Anoxybacillus > Anoxybacillus andreesenii. The sequence continues at coordinate 46,993 of NZ_JAUSTU010000009.1, forward strand.
ATTTGAAGGCTACTTGGGCCAGCCAACAGGAGGATTTCCTCAAGAACTTCAAAGGATTATACTGAAAGGAAAGGATCCGATTACAGTACGTCCAGGTGAGCTTCTAGAGCCAGTCGATTTTGAAGCGATCCAAGCTGAGCTTTACAAGGACTTAGGCAGACCAGTAACAAGCTTCGATTGTATCACTTATGCTCTTTATCCTAAAGTTTTTAAGGAGTACTTAGCTACAGTAGAAAAATTCGGTGATGTTTCCGTGTTAGATACGCCAACCTTCCTGTATGGGTTAAGACTGGGCGAGGAGATCGAAGTTGAGATCGAAACAGGTAAGACGTTAATTGTTAAGCTTGTTTCAGTTGGTCAGCCACAGGCTGATGGAACTCGAGTCGTCTATTTTGAACTCAATGGCCAACCCCGTGAAGTGGTTGTGAAGGATGAAAGCATCAAAGCGACGGTTGCTACAAAGGCGAAAGCCGATCCGAAGAACGAACATCATATCGCAGCAACGATGCCGGGAACTGTCATCAAGGTTGTTGTAGAAAAAGGGGAAAAGGTTGAAAGGGGAGACCATCTCATGATCACGGAAGCGATGAAGATGGAAACAACCGTACAAGCTCCTTTCTCAGGCATCGTGAAGGATATTTATGTGACAAATGGAGAAGCGATTCAAACAGGAGATCTATTAATCGAATTATCAAAGTAACAATAAGAAAAGGTTGTAGGAGAAAATCCTACAACCTTTTCGTTTACTCAGGTCTGATTGATAATGTTGGTTGGATATTTATTTTTTCAGAGCCTTCAATTTTTTCATGAAGCAGGGCTTCATTTTTCTTGCTTCTAGACGTGAGGAGAATAAAGTAACTAAGAACGCCAAATAAACATGAAATGAAGAAAGCATGGGCTAAGGCAATATAGAGATTCAATTGCGTGATCACCACTAACGCACCCGCTGCAACCTGTAGAGAAACAAGGATAAATGAAACAATCCAACCCCAATAGACGACCTTTTGATGTTTATAATTCTTGATGGCAAGAAATGTTATGTAGCCAATCCAAATGAAAATTAATCCAGCCGCAAACCGATGTCCCATTTGAACCCATTCATGAAAGGAAACAGGGATTCCAGGCTCTTCATTAATGCAAAAAGGCCAATCTCGACAAACAAGACTTGCATTCACATGTCTCACTAGTGCTCCTGTATACACCACAATAAAACTATAAATCGTTACTCCAATAATATGCTTCTTCATCTGGGGATCAAGAACGAGCTTTTCTGCCTCAAACTTCTTGTCAATTTCGAAAATCAATAAAGTTAATAGAAAGACAGCAGCAAAAGAAATAAGTGAAATGCCAAAGTGCGCCGCCAGGATGAAATCTGATTGGCCCCAAACGACAGCTGCAGCACCAATAAGTCCTTGCAAAACTAAAAATATGATCGAAAGCAGAGATAGAAATTTCGTCTCTCGTATATATCCAATTGATTTCCATGACCAATAGGACAGAATCAGCACCAATAGACCTACAGCACCTGAAACCACTCGATGAGCTAGCTCAATAACTAACTCCACCGTGATGTCGGTTGGAATGATTTCCCCGTTACAAAGCGGCCATGAACGGCCACACCCCATCCCAGAATCAGTTTTTGTAACCAGTGCTCCCCCTAAAAGGATGAACAGCATTCCGATCGTGGTTAGTACTGCAAACCATTTTAGCGATCGCCTCATTATAAAACACCTTCTTCAATGAAAGTTTCTTTTTTTGTCACATAAATTATGTTGATTTTAATAATATGAGTGATAGGAATCGACCAACTGTTTGTTACCAATATAACGAATATTTTGTGAAAATGACAGCAAAAGAGTCTTTTAACTAGTCACTTTTATGATAGTACACAAAAAAAGCTCATTTTACAACGGAATATAAATTAATCACCGTTATTATAGTAAAAAGGTTGCAAAATAGATCGGAGTTTGCTAGAAATATATAAGAGTTGTATTCCCATATTTACCAATGGAAAGATTCATCAAGAAGGAGGGACAGGAGCAGATTTGCCTAGTGTTTCTATATGTTTGTAGAAATAAGACAAGTACATAAAAGAACAGAATCTGTGGAAATATGAAGTTATTTTAAGAAAACAACGACCCAAAAAACACTGGGAATACAAAAGTTCACACTTTGGTCAAAAAAAATTCAAAAAATGTTCACAAATACGATAAGAATATGGTTTAATAAGGATGAAGGGAATCAACTAAACTGTTTTATATGTTAATATTAACACTATAAATACAGTGGAAATATTATCGTAAAAAATTTGATACATTCTTTGCCTTGTGAACGATTGCAAATATGGAGAAAGGGGTCAAATGTATGTAGAGTTGGCTTTATTTCTATTTGAAGTATTTGTGATGGAAAATAAGGAGGAAAGTGGAAGAGAGTACATGAAATGAAGAATGGACACTCTGTATATACATAAATATAAATGACTATCATGAATGTATCAGTGTTTTTTGTCACACCTATTATCTTTTTGGGTAGAATTTTTCTTTACGTAACAAGCAGTAAAGGGGATTTATCTATAAAACATTTATTATTTTCTTATGAAAGAGGGGTATGTTTAAGCTATGAAAAGGCTAGCAAAATGGCGTCTTTTTTCACTATTTACGTTAATGGCGCTCTTCCTTTCTGGTTGTGGGAAACCGTACTTATCAACTCTTCGCCCTGCTGGAGAGGTTGCGAAAAGACAATATGATCTAATGATTTTGAGCACAGTAATTATGGTAATTGTAATCGCTGTCGTAACGATTATTTTCATTATTGTCCTTTTCCGTTTCAGACGTAAGGATGACAAAATTCCGAAACAAGTTGAAGGAAATCATAAGTTAGAAATTATTTGGACAGTCATCCCGATTATTCTCCTACTTATTCTTGCAGTTCCAACGGTTCTTGAAACGTTTAGATTAGCAGATGTGTCCGCAATGGATAAGAAGGATGAGGACGGAAACCCGAATGCACTTGTCATCAATGTAAGGGCCAATCTCTACTGGTGGGAATTTGAGTATCCAAATGAGAAAATTGTAACAAGTCAGGAGCTTGTGGTTCCGACCGATCAAAAGGTGTACTTTAATCTTAAAGCATCTGATGTGAAGCACTCATTCTGGGTTCCAGCTGCCGGCGGGAAGATGGACACAAACACAGATAACATAAACAAATTCTGGCTCGTGTTTGATTCAGAGGCAGCTGAGGATACTAACGGTGTATTTTATGGAAAATGTGCAGAGCTATGCGGGCCATCTCATGCCCTAATGGACTTTAAGGTAAAAGCTCTTCCAAAGGCTGAGTTTGATGCATGGGTTGCTGCCATGCAAGGTGTGAAAGAGCCGGCCGTACCTGAAACAGCGTTAGCTCAGGAAGGACAAGAAATTTTTACTAAGAGTTGTATCGGCTGTCATGCTGTTACACCTTCGAATGAAACACCAGAGGCAGCACGTAGAGCTCCAAACTTAGCTGATTTTGGGGATCGTGAGTACGTTGCTGGAATTTTGAAAAACAATGAAGAAAACATTAAGAAATGGCTAAATGACCCTGAAACTGTAAAGCCTGCCAACAAAATGACGGGCACTTATGGTAAATTAACTCCAGATCAAATTGATGCACTTACTGCATATTTAATGGGATTGAAGGTTGAGAAATAAAAGGGGATTAGTTTTAGAGGGAGGTAAAACTGTGAGTACGATCGCTCAAAAAAAGGGATTCGGAGCAACGCTTTGGGACTATTTAACAACGGTTGACCATAAAAAAATTGCGAAGCTTTATTTAATGGCCGGCGGATTCTTTTTCCTTCTTGGCGGTATCGAAGCCATGGTCATCCGGATTCAGTTAGCAGTGCCAAATAATAATTTTGTCAGCGCAGGATTTTATAATGAAATGCTGACGATGCACGGTACGACAATGATTTTCTTAGCAGCCATGCCAATTTTGCTCGGTCTTATGAATGCGGTCATGCCGCTCCAAATTGGTGCACGGGACGTAGCTTTTCCATTCGTTAATGCACTTGGCTTCTGGCTGTTCTTCTTCGGAGGATTATTTCTAAACCTATCATGGTTTTTGGACGGTGCACCTGACGCTGGTTGGACATCTTATGCTTCTCTATCACTTGCGTCAGAAGGACATGGGATTGATTTCTATTTATTAGGACTGCAAATTTCTGGTTTCGGAACGTTGATGGGTGGAATCAACTTCCTTGTAACGATCATTAATATGCGTGCACCAGGGATGACCTATATGCGTATGCCGTTATTCTCTTGGACAACATTTATTGCATCGGCATTAATCTTATTCGCATTCCCACCACTTACAATCGGGATTTTTCTATTAATGTTTGACCGCTTGTTCGGAGCTAATTTCTTTGATGTGGCTGCAGGTGGAAATACGATTATATGGGAGCATTTCTTCTGGATTTTTGGTCACCCGGAAGTATATATTCTCATTCTTCCTGCATTCGGAATATTCTCGGAGATTATTCCTACTTTCTCTAGAAAGAGATTGTTCGGATATTCCTCAATGGTCTTTGCGACAGTATTAATTGGATTCTTAGGCTTCATGGTATGGGCCCACCATATGTTCACAGTTGGTCTAGGTCCAATTGCCAATGCGATTTTCGCCGTAGCAACAATGGCCATTGCGGTACCAACGGGTATTAAGATCTTTAACTGGCTCTTCACGATGTGGGGAGGAAGTATCAAATTTACGGTGCCAATGCACTGGGGTGTTGCCTTTATTCCCTCCTTCTTACTTGGAGGAGTAACGGGAATCATGGTCGCTGCCGCAGCTGCTGACTATCAATATCACGATACCTATTTCGTTGTAGCGCACTTCCACTACGTTATAGTTGGTGGGGTTGTATTTGGAATCTTCGCCGCTGTTCATTTCTATTGGCCGCTCATGTTCGGAACCATGCTTAATGAAACATTGGGTAAGATTACATTCTGGTTGTTCTTTATTGGTTTCCACTTAACCTTCTTTATCCAGCATTTCTTAGGTCTTTGGGGAATGCCGCGAAGAATCTTTACATTCTTAGAGGGTCAAGGTCTTGAAACAGGTAACTTTGTAAGTACTGTCGGTGCCTTCTTTATGGCAGCAGCGACGATTGTTTTACTCATTAACGTCATTGTAACAAGTGTTAAGAACAAAAAGGTTGGTGTCGATCCATGGGGTGACGGTCGCACACTAGAATGGTCACTTCCATCACCACCGCCATTCTATAACTTTAAGCAGCTTCCGTTAGTTCGCGGCTTAGATGCTTTCTGGATTGAAAAAATGGAAGGAAGAAAAGGAATGACTCCTGCAGAGCCTTTAGGGGATATTCATATGCCTAACTCTTCCTTTACACCAGTGATGATTTCTCTTGGATTATTCGTGGCTGCGTTTGGGGTTATGTACCGTGAAGATTACGCTTGGGGTCTACCGGTTATTATTATCGGACTTGTGATCACATTCGGTTCTATGCTGTATCGTTCTCTCAAGGATGACCATGGCTTCCACATTCACAAGGAAGACTTACAGGATGATGACAAAAAGGGGGTTGAGGCATAATGCAAGCTGAAGAAAAAATGACATTGGAACAATGGCCTGCTGCGCCTGAAAGACAGACCCTTGAAGCAAAAAATAAATTTCTAGGTTTTTGGTTCTTCCTTGGCGGAGAGACAGTATTGTTTGCTTCTCTCTTTGCCACTTACCTTGCTTTAAAGGATAAGGTTCCAAGTCCGGACCATGCATTAGCGAAGGACCTTTTTGAAATCCCACTTGTGTTCTTAATGACCATGATTTTATTAACTAGCTCGTTAACCAGTGTATATGCGATGTATCATATGAAGAACTTTGATTTCAAAAAGATGCAGCTATGGTTAGGCGTCACTGTTCTACTTGGATTTGCATTCTTAGGCTGTGAAATCTATGAATTTAACCATTATGTTCATGAGTACGGTCATACTTTTACTAGCAGTGCATTTGGTTCAGCCTTCTATACATTAGTAGGTTTTCACGGAGCTCACGTTACCTTTGGACTTGGTTGGATCCTAGCGCTTATGATCCGTAATGCGAAGAGAGGGTTAGATCTATACAATGCGCCAAAGTTTTATGTAGCAAGCCTATATTGGCATTTTATTGATGTTGTATGGGTCTTTATCTTCTCAGTAGTATATCTAATGGGAATGGTGGGATAAACGATGGAAAATAATCAAATGAATACTAGCAATCCAAAAATAGATCTTGATTTTCGGAGGAAGCAAAACGCTGAGGAAATGAGACATCAAGTCATCTCATTTGCGTTAATGATTTTATTTACCATTATTGCGTTTGTCGCTGTTGGAGCTGGGTTTTCAGCTTGGTTTACGGTTCCGTTCATCCTTGTATTAGCAGCTGTGCAAGTGGCTTTCCAGCTTTTTTACTTCATGCATATGAATCATAAAGGACATGAAGCACCAATGCTATTCATGTTCTCAGGTGTATTTTTTGCCATTGTGATGATCATTGCCTATTTAACGATTATCTGGTGGTAACTGGAATAGAAAATCGGCTTTTTTGGGCCGGTTTTCTTTTTCATGAAAAATTGACGGACGTAATTATTGATTCCAAGTCAGCAACTAAGAGAGGTGAAGAGTCAATGTTTTCGTTAAGTATGTTTGGATTTAATGCATTATGGAGTCCATATTTTCTATTGGCATTGGTTGGGGTTCTCGTTGGCTATTTTCTCCTCACGGTGAAGTTTCGAGAAAAATTCAAAGACACCGCACCTTTAACGGTAAAACAAGGGGTCATTTTTTCAATCGCAATTGTGCTATTGTATGTCATTAAGGGTTCACCAATTGATTTAATGGGACATTTAATGTTCTATGCTCATATGATTCAAATGGCGGTACTATACCTTATTATTCCACAATTGTTTATCATTGGAATTCCGCAATGGGTTTGGAAAAAGATTCTTCAATTTCCTATTGTCAAACCATTGTTTAAATTTCTCACCAGACCCATTATTGCCTTAGTTTTCTTTAATGGAATGTTTTCTTTCTATCATATTCCATTAATTTTTGATTTTATCAAGACGGATGTGTTCCTTCATGCAGCTTACACGTCGGTGCTTTTCGTGATGGCGACTATTATGTGGTGGCCGCTAGTGAATCAGGTTGAATCAAGGTTAACTGGGTTGAAGAAGATTGGGTATATTTTTGCGGATGGAATCCTGCTGACTCCAGCCTGTGCACTGATTATCTTTGCGGATGTGCCAATGTATAGTACCTTTTCCGACCCTACGGCATGGGCAGCATCGCTAGAGCTTTGTGTATCACCAACCATTCTCTCTACTTTAAGCTTAAGTGGCCCTGAAATGTTTAACTCTATGTCCTTACTCCACGATCAGCAGCTAGGTGGCGTATTAATGAAGGTCTTACAGGAAATCATTTATGGGGTTGTACTATTCCAGGTTTTCTTTGAATGGTACCAAAAAGAGCAAGAGGAAACAGAGGTGGAAAAGCTCCATCGTCTTGAACCACAGTTAAATGAATAGATTCTTTAGCACCCAATGGTATGAATGATATGGGTGCTTTTTTTGAGGGCTGCGTATGACTATGGAAAATATCACATTTCTTGAAATAAATATGACAGAATTAGATCATTTTGGAATATACCGGCTTTGTAGATTGAAAATGGGGTTTGAGTCAACTACAATTAAAACGGATGTATATCACTATTAGAAAATAGAGAGGAAAACATTATGAATCTTTCACTGCCAATTTTACCGACAATTAGTACGACATTCATTATTCTGAGTGCCATCACAGTGGCGATTGGTTGGGGACAAATTAGAAAGGGTAAGAGGGAAGCGCATCAAAAAACGATGATATTGGCAGCTATTTTCGCCATAATTTTCTTTGTCATCTATGCATCAAGAACTATTTTTATCGGGAACACCGCTTTTGGGGGACCAGATAATATTAAGATTTACTATACGATCTTTTTAGTGTTTCATATTACACTTGCTACTGTTGGAGCGGTGCTAGGGATTATTTCCCTAATCTCAGGCTTTAAGAAAAACTTTGCTTTTCACCGGAAAATAGGTCCGGTAACTAGTTTTGTTTGGTTTTTTACAGCGATAACTGGAGTAGCTGTTTACTTGCTATTATATGTTTTCTATCACGGAGGAGAGACAACCTCTGTCATTAAAGCAATTTTGGGATTCTAAAAATATAATCTTAAGAGACGGTTTATTTCATACAAAAAAGTGCCTGTTTAAGGCACTTTTTCATTTGGATTATGCGGCAAACGTATCTACTTTTGCTTTCACTTCTGAAAGGATTTTTTCACATTGACTAACTAGTGATTTAGGGAAAACTTCATCCTCGCCGTATTCAACTCCATGAGGATAGTAATGCTTTCCAAGTAAAGGTGTTAAAAGCTTGATAACGGCCCTGTTAGCGCCTACATCTCCCTCAACGGCATAACCGAGGATGCGAAGATAGAATACACCTTCTTTTAATTCGAATTTGCGATCGTAGGCTACACGTTCATAATCCCATTGCTCTTCACGAACTAAGCCATATTCAGCCATCACATCATCTAGTCTTCTTAAGTCAGCCTTAACGTTTTCGAATCCATAACTCTCAAACTTCATATGATCCCTCCTAAAACAATACACGAATGACTCACTTTACAGCTCATTATGTAGAATTTTTAATAAATGAATCCCAAATTTAATAATAGTGCAAAAGTAAAAAAGTTGCAATGACAACCTAAAAGAAAACACAGTTCTTTCACAAATGATCCTCTTTCCTTGGCATCTTGAAAAGGCTCATATTTTGTAAGAAGAAGGAAAAGATAATTTGAGAAAGAGCATTTAGGAGGTTGAGGTATTGTGGAAAAGATTAGAGATATCATGAGCGATGATGTAGAATGTTGTACATTACTTGATAATGTGTATGAAGTGGCTGTGAAAATGAAGGAATGGAATGTTGGGGCGATTCCCATCGTAGATGATGAAAAATTAGTGGGCATGATCACCGACCGTGATATCGTTGTTCGAGGCGTAGCTGAAAAACGTCCAGGTTCAACGAAGGTCGAGGATATTATGAGTGATGTCTTGATTACTATAACACCTGACACAAACTCTAAGGAAGCTGCTGAGCTGATGGCAAAGCATCAAATTAGGAGACTTCCGGTTGTCGAGGGGGATAAGCTTGTGGGAATTGTATCGCTTGGAGATTTCGCAGTTAGAAAGCTCACAGATAGCCAAGCTGGAAGAGCCCTTTCTGAAATTTCTGAATCAGAAAATGACCAAATACAGCATTAGAGAACCATTGGTTCTCTTTTTCTTCGTTGAAAAGCAACTAGCCTTGAGAAAAGAGTCTTTTCAAAAATTAATTTTCTTTTCTGGAAATCAAAAAAGGAATAATAGATGGTATAATATAATTATATAAATACATAGAATAATAGAAATAATTAATAGAGAGGAGGTTAGCCTCTGCGAGCACTTTTTCGGATACTATTATTAATTGCAGCAGTATTAGCTGTTGTATTCTATTTAAATCTCTCATTTGAGAATAATATCCTCATTAATGACAAGCCTGATCTACCTCAGGAGGATGAATCCCTTGCAAAGGACACGAAGAATGACAAGCAAGGACTGGAGGCACCGAAGGAAGGGCTGGCAACACTGATTGGAAAAGATATTTCGGTTCTAGTGAAACAATTTGGTCAACCGGAGCGAATTGATCCATCTGATTACGGTTATGACTGGTGGATTTATAAGCAAGACTTATCCCATTACATGCAGGTGGGTGTCCATAATCAGAGAGTCGTGACTTTATATGCAATCGGTTCTGACGTAGATGTTTCACCGTTCTCGATTGGACAGTCAATCGATGAAATTTACTCTGATATTTCGTATGAGCCTGAAGTGAATCTTGAATACGAGGGAAGCTCTTATCGCTTTGAATTGACAGAGAATGATATGAATTCTCGCCCATTAATCCCTATGGGAGAGTTTTTTGCACAAATTAATGTAGATAAATTCGATGGGACGATCTCAAGTATTCGGTTTATGGATACGGAGACTCTGTTGAAGCTTCAACCCTATGAACTTGTCTATCTTGGCACGCTGTTGGAACCAAGTCCAACGGGAGAAGATGAGCAAGCAAGGATCTCTGAAGGAAATGCCAAGCAAATTTTAGATATTACGAATATTATGCGCATTCGTCATCATTTAAAACCATTAGATTGGGATGAGAAACTGACCGAGGTGGCATTGGCTCATAGCGTCGATATGTACGAGAATGATGATTTTTCTCATACTTCTAAAGTAAATGGAGAATTAGCAGATCGACTAGAAGCTGGAGATGTTTTTTATCAGTTAGCGGGGGAAAATATCGCTGCTAATTATGCAGATGCTCCAGCAGTGATGGAGGGTTGGCTAAATAGTAAAGGACATCGTGAAACTCTGTTAAACAGTGAATTTACCCATTTAGGTGTAGGTGTTTATAAACGGCATTATACTCAAAATTTTATTCAGAAGTGGGCAGAATGAAAAAAGAACGAGGGAATTCGTTCTTTTTTATTTTTCACATATTATGATGCCTTTTCATATCGTACCATAGGAGATTGAAATCATATATCGTGCTTACCAAAAGATGTCATATATACAAGCCTTTATAGCTGAGGTGATTTTTATGTCTGAAAAAAAACTTCATCCCTCTGTTCAAAAATTCAAAGAATTTGTCAAGAACCATCCAGGAATGGTATTGCAAGTGCGAGAGGGGAAAACTACATGGCAGGACTTATTTGAGGAATGGTATTTACTTGGGGAAGAAGATGCGCGATGGGAGGAATTTACTGACGTGGAAAAATCAGTAGCAAAGGATGAAAAGGAGGAAGGGAAAAAGGATTGGGTTCCTCAGGTTATGAACGTGATCAAAAATATGGATGCAAATCAGCTACAGGGACATATTGCGAGCCTTAGCCAGGCATTGGGGGCGATTCAAGGTCTAATTACACAGTTTCAAAAAGGAAATCAATCACCTGCACAAAGCACCAACCCCACCAATCAGCCCCAGCATCCTTTTCAATTTAGGAAGGACTAGTAAGTATGAGGAAAGATGTAATGGACTATATTAGGGCGAACCCAGATCTCATCAAATTTTTGCGAGAACAGCCTATTTGGTACAGAAAACTTTCAAGAAATCCTAATGAGTTTGAAACCTTTCAAATCGCAGCCATGCATTATTATCGAAAGACCATTCCCCATCAAGTCGAAAAATTTTCGAATGGAGTCCAAATGGCTTCCATGATGATGGGGATGTTTCAAGCAATGAATAGTAATCAAACATAAGCAGCTTTCTTCGTTATGAGGGGAAGCTGTTTTTGTTTTGCTGAAGCGAGTAAAATATCCATGGTTGACAAACAATAACAATGTTTATTCGTCCCAGGAAAGTTTGTTCACAGACCAGCATAGGAGGACAGATGATGAAGATTGCCTATATGATTACCATCCTGTTAGCTTTACAAATGCTATTTGGATGCAAAAAGGATATCCCTGAGCCGGAAATGCAGTTCAAAGTGATCCCGATGGCCACTGTCCATGCGGAGGATGATCTACCAGTATTGATGGAGAAGGGCCAGGACAGATTTATGGTTCAGCATCATATTAAAGAAGATCGCGTCTTTGTCGAATGTATTTTGCCGGATATAACTTTTAGAGAAAATAGCCCGAATCAAGGGAAAATCATCCTTTATGTTGATGGAAAGAAAAAGGAGGAAATTACTACCGCCGCATTTATTATTAAAGGCTTACCTGAGGGGAATCACCAGATACGTCTAGAAGTTGTAAATTTAAAGAATGAGCCCTACCATCTGCAAAAAGAATTTACGGTATCCATTCCTTAAGAATTCTCTCACTTCGTTTTTCCCTATATCCGTGTTAAAATAGGGACGGAGGTGAGCGACATTGCTTGCTACGTTAGAAAGAATGCAAATCTTGGATACATCAGAGCAGCTTTCAAGCATGATTCTACAATCAGAGATCGTCGATTATTATTATTCGTGTTTAAATAATATAAGAAGAAATAAGGAAACTCTTCGTAAGATTAAAGCTTTTACAGAAGCGAAAGAGCTCTATGAAGAGGTTCAGAGGTTTGGACGTTACCATCCTGATTATCAGCAGGTGATGAGGAAGATACGTGAACTAAAAAGAGAAATGGATCTTGATGAACATGTTGCTGAGTTCAAAAAGGCTGAAAATGATTTGCAAGCCTTATTAGACGAGATCAGCACCATTATTGGAAAATCTGTTTCTGAGCATATCAAGGTTCCAACGGGAAATCCTTTTTTCGATAGCTCTTCAAGCTGTGGCGGGGGCTGTGGTTCAGGCGGAAGCTGCGGTTGCTCATAGGTGTCGAGTTTCTTAAATCTCAATTTTTTTGTGCGACAAATTTGTCGGCTGGCATACTTGAACGAGCCTTTGCTCTTGTTCTGTAGAGCAACAGCGAAGTGAAAGTGTGTCAACCGCAACCTTCAACCTTTACCACATGCATAAGGATGATTGAAATATGTGGAGTTGTTTGCTAGACTAAAAACAACTAAGTGATTGAAGGGGAAAATGAGTATGCTAGGGCAACGTCAAGGAATAATCGTATGGCTTTACTCTTTGAAGCAGGCGAAGCTGCTAAGAAAGTTTGGAAATGTTCATTTTGTTTCCAAGAGATTAAAATATGTGGTTCTCTATTGTGACTTAGAGGACACAGAGACCATTATGGAGAAAATTCAGAGTCTGTCTTTTGTTAAAAAGGTGGAACCATCCTTTAAGCCCTTTCTAAAAACAGAATATGAAAATTCTAAACCCGATAAAGCAAAAGAATATGATTATCGTATGGGAATATAAGGTGGAGCTCTCAAGGCCCCACCTTTTTTAATTCATTGAAGTGGTAAGATATAGTGGTTCAGTCTTAGGATCCCGATTAAATATTGATAATAAAGCTCCTTCTCAGCAAATTGCTCAGAAGACTTTACCGTTAATTCAATTATTTCCTTTTCCAGCTCGTCTGCAAGGGACTTAAATAAATCGAAGCGCTTATTTGGCATTACCTTTGGATTTGGGATCCCTTCTCGACAGATATAAAGAGCTTGAAAATCACCTTCTGTTGTTGGCTTTAATACAACAACCAATGAGGTCACATCTCGATTCCTTACGTTTGCATGAAAGGCCATTAAATGTAGAAGCCGTTCCCGATTTGCTCTGGCTAACTCAATCAATTCATATATATCTGAATAACCTTCTCCTAATTCAATAAATCGCTGTATCACGGTGTTTCCTCCTACCTTTTTAAATCATATTTCATGAATACTTTATCATGCTTCCTCGATAAACTCTATCATTCAGTCTAATTTATTGAGACGATTTACCTAATTTATGTTATTGTTATGGTAAGAAAGCGTTAAGGGGAATCAATATGTGGAAGATTTCATTCACATTGCTTATCCTATTAAATTCAATTATTGGCGGTATGCTCTTTTGGCAATGGAATGTCTATTCAGAAAATAATACCTTAGCAACAGCTGAGGAAAACGAGACGGCAATTCAGGAAATAACGGTTAAATCGAAGGGAAATCTCCTATCAATTACCCAAGTGATTACTGGATTGAAGTCTGACAAGGAATATCGGATTAGTATGCCAGATACGATTTCCGAATGGAAGTGTGTCAAAGCAGATGATAACCCTTGTGATTCGATTGATGACAATCCGTCATCATTCTTGCCTGATAACCATTCCATAACCTTACAATACAATATTGAACTCTCTCAGTCTCCTTTTCTATTAAATAACTGGAATGGCATTCTTCCAGATGTAGAAATGAAGAAAACATCGATTGAAGTGGTAGATTCCTCGAGAAGAGAGGGAACGTGGGTGGCAGGACTGCCTTTAAAAGGCCATAAAAAACTTGATTTAATCGATTATTATTTTTTTGAAGGGAATATAAATAATGCTTCATTGTATTGGCAGCCACAGGCTATGGAGCATATCCAGGGCGAACAGGGTATTCAGTTTTATTCTGTGAATCCCATTGATAAGAAAAGCCTTTCCTTTGGGTCGCTAAAAAAACTAGCCAATTTCAAAGGATTATCCATTATTCTTACAGAGTCCTTTGCCGAAACGAATGGCAACGCGCTGATGATTGCCAAGCCTACAATTGAAACGGAGCTTTTGGAGCGGAAAATAGTTTATAATTATTTTCTGGAGAAAGCGAAGAATTTGCCGTTAGAAGAACGATGGTTAATGGATGTTCTAACATCGTTATTGACTGGGCAGGAGAGCAAGGTTCCTAAAGGAGTAGAATTTTTGGCGGATTTGAGAGAAAAGCATACGGAAGAAGAGCTTTCATCATTTATGGATTTAGTTTTAAAGGAAAATACACTAACACCCGAAAGCTTGGATGAACTTCTAGGTTCCATTGCGGGCAAATCGACTCAATATTTCACTTTAAATAAGAATGAAGAAACGAGACTCATTCCACTTTATTATACGGATAGAAGAAAGATCTTCATTCAGGATAAGCCACAAAAGGATCTTGAGTTATTGTTAGTTAAAGGCAAAAAGTATTATCCTTTTATCGAAACCCTTGAGGCATTAGGCTTTGAGGTGAAAGCATTGGCGGATAATGAGACGATCCTTTTGAATAAGGGGAATAATACATACCGCTTTTTTGTGAATCAAAACATCTTTATTTATAATGAAGAGGACTATGGCTTGCTCGAGAATCCCTTACATTTGATTAATGGAAAAGTATACTTAGAGAGCAATTGGCTGAAAAAGATTTTTAAGATCCATATACAAGAATCGGAGGATGAGATAAAGCTCACACTCGATTATTAACTGGCCCGTGGGACTACCTACGGGTTTTTTTATAAAAAGGCGCTGTTAAATATAAATGTTGCTCTTGATACCGCCATATGTGCATGGGTTCACTACGTTGCTCGTGCCGAGCAAAACCCGTTCACACCATGCACATATGGCTAATATCAACACTGAACATTAACACAGCCTATAAAAAAGAAAACCCTGCAGATCACTGCAGGGTCCTTCCATCTCCTTTTTTAAGGAAAGAAGGCAAAGGGAGAGGAGAAACCGGAGGAAGAACTTATGGGGAAACGTAAGTCTTCTCCGCGGTTGGCAACAACATCCTCGAATAGATGTTGTTACCTTCATTATTTCCATAAAAAAAGTGGTTATACATTTTTAATATAATTTTCTCGCGAAATGCTTGTCATTGGCACTTTCTTTCGGTAATGTTAGGATGGTAAGGAAGCGGGTGATCATCGATGAGAGTAGTTTCTGGTCGTTATAAAGGGAAAGCCCTGAAGGCCGTACCAGGAAATTCGACAAGACCAACAACAGATAAAGTGAAGGAAGCCATCTTTAACATCATTGGGCCATATTTTAATGGCGGTATATGCCTCGACCTATTTGCAGGAAGTGGTGGTCTTGGAATAGAGGCATTAAGTAGAGGAGCCGAGAAGGCGATATTTGTTGACCGTGATGGAAAAGCAATACATACTATCTACGATAATCTTAAGACCTGCGATCTTGAGTCTAGGGCTGAGGTCTATCGTAATGACTTTAAACGTGCTTTAAAAGCCATCAGAAAAAGAGAGATCAGCTTTGATTACATATTTCTAGATCCGCCATACGCTAAACAGCAGCTCCAAGAGATATTAGAGATCATTGATACAAATACGCTATTGAATAACGAAGGGGTCATTGTTTGTGAACATAGCTCCGAGGTAGAAATGCCGAAAACAGTCGGTCATCTTACGCAAATAAAGGAAGAAACATACGGTATTATCACCATTTCTATTTATTCTTGGTCAAGCTAAGGAGACCTTGATGCAAGGATGAAGACATATTTTAAAGGGGGAAGATGATGTCAAGTATTGCGGTATGTCCAGGCAGCTTCGATCCGATCACAAACGGTCATCTAGATATCATTACAAGGGGAGCAAAAGTATTTGATGAGGTGTATGTATCCATCCTTAATAACTCCTCTAAAAAGCCACTTTTTACGGTTGAGGAGAGGGTGGAGCTCATTAGGGAAGTCACAAAGAATATCCCAAATGTACGGGTTGATTCCTTTCATGGATTATTGGTAGACTATGCGCAAGAAATAGGTGCTAATGCGATTATTCGTGGGCTTAGGGCTGTATCTGACTTCGAGTATGAAATGCAGCTTACATCGATGAACCGATTTTTGAATAACAAAATTGAGACGTTTTATATCATGACCAACAATCAATACTCTTTCCTAAGCTCAAGTATGGTTAAAGAGGTTGCCCAGTATCATGGGAAAATTTCTGAACTGGTTCCATCTGTGGTTGAAGAGGCGCTTAGAAGTAAATTTTCTAGTAAATAACTGATAATATCCCAAATGAAGATAAACGAGCACTTAAATATTAGTGCTCGTTTTTGTACGTTCGCTTCGCAAATACAATGATATAAACCATTAATGACAAGAGGGTAATGATTGGACCCGTATCCTTTAGAATTTGTATCGATTGGTTAATCCAAGAGCTTTCCTCAAAGAAAGCTACTGGAATTGTTTTTGAGTGGTCATCACCAGATTGAATGAAGCCTTCATAAATAGGCTTCCATAAAAGAAGAGTGTAGAAGCCGGCCAAGAATACATGAAAAATTCTTGCGATGAAAAATGGTCTAAAGCTAATATCTGTTTCCGCTAATATACTTGCAACTTGTGCTTGAACGCTAAAACCACTAAAGGCTAAGATCATGCTTGTGATAATCGCTTGCTGCATTAAGGTTGTATCCTCAACCTGACTTGTTAATTGACTGCCTAATGTAATTTCGAATAGTCCTGAAACAAAGGGGATGCTAAAGGATTCTGATAAGTGAAAAATCGTTAGGATTATGCCAACGCCATCCCCAATGAGTTGAATGATTCCCAAATGAAAGAGCAATTGATTTAGGACAGAAAATAGGATAATGAAGCCGCCGATCATGAGCAGGGTTTGAATCGAGGACATGACAGCATCCCCTAATAGTTTGCCGATTGGACGATTTTCTCTAATTCTTGTTCTATGTAATTCTCTTAAAGCGTTCTTTATCGAGAATTTTACGTTTTGGTTAGTTGAAGGAGAGTTATTTTTTCCATGAAACCTCATGATAATCCCAACCGTGAAGTTCCCGAGGTAATGGGCAGCAGCAAGTATAATTCCGAGCTTCGCATTGTAAAAGAATCCGACCGATACCGCTCCAAAAATGAATAAAGGATTGGAGCAATTCGTGAAGGAAACGAGCCTTTCAGCCTCCACCTTTGAAAGCTGCTCCTCTTGTCTTAAACGTGCCGTGAGCTTGGCACCAGCGGGATAACCAGAGGCCATTCCCATCGCCCAAACAAAACCCCCAACTCCTGGTACTCGAAAAAGGGGCCGCATTAATGGCTCTAAAATTACTCCGACAAATTTAACAACACCGAAGCCAATCAGCATTTCTGAAACGATAAAGAAAGGTAAAAGGGAAGGAAAAACAATTTTCCACCACATATCTAATCCTCTAATGGAGGCATTGACAGATTCCTGCGGGAACGAAATTAAGGAGATGGCCAGAATGGTCACGGATGTAGCAAGAATGATTGTTTTTAGTCTAGATTTTACCACGCATAAATCCTCCCTCAGAGATTTACTGAAAGTGCATAATGACGGAAAAAGTGCTAAGATATATTAGAAAAAAATGCCTTCACGGTCTTGTCCTCATATAAATCAATATACTCATAGAAAATAAAATTAGACCATAAGATTGAATATACGGTAGGTAGTGAAGCTCCCAGTGAAGGAAAAAGAAAAGTGTAAACTGAAGGAAAAGGTGGTGCTGTTGTTTTGCATCGTCCTAAGATTGGATTGGCTCTTGGTTCCGGAGGGGCAAGAGGGTTTGCTCATGTGGGGGTTATCAAAACATTACTTGATGAAAAGATTCCGATTGATATGATAGCCGGGAGCAGCATGGGGGCTATGGTTGGTTGTTTCTATGGGGCGGGGTTAGACATTGAAAGACTGTATACTTTATCAAAGGTATTTAGAAGAAAGTATTATTTGGATTTTACCCTACCTAAAATGGGCTTTATTGCTGGAAATCGGGTTAAGGAGCTCATTCGTATCTTTACATTCGGGAGGAATTTGCAAGAATTAGATATCCCGGTTCATGTGGTTGCGACCGACTTAATGACAGGAGACAAGGTTATTTTTAAAGAAGGTCCGATTGCCGATGCTGTTAGAGCCAGCATTTCTATTCCAGGCATATTTGTACCTGAGAAATTAAACGATAAGCTATTAGTTGATGGTGGAGTGGTTGATCGGGTTCCTGTCTCGGTTGTTGAAGAGATGGGTGCAGATATTATTATTGCCGTCGATGTTTCTCATGTGAAGCAAAATACAGAAATCACTTCGATTTTTGATGTGATCATGCAAAGCATTGATATTCTCCAAATGGAAGCTGTTGCAAATAGAGCAATCGCCTCGGATATCATGATTAGGCCACCAGTGGAAATGTATAACTCAAGAGCTTTTACCAATATAGACGAGATTATTGCGATTGGAGAAGAAGAAACAAAAAAGCATATTCAAAAGATACATGGCTTAATCGAGCAGTGGAAGGAGCAGCATTAGATGAAAAAAAGGTTCTATTTTCGCTTAATTTTAATCCTCTTGGTCCTATTTCTTTTCTTCGTTTCTTTTTACTCTTTACCCTATTACGTGTCCAAACCAGGAATGGCGAAGGAGCTAGAACCTATCATTGAAGTGGAAAATGGATATGAAGATGAAGAAGGTAGCTTTATGCTAACAACCATTCGCATGGGGAAAGCAAATATTTATTCGTATTTAATGGCCCATGTTAGCAAATATCAAGAAATCTATCCTCTTGAGGCGATCCGCAGCGAAGAGGAAACGGAAGAAGAATATAATGTAAGACAGCTGCATATGATGGCAAATTCTAAGCAAGCTGCGATTGAGGTTGCTTATAAGAAGGCTGGGCTTCCCACTCGATATGACTATAAGGGAGTGTATGTATTAAGTATTGAGGAGGACATGCCGGCTGCGGGCAAGCTAAGGCCAGGTGACCGAATTTTTAAGGTAGATGGACATGAGTTCCCTTCTTCAGAGAAATTCATCGAATATGTGGGTGGAAAATCAGTTGGGGATAAAATTAAGTTAACCTATATCCGGAGAGGGAAAGAAGGAGAAGTCACGGTTGAGGTTCAGCCTTTTCCAAAGGAACCAACTCGTGTTGGAGTTGGAATAGGACTGGTCGACGATAAGGAGCTCCATGTAGAGCCAAAGGTTGAAATCAATACAGAAGATATAGGTGGGCCGTCTGCAGGCTTTATGTTCTCTCTGGAAATATACAATCAGCTGACAAAGGGAGACTTAACGAAAGGCTATGAAATCGCTGGTACAGGGACGATTTCTCCGGATGGGACAGTAGGAAGAATTGGTGGAATTGAACAAAAAATTGTTGCTGCTGATAAAGCAGGGGCGGAGATTTTCTTTGCCCCAAATGAAAAGGGAGCGAAGGACTCGAACTATCGTGCAGCAGTAAAGACGGCTAAAGATATCGGAACGAAAATGAAAATCGTGCCAATTGATCAATTTGATGACGCCATCAGCTATTTAGATGGCTTGAAGGAAAAGAAATAGGAAGCTCTATTTGAGAGCTTCTATTTCTTTTTGTTCCTTAATATAAATCGGTGGCTGTTTGTATTCAAGCTCCAATAGGTTTTGTGCCATCTGTTCCGTTGCACCTAAAGAATAGATGCGCGATGCGCGAACATCAAGGGCGACATCGTCAAAATCCAAGGCTGATAATTTTGAGACAAGGGGAAGGGAAGCATTTTTCTTCCAATTATTCAAGTAGGTCCTCCCTTTTTCATTCATACCGAGTAGACGAATATAGGAGGCTTTGTCCATTCTTGCTTCCATTTCTTTTTTGGTTGTATTTGTGAGGATATGGACGCACATTCTCTGAAGCCTGGTCCAAGTGTATCGTTTTGTCTTAATCTTCGTCATAAATTCCTGAAAAGAACTGGCTTCAAGTGCGGCCCTCATCACCCGATTTTCCAAACCCTCCTCGACCTCATAGATGTTACTAAGCTCCCCAGCGGTTGCTTGTATAAGCCTATATTTTAGAAATGGCCAATAATTTTCCCATTGTTGAAAATGCTGATAATGCTCTAAGTAATCCTGGAGAACGAGAGCGGTTGTCTCCGGGATATATGGCAGGACCTTCTCAAGCGTTCCATCTTCTGAGAATAGGGCTCTCCGAATACTGGTCGCACTGGCAATGGTGTCAGAAGAGAAGTCCTGATCGTGGTAGTCAGTACTTGTTCTGGCAACGGTGTGTGCAGTCATTGATAGCTTTAATTCTTTCACCGCCTTAACATATTGAAATCCTAGAATGTTGTTCGGTTTTGAAAGGTCAACGACTGCATCGTTAGGATGTAAACTTAGGAAGGCATGTGATAATGCGCTTGGGTAATTGAATCCCTGATCAAGATAGTCCCTTATCTGGTTGTCGTATTCCTCCTTGTTCTCTTCAAGGAACTGAAGGGTTGTGAGAAAGGGCTCTATTTCTCCAGACTCACTTCCAAAGCAAATACTCTCGCAACCCATCGCTCCAAGCAACGATACGGCGCCAAAGGCAAAGGTATCAGCCTTTTGTGTGGCAAACTGATAGGGCAGCTCGACTACAATATCGACCCCAGCGAGCAGAGCCATCTTCGCTCGCATCCATTTTGGAAGTAAGGCTGGCTCTCCCCTTTGTAGAAACTGTCCGCTCATGACCGCGATCACAATCTCTGCCTTTGTAATCGCTTTCGTCTTTTCTAAATGAAATGCATGTCCGTTATGAAAAGGGTTATACTCAACAACAATCCCAGTAGCCTGCATATTCTTCTCCTTAAATCGCCTTTAACCCACCTAATTGATCCGAAAAGTATGTACATTTGGTTAAAGTATCCTTATAATGTCTACATTATAGTGTAAAGAAAAAATATTGACAAATATTTATAGTAAAGCTATAATAACCTTTGTTGCCTTGGGGTGATTCGTATGAAATGGACGTTAAGTCAGTTACAAAAAAATCGAAACAAGGATTTTCTCATTGATGAAATGGTTAATCTTGACGAGATAAAGGAGATCGACCAGACGATACGAGAAGTATCTCCTATCCATATAACAGGTCGGGCTGATATCGACTCAAAAAAGGTGACGTTTCATCTTCGGATTAAGGGTTCACTTATCCTTCCTTGTTCTCGAACTTTGGTAGATGTGAATTATCCAATTGATGTAGAAACAACTGAAACCTTTCTCTTAAGAGGCTTTGACTATGAAGCTGATGAGGAGGAGGTCCATCAGGTAAAAGGAGAAGTGATTGACCTGAAGCCGGTCTTACAGGAAATCCTTTTGCTTGAAGTACCTATTCAAGTTTTCTGCGACGATGGATCGAGTGAAGAAGGTGCTCCACAATCTGGACAAGATTGGGAGGTTATTCATGAGCAGGAAAAAACTGCAAAAATTGATCCGCGATTGGCAGGACTTGCTAAATTACTTGATCAGAATGATCCTTCCCCCAATTCATAAAACTGGGAGAAGCATTAAGACGGTGGAGAGCTAGTATCTAGACTTCACGCCTTTCTTTATACTCTTTAAGGAGGTGGGAATAATGGCTGTACCTTTTAGAAGAACTTCTAAAACTGCGAAGAGAAAACGTCGTACTCATTTTAAACTACAGGTACCAGGTATGGTAGAATGCCCAAACTGTGGTGAGATGAAGCTTGCTCACCGTGTATGTAAAGCTTGTGGAACATACAAAGGAAAAGAAGTCGTAAATGACTAATACTTCTAATGATAAAGCACAGAAACTTGATTTCTGTGCTTTTGTCGTTTTTTGGATAATGTCACGAGGATAGAATGATGGGGGAGTGGTTCCGTGGGAGCGTATGAATTAAGAGAATGGGAAAACGATGTGCTAATATTTCGAATCACAAGAGAAGAAAAAAGAAATGCGATCAATTATGAAGTGATGGAGGGTCTAGCAGAAGCCATTACAGCGGCCCAGAGCCCATCCGTCAAGGCACTTGTTGTGACTGGGGAAGGGGACCAAGCATTTTGCTCTGGTGGGGACTTATCGGTATTTCATGAGCTTCGAACTGAGGATGAGGCCTATCAAATGCTTTCAAAAATGGCCAGGATCTTATATGATTTAGCCATTCTCCCCAAGCCAACCATCGCTCTAATGAATGGTACGGCTGTTGGTGGAGGCTGTGAAATCGCTGCTGCCTGCGATTTTCGTGTTGCCAGGAAAGGAATTAGAGCTGGTTTTGTACAAGGGAATCTAGCTATTACAACAGGATGGGGAGGTGGCTCTCTGCTGTTGGAGAGGCTCCCTATGTCCAATGCCTTGAAGATGTTGATGGAAGCAAGAATTTATACAACGGATGAGCTACTTGACTTAGGATTTGTCCAGTACATATATGAAGGAGAGCCTCTCGCAGGACTTCGGACAACTCTAGGAAAAACCTTTCAGCTAGAAAAAAATGTGCTAGGGGCTTACAAGGAGATGCTCCTTCGAAAATGGGATCAAAACTTAAAAGAAAGAATAGAACAAGAGGTCCGAAAATGCGCTATTCTTTGGGAAAGTGAGGCCCATCACCAGCAGGTAGCAAAGTTCGTGGAAAATAAAAAGTAGTCCTGTCCATAGATTCGATTCGAAAATTGGCTCCGGATAAATATGTATGATAAGTCTATCTCTTCTAGTAAGTGCATATGTATAAATAATAACATACCACTAGGAGGGATTAGCATTGCCCACAAACCGCCAGGATGCTTGGTCTAATGATGAAGATTTACTACTTGCGGAAGTAGTTTTGCGTCATATTCGTGAGGGTGGCACCCAGCTGCAGGCTTTCGAAGAAGTTGGAAAGCAGCTATCCAGAACCGCAGCTGCCTGCGGATTTCGTTGGAATTCTTATGTTCGCAAGCAATACAAATCAGGGATTGAACTAGCAAAAAAGCAGCGCAAAGAATTAAGGAAGCAAGCACAGGTCGTAGAGGACGAAAAGATAGTGGAGATGCAGAGCGAAAGCACTCCACAAGAAAGCAATGCGACATGGAGGCCGAATATAAGCTTCGATGAATTGGTTGGATTTTTCAAGGAAATGTATGAGCAGTTTGAAAAGTCAAATGAACAATTAGAAAAATTGAAAGAATATGAGGAAAAGGCTCAGGAGCTGGAGAAAAGAAATGAATACTTGGCAGCGGAAAATGAGAAGCTGTCCAAGGAATTTCAAATCGTTGAACAGGATTACAAGGCTCTCATAGAAATCATGGAGAGGGCGAGGAAAATGGTTGTCCTGCAGGAGGAGGATCGGCAACAAAAGGTCAAATTTCAAATGGACAAAAATGGGAATCTAGAAAGAATAGAAAAATAGACAAACAGAGAAAGCGGACTATTGTCCGCTTTCTCTATATATTAGGGAATTTTTGCAAAAGTCTTAATCTTTTTCGATCGGAAAGCCTTCAGGAAACCAGAAAAGAGGATTCTCTCCTCGATCTCGAGCCATTTCGTAATGAACAGAGGTAAAGCCCATTTTATCCCAAAAACCGCGTGATTTCATTCTTGCATTCGTCTTGATTGGAAGGCCCATCTCTTTTGCAAAGTTGACAAGCGCCTTGCCATAGCCTTTGTTTTGATAATCAGGGAGTACTTCAAGCTTCCATAGCTCGAGAAAATCATGGGGCGGCTCGAAATAACGATTGAATTTCGCTTCTACCCTATATAAGCTCATCCTAGCAACTAAAGTATCGCCAAAATAGATCCCGTAAAATGGCGATTCGCTATCATTATCAATAATATTTGCTTCCAAATCCTCAACCATTGAAAGCTCCTGCAAACCATACTCTTTAAACCTTTTAAATTCTTCTAATGTTTTGTAGTTTACCCTTAGTTTCTCTACTTTGTATTCCATGTTCCATCCCCCTTAGCCAATCTAGAATCATGTTCAATCTGTTAGCTTCATATAATAATTGAGTAATACTTATATTCATTATATAACAAGAATTTCGAAAATACCTATAAAAAGAGGAAGCGTTTTCAAAATAAAGAAGGGAAATGGCGAAATTGTGTAGAAATGAAGTTAGGAAAACATGTAATGGAGGGGATGTCATGAAAACGATCAATTCCACAATGGCGGGCATCGTGTCGAATGTGCTTGTTGGCAAAGGGGATGCCATCGAAATTGGACAAGAGGTGGTCATCATAGAATCAATGAAGATGCAAATCCCGATAGAAACTGATATAGAAGGGGTAATTAGTGAAGTGAAGGTCAATGCAGGAGATTTCATCAACGAAGGAGATGTTTTGCTTATCATAGAGTAAAAATTTCCAAGGATCATTTAGGAGGGGTAGGATGCGGAATACATTATCAGAAACGATACTTGACAAAAAACAGAAAATATTGGCGGGTGGAGCCCCGAAATATCATGAAAAACTGAAAGAACAAAAAAAGCTTTTTGTCCGCAAGCGACTCGAGCTTCTTTTTGATGACGGACAATACGAAGAGGATGGCCTCTATGCAAATTATGAGGCTAAGGATCTTCCGGCTGATGGTGTGGTCACTGCAATCGGCAAGGTGCATGGGCAAACCGTTTGTGTGATGGCGAATGATTCGACTGTTAAGGCTGGTTCATGGGGGGCCAGAACGGTGGAGAAGATCATTCGCATTCAGGAAACAGCAGAAAGGCTGAAGGTGCCATTATTTTATTTAGTCGATTCGGCTGGGGCAAGAATCACCGATCAACTAGACATGTTTCCTAATCGAAGGGGAGCAGGGCGGATTTTTCATAATCAAGTCAAATTATCAGGAATGATTCCGCAAATCTGTCTATTATTTGGGCCATCTGCAGCAGGTGGCGCTTATATTCCGGCTTTTTGTGATATTGTCATTATGGTTGACCAGAATGCATCCATGTATCTAGGGTCACCACGGATGGCTGAAAAAGTGATTGGTGAAAAGGTTACTTTAGAAGAAATGGGCGGAGCAAGGATACACTGTACGGTTAGTGGCTGTGGGGATGTTCTTGTCTTTAGTGAAGAGGAAGCTATTGAATCGGCAAGAAGATATTTTTCTTATTTCCCGGCAAACTTTCAAGGGCGGCCAAAGAGATTGCCTTCATTAGACCCAAAACCAGGAAGAGCGCTTGATGAGATTATTCCAAGCCACCAAAATGCTCCATTTGATATGTATGAGTGCATTGACTCGCTCATTGATGAGGGGAGCTTTTATGAAATCAAGAAGCTATTTGCTCCAGAATTAATTACGGGACTTGCTCGAATCGATGGACGGGTAGTCGGGATTATTGCCAATCAGCCAAAGGTAAAAGGTGGGGTATTGTTCGTTGATTCCGCCGATAAAGGGGCGAAGTTCATTCAATTATGTGATGCCTTCCATATCCCACTTATTTTCCTGGCGGATGTTCCAGGCTTTATGATCGGAACGAAGGTGGAGCGCGCAGGAATCATTCGTCATGGGGCAAAGCTAATTGCTGCGATGAGCTCTGCAACCGTACCCAAAATATCCGTTATTGTTAGAAAAGCCTATGGTGCAGGACTCTATGCCATGGCTGGCCCGGCCTTTGAGCCAGATTATTGTGTGGCACTGCCAACGGCTCAAATTGCTGTTATGGGCCCAGAGGCGGCTGTCAATGCTGTTTACTCAAACAAAATTAATGAAATAGAGGATCCTAAGGAAAAAATCGCTTTTATTCAACAAAAGGAACGGGAGTATAAAGAGCATATTGATATTTACAAATTAGCTTCTGAATTAATCGTGGATGACATTGTGGCCCCGTCCCAATTAAGAGACACCTTAATGAAAAGACTATGCTATTATGAGACGAAGGACGTTGTCACCACCGTTAAAAAACACCCGGTTTACCCAGTTTAAGGAAGATTGAACCCCTAAATAAGGGGTTTTTCTTTTTTTATCGGCTCTTTTCTCATTACTCGGACAAACCTCTCTTCTGTTTGATAAAATGTAAATAAAAAGAAACGGAGCGATAGGATGAAGATAGCGATTGTTGGGGGCGGAGCCATCGGTCTATTGTTTTCCTTTTACCTTAATCAGCATCATGAAGTTGTATTATATGTCAGGAATATACAACAAAGGGATAGGATTCAAGCAAAAGGGATACATTTAACGAATCACCAAGGCTCCTTTAGCACGAAAGTTGAGGTTAGATTAGCCTCTGAATGGGGAAAAGGTGGTGAGGACCTTTCTATTATTTGTGTTAAACAGTATCATTTACAATCACTCCTTGAGAATAAAAAAATCGAAGCCCATCATCCACTGCTTTTTCTTCAAAATGGAATGGGTCATCTGGAATATATCGATAGATTGAATTTGCGCTTTGTACTTGTTGGAGCTGTGGAACATGGTGCATACCGTACCGATGATGACAGTGTCGTACATAAAGGGGAAGGTCAGACCAGGATCGCTTTCTATAAGGGTGCGGATCAGGAGTTTTTAGATACATTAATCAAACCCTTTCACCAAAGCTTTCCATTTCAAAAAGAGGATGACTTCAAGGAGATGCTTCAGAAGAAGCTCGTTGTGAATGCGATTATTAATCCACTTACTGCGCTTTTAAAGGTTCAAAATGGGGCTCTCATTGAAAATCCACATTTTTTTCAAACATTTCGGGAACTTTTTGTCGAAATTAAAGGAATTTTGAGGTTAGAGAAGGAAGAATTATATTATCAAAACGTTGTAGAGGTTTGTAGAAATACGAGCCAAAATCGATCCTCCATGCTAAAGGATGTAGAGGAAGGCCGTCCTACAGAAATAGATGCCATCTTAGGGTATCTGATTAAGCAGGCAAACGAGAAAAATATGCAAGCACCACTCATAAACGCTCTCTTTCATCTTATTAAAGGAAACGAGCTGGAAAAAGGAGGGAAGTAGAATGTCTGCAATTTTTTCAAATTTGGCAGCAGCGTTTGTGACCATCCCCATACTTGGCTATATTCTAATCTTTGTGATAAGCAAAATGGTAACGAAGAAACACCGTCGATCCGTTCAAATCGCATTAGATGGGAGCACTTTATTATTTATTCTTTCTGTTCATTATTTAATTATAGCCATATGGAAGGTTTCGCTTCTTTGGGCAATTATTTTACTTATGCTTTGTATAGGAATTATTGTTGTATTTGTCCATTGGAAGGTGAAAGAAGAGATTGATTATCCAAAGGTCTTCCGAGGTTTTTGGCGCTTCAACTTTCTTGTTTTCTTCTCGCTGTATACCATTTTGCTGATCATCGGCATCGTTCAAAGCGTTTCAAGTGCGGTATCATAGTTTGGCTTCCGCTTGTTTGGGCTGACCAAGGCGCTCTCCGCTTTTCTTTTTGTCTAGCTCCGAGCGCTATCGGCTCGAGGTCACAAGCCAATCCGTCAAGGAGGTTGAAATGCAAACCTCCATGCCGGCTCGTCTTGTGCTTGTCGCCGATGGGCAAGCGCTCTCCGCTTTTCTTATTGTCTAGCTCCAGCGCCTAGCCCCTCGAGGTCATAAGCCAATCCGTCAAGGAGGTTAAAAAGCAAACCTCCATGCCAGCTTGTCTTATGCTTGTCGGGGCTGACCAAGGCGCTTCCGCTTTTCTTGTAAGCAAAGTTTTTTTCTTTCTTTTTATTCAATGCTATACTCATACGTAGAAAACTGTCGCTTAGAAAGGAAGTTCATACATGGAGATAGCGGATCTATCGCTCCCAGCTACAAACAAGTTTGCCAGCGAATACTATTATGGGACTGAGGAAATCAAGTCCTTTTTTCACTATAATTATCAAGACGGGGCTCATTATTCCGAGCGTTTGAATGAATTGTCGGAACGTATATTTATGAGGGAGGAGCTAGCTGACCATATCGCATCCTTCATGAAGCCCTTTCCAACCTCATCTAAGGTAAAGGAGTCCCTTGAGAAGCTCAAACAATCAAATAGTGTGGTTGTCATTGGTGGACAGCAGGCTGGAATTCTAACAGGCCCTTTGTACTCCATACATAAAGTCATTTCTATTATCGCCTTTGCTAAGCAAAAGGAAGAAGAGCTTGGTGTTCCTGTCGTACCGATTTTCTGGATTGCTGGGGAGGACCATGATTATGCTGAGGTCAACCATATTTATTTGGAAAATGATCGCAAGCTGGAGAAATGGGTGTATCCTAATAAAATAATGGACAAAAGAATGGTCACGGATTGTCCATTAAATAAAGAGCTCTGTCAAACGTGGATTCAAGAGGTGATTGCCACCTTTGGAGAAACGGATCATACAAAGGAACTGATTGCTTTTTCAAAAAGGGCCATTGACGTTTCTGAAACGTTTGTTGATTTCTTTGCCTACATTGTGATGGAGCTGTTTAAGGAGTTTGGATTGCTTCTTGTTGATTCAGGAAATCGAGAGCTGAGACAGCTTGAGAAAAAAATCCTTGCTGAACAAATTAACAAGGCTGAACAAATTACCTCAGCCGTATGGAGACAGCAAGCGGAGCTCGACAAACATGGATACAGTAAAACCATAGATATGTCCAAAAATGCAGCAAATCTCTTCTATTATGATGAGGAGCATTTTGAAAGGATTCTTCTCGAATTTGACAGCGAGCAACATCTGTTTACAGGTAAAAATGGCTCGCTCTCCTTTTCAATGGATGAGCTTCTTTCCCTCGCTAACAAGCATCCAGAGCGCCTAAGCAATAATGTTGTCACAAGACCACTAATGCAGGAAAATTTATTTCCGACATTGGCCTTCGTTGCAGGGCCGGGAGAAATAGCCTACTGGGCAGAGCTAAAACAAGCATTTGAAGAATTTGGGATGAAAATGCCACCGATCATTCCGAGGATTAACATTACGTTAGTGGAAAGAGATATTGCGGCAGATTTGGCCCAGATGCAATTAGATTTTGAACATGTCCTGAAAAACGGTCTCACAGAAGAAGTAAATACCTTTATGGAATCGGTTAAAGACCCAAATCTAGTACATCTGTTTACAGAAACAAAAAATCTGTTCGCGGAGAATTATGGAAAAATAAAGCAGCATGCCGAAAAGGACTACCGAGGTCTCATTCCATTAATGCAAAAAAATGAAAAACTTCTTTTAGAACAAATTATGTTTATGGAAGGAAAATTTGAAGAGGCGCTGAAGCTAAAATATGATGTCACCATGCGCAAATACGCTCAAATTGAAAATTCATTAAGACCAAATGGTGGCCCACAGGAAAGAACATTAAATATCTTCTACTTCCTAAATAAATACGGCTTGAATTTTGTGGAGCAATTGACGAACCTTCCATTTGAATTTGATGGAAAGCATAAAATAGTAAGGATTTAAACGAAAGGACTTTATCTTCGGATGAAGTCTTTTTTTATTTTTTGGAAGGAATTTTTAACAATTAGTAGAATTAATAAAAATATGTGGAGGAAAGTGGGGGATTGTGGTACATTTAGGATGGAGAGTGGGGGTAGTAGGCATGTTCATGGGTGAATACCATCATAATGTTGATACGAAGGGCCGTTTGATCGTGCCTGCCAAGTTCCGTGAACATCTAGGTGATACCTTTGTGTTAACTCGCGGCTTGGATCAATGCTTGTTTGGTTACCCCATTTCTGAATGGGCTCTTATTGAGGAGAAGCTGAAAGGCTTACCTTTAACAAAAAAAGATGCTCGTGCCTTCACCCGATTTTTCTTTTCTGGTGCCACAGAATGTGAACTGGATAAGCAAGGAAGGATCAATATTTCCTCTCCCCTCATGCAATACGCAAAACTTGATAAAGAGTGCGTTGTTTTAGGTGTTTCCAATCGTATTGAGATATGGAGTAAGGATCTTTGGGAAGACTATTTTACAGAGTCAGAGGAATCCTTTGCGGAAATTGCAGAGAATATGATTGGTTTTGATATCTAGTTGGAACCAATGAATACGATTGGAGTGAACAGCTTTGTTTGAACATAAGACAGTTCTTTTACATGAAACAGTAGATGGCTTGAATATCAAGCCTCATGGCATATATGTCGATTGCACGATGGGTGGGGCAGGGCATTCGTCCCTCATCCTATCGAAGCTTTCACCTGAAGGGAAGCTAATCGCCTTTGATCAGGATGAAACGGCTATAGCGAATGCAAGAGAAAGGCTATCTCAATACAGTGATCAAATGACCATTATTAAGAGTAACTTTCTCCATTTAAAAGAGGAACTGAATCTAAGAGGAATCACGCAGGTTGACGGAATTCTCTATGATCTCGGGGTTTCCTCCCCTCAGCTCGATACACCAGAAAGGGGCTTCAGCTATCACCATGACGCTCCTCTAGATATGCGGATGGACCAGGAAGCATCATTATCCGCTTATGATGTCGTCAATCATTGGAGCTTTGGTGATCTCTTGAGAATATTTCATCAATATGGCGAGGAGAAATTCTCAAAGCAAATTGCCAGAAAAATTGAAGCTGCACGAGAGAAAAAGCCCATCGAAACAACCGGTGAGCTTGTTGAATTAATTAAAGATGCGATTCCAGCACCTGCAAGAAGAAAAGGTGGCCATCCAGCCAAACGAATTTTTCAGGCGATCCGAATTGCTGTTAATGATGAATTAGGGGTATTCGAAAAATCGCTGCATCAGGCAATCGAGCTGCTTTCGCCTGGTGGAAGAATAAGTGTAATAACTTTTCATTCCTTAGAGGATCGGATTTGTAAAGTTACATTTAAAAAGGCAAGCGAAGTTTCTAATTTGCCGCCAGGTCTACCAGTCATTCCTGATGAATACAAACCAATCTTAAAGCTCATCACGAGAAAACCGATCGTCCCCACAGACGAAGAACTAGAGGAAAATAATCGTGCAAGATCCGCAAAATTAAGAATCGCGGAGAAAATCTAAGAATAGTGCCATATCTAAATTTCCAAGGAGGGAACAGAATGGGAAACTTGGCAAGGAAGCTGCAACAGGAACAACAGCAAGTTCAGCAACAAAAACAAAAAAAAGCGATTGAGAAAGCGAAAAAGAATCGATTTTCCTTCTCACCAGGAGAGAAAATTTTGGGGTTAATCTTCAGTGCAGCTCTTTGTTTTGGTGCTGTCCAAATGATCTCCAATCAAGCGGCAATCTACGAAATTAATAAAGACATTCAGGAAACCTCTGCAAAAATCCAATCCCAGGAAAGAGTGAACGCTGATCTTTCGATGCAGGTAGAAGAGTTAAGTACATATGAAAGAATCTGGGCCAAGGCGAAAGAACTGGGTCTAAATCTTAATGAGAATAATGTTAAGGTTGTGCAAGATTAATGTTAAAAAAACAGTCTAATATGAATGTGGGAGCAGCAATCTTGTTTATTATTTTTTGCCTGCTCTTTTTTATCTTGATGTTTCGGTATTTGTCCATTCAAATTACAGGTGAAGCTGCAGGGCAACCACTGGCTGCAAAGGCTGAACGAATCTATAGCAAGAAGGATGTACTGGAGGCTAAGAGAGGAACGATCTATGATCGGAATGGCGAGGTTATTGCGGAAGACACCTCCTCCTATACACTTGTCGCTATTCTAGATAAAAGCATGAAGCCGAACTACGTCTCTGATAAAAAGGGGACAGCTAAGAAGCTAGCGAAGTACATCGATATGCCGGAATCGGAAATTTATAGAATCCTCTCAAAGAAAACAGAGAATGGCCCTTTCCAGGTTGAATTTGGACGTGCCGGAAAGGACATCTCCCTGCAAACGAAACAAGAAATAGAGGAGCTGGAATTACCGGGGATTATCTTTAATAGGGAATCAAAGCGGTTTTATCCAAACGGGGTATTTTCCTCTCATTTGATTGGATTTGTTGACAAAAACGAAGGTCAGCTCGGAATTGAGAAGTCATTAGATGACATCTTAAAGGGGAAAAATGGCTCCATTCATTTTGATAGTGACCTTTGGGGATACTTATTGCCAAATAGTGAGGCAAAGGTAACACCTGCGCAGGATGGGAATGATGTGTATCTTACATTGGATAAAAAAATCCAAACCTTCTTAGAAGATGCACTCACGCAAGCGGATAAAGAATACAAACCGAAGAAGATGGTAGCGATTGTTGCTGATGCAAAGACGGGCGATATTCTAGCAATGGGGCAGCGTCCTACCTTCCACCCAAAAACGAAGGAAGGCATTGATAAGACTTGGCTCAATGAAGCAGTTGAAGTATCCTTTGAACCAGGATCCACAATGAAGATATTCACATTAGCTGCGGCACTTGAGGAACAGGTTCTGAACTTGGGAGAATATTATCAATCTGGTTCATATAAAGTTACGAAAAAATCTGATGCGATACGCGACCATAATAAGGTTGGCTGGGGACCGATTACATATTTAGAGGGAATCCAGCGCTCCTCCAACGTAGCCATAGCAAAAATTGTTAACGAAAAACTAGGCTTTGACAAGTACCGTGAATATTTAACGAAATTTGGCTTTGAAGACCCGACAGGAATTGAACTTCCTAATGAGGTCGGGGGCAAAATCGTTTATAATTATCCTCTTGACAAAATCACAACAGGCTATGGGCAAGGGACAGCGATAACGGCGATCCAACAAATTCAGGCAGCAACTGCTGTTGCTGGCAATGGTGAAATGTTAAAGCCACATATTATCGACAAAATTGTCGATCCAAACACAAAGAAGATTGTGAAAGAAACCGAACCGGAGGTAGTAGGACATCCAATTTCGGAAAAGACAGCCAAGCAGGTTCGTGATGTGTTGGAAACGGTTATCACATCACCGAAAGGGACCGGTCATGAAAAATATAATATTGAAGGCTATAATGTAGCAGGTAAAACTGGGACAGCGAATTTCACGGAAAATGGGAAATATGTTCACGGAAAAAATAATTATGTGTTCTCTTTCTTAGGGATGGCACCAGCAGAAGACCCACAGCTGATTGTCTATGTGGCTGTTCAGCAGCCGCAAATTGAAAGCTCTTCGGAGGGGTCAAAGCCTGTTTCGATGATTTTTAAACAGGTCATGAAAAACAGCCTTCAATATTTGAGCATTCAACCAACAGAGATAGAAGCTGCAAAGACAATCAACGTTCCTGGGGTAACGGGAATGAGTGTAGAAAGCGGCTCAGAAGTACTCAGTAAGCTAGGCGTTCACACGGTTGTGCTCGGAAATGGAAATAATATCATCAAACAGCTTCCGGAGAAGGGGCAGCCTTTATTAGAAGGGGAAAAGGTTGTGATTCAAACAGATGGTGATATCACGATTCCGGATATGACAGGATGGTCGCTTCGTGATGTGATGAAGATTGCCAACTTAGCCAAATTAGAGCTGAATATAACGGGCAGTGGATATGTAACGAAGCAAAATCTCCAGGTGGGGACGAAAATGAATGAAGGAGATTATTTAGTTGTCCTTCTGCAAACACCTGATGAAAAAGAAGAACCAAGCGAGGAAGAAGAAACTCCTAATGGAGGTTAAAACAAATAGAACGCACCCATTTTGGTGCGTTCTATTTGTTTTTGTACAAGCATATATTGGAACGAGCCACACTAGAGGGAGGATCGTTCAATGAGGGTATCAAATGTGACAGTCAGGAAGCGGCTAACGATTGCCTTGTTAGTAGGCTTCTTCATATTTTTAATAATTGATGTAAGGCTCGGTTATGTTCAATTTCTTCTTGGAGACTGGCTGACCGATGGTGCTGAAGAATTATGGAATCGTGAAATTCCTTTTGAAGCAGAACGAGGCGAAATCGTTGATCGTAATGGAATTGCCTTAGCAACCAATATGAGTGCTCCAACTGTATATGTTTTTCCAAGACAAATCGAAGATCCAGCTGCGACAGCAGAAAAGTTAGCCGCTGTCCTAAATGGATCTAAGGAGCAAATATACAAGGAGATTACAAAAGGAGAGATTAATGTAAGATTATCTGCTGGAAGAAAAATTTCTAATGAGAAGGCCGCTGAGGTTCGAGCATTGAACCTACCTGGTGTCTATCTTGGAGAAGATTCCAAAAGATATTATCCATTTGGGAACTATTTATCACATGTATTAGGTTTTACGGGAATAGATAATCAAGGCTTAATGGGACTAGAGCTCTTTTATGATAAACAGTTAAAGGGGGAAAGGGGTTCTGTTCAATTCTACGCAGATGCCAAGCATCATCGCATGAATGATAAAGCCGATGATTATCAAGCGCCAGTCGATGGTCTTGATTTGAAGCTAACGATTGATTCTAAGGTGCAAACCATCATGGAAAGGGAGCTTGATATTGCGGAGGCAACCTACAATCCCGATGGGCTGATTGCCATTGCTATGGATCCGAATACAGGGGAAATATTAGGGATGTCCTCGAGACCTGGCTTTAACCCGACTAATTATCAGGATGTCGCCCCAGAGGTATACAACAGAAATCTACCTGTCTGGAGCACCTATGAGCCTGGGTCTACCTTTAAGATTATTACCCTTGCCGCAGCACTTGAGGAAGAAAAGGTCAATTTAGAAAAAGAGCATTTCCATGATTCTGGTTCTGTAAAGGTTGACGGATCTACTCTACGTTGCTGGAGAAGAGGAGGACATGGTGATCAAACCTTTTTAGAGGTGGTCCAAAACTCCTGTAACCCAGGCTTTGTTGAATTAGGACAACGTCTTGGCAAGGATACGCTGTTTAAGTACATTAGGAATTTCGGGTTCGGTGAAAAAACAGGAATTGATTTGCAGGGTGAGGGCAAAGGGATTTTATTTAACTTAGAGCGAGTGGGTCCAGTTGAACTGGCAACAACGGCTTTTGGCCAAGGGGTTTCTGTTACGCCAATCCAACAGGTGACGGCCTTGTCGGCAGCCATTAATGGTGGAACCCTATACACGCCATATATTGCCAAAGAGTTAGTTGACCCAGTCACAGGGGAAATCGTGATGAAGAAATCTCCTGTTGCGAAGAGAAAGGTCATTTCCGAAGAAACCTCAAACAAAATTAGATATGCACTCGAAACTGTTGTCGCCCAAGGGACTGGGGGAAGAGCATTTGTGGAGGGATACCGAGTTGGGGGGAAAACAGGTACAGCCCAAAAGGTTAAAGACGGCAGATATATGGAAAACAACCATATTGTCTCCTTCATTGGCTTTGCACCAGCTGACGATCCACAAATTGTTGTATATGTCGCAGTGGATAATCCAAAGGGAACGATTCAATTTGGAGGTTTCGTTGCAGCCCCAATCGTAGGTAATATTATCGGTGATAGCCTAAGAGCAATGGGAGTGGAACAAAGGAAGGATCAAATTGACAAGGTAAGGAAGACATGGGAAGATCCCGTCATGATTGAAGTCCCTAATCTTGTTGGATTGACGAAAAAAGAAATTCGCGAGGTTTTTGTCAACTTTAAGATCGATGCTAGCGGTGAGGGCAATACGGTTGTGAAGCAATCCCCACAAGCAGGCATCAAGCTAAAGGAAGGTTCGACAATCAGACTATATTTTGACGAACCAGAGACGAAGAGTAAAAGCAAAAAGGGTGAACAATCAAAGGATAAGGAAGAATGAGTTAGGCGGGGGGCAATGGTAGGTTCGCCTCCCTATTTTTTTACCCTCTTTCTAGAATTAATAGCGAAATGTTTGGTTTTCATGTAAAATAAAAGGCGCGAGTTTCTAGAGAGGATTTGATCGAAATGAAATTACAGACACTACTAAGTCATCTTCGCCTATTAAATCATGAAATCAAAGATGATCCGGATATTTCTTCAATCGAGAATGATAATCGTAAGGTTTCACAGGGAAGCTTATTTATTTGTATAAAGGGGTACACGGTGGATGGTCATGATTTTGCGGAAGCGGCTGTGGAGCAAGGGGCGGTTGCTGTCCTCGCAGAAAGACCTTTAGCATTAAATGTTCCTGTTATCGTCGTCGAAGACACGAGAAGGGCGATGGCCGTGCTTGCTGATGCATTTTATGGCCAGCCGAGTCATAAGCTTCATTTGATCGGGATTACGGGAACAAATGGGAAAACGACAACGAGTCATTTAATTGAAAAAATTCTTGCTGATGCCGGTCAAGCTACAGGTTTAATCGGAACGATGTATACCAAAATTGGTGATATGCAACTGGAAACGAAAAATACAACACCAGAAAGCCTCACGCTGCAACGAACCTTTCATCAAATGGTTGAGGCAGGCGTTCAAACAGCTGTGATGGAGGTGTCCTCTCACTCCTTAGTGGAGGGAAGGGTTCACGGAACTGATTTTGATGTGGCTGTGTTTACGAATCTCACTCAGGATCATTTGGATTATCACCAAACAATGGAAGAGTATAAAAGGGCAAAAAGCTTATTGTTCTCTCAGTTAGGCAATACATACCAATATGAAAAGCCGAAATATGCGGTTCTGAATGTGGATGATGAAGCAAGTAATATGTACATGGAGTCCACCAGTGCCCATATTTTAACCTATGGAATCGATAACAAAGCAAATCTGCAGGCGGTAAATATTCACATGTCAGCGAAAGGGACTGAGTTTGAGCTTTTGAGCCCTTTTGGAGTACATAAGGTTTCAATCCAATTGATTGGGAAATTCAGCGTTTATAATGTTCTTGCAAGCCTAGGAGCAGCCCTGTGTTCAGGATATCCCCTTGAGCGTGCAATTGCTTCCCTGGAAAGCGTGAAGGGGGTTGCCGGTAGATTTGAACTGGTGCAGGCTGGCCAGGAATTTACTGTGATCGTTGATTACGCTCATACACCGGATAGTCTCGAAAATGTCCTTAAGACCATTAAGCAATTTGCCAAGGGAAAAATCTCCGTGGTAGTTGGCTGTGGGGGAGACAGAGATCGGACGAAACGGCCGTTAATGGCGCAAATTGCATGTGAGTATAGTGACCGAGCGATTTTTACATCCGATAATCCAAGGAGTGAGGATCCTTCTAGCATCCTAAAGGATATGGAGTCTGGTGTAGAAGGCAAGGATTACGAAGTGATCGTTGATCGCAAGGAAGCGATTCAGCAGGCCGTGCAGGGTGCTCATGCCGATGATATCATTTTAATCGCTGGAAAAGGTCATGAAACCTACCAAATCATCGGGGATAAAGTATATGATTTTGATGATCGATTCATCGCAAAAGAAGCGATACAAAATAAGGGATAGATCCATGCAATCATTCCCATGAGAAAAAGGACAAGACATTTTTTCATTTTTTCGATGAAAAACTTCTTAAAGATTTTTATGAAACATATGATAATGCTGTAATGGAAGTGAAGAACATGCACATGTTGTATTTGAGAGGAGAAGGAATCAAAAATGCTTGAGCAAGTTATATTTTTTACGATTTTATTAGGGTTTCTCATTTCCGTTATCCTTTCTCCCATTTTTATTCCTTTCTTAAGAAGGTTGAAATTTGGACAAAGCATTCGTGAAGAAGGGCCTAAATCCCATAAGAAAAAATCTGGAACACCTACAATGGGTGGTTTGGTGATCCTACTTTCTATCGTTGTCACTACTTTTATTATGATTAGCAAGTACGGTGCGCCAACGATCCATACATATTTATTGATTTTTGTTACATTTGGGTATGGTCTATTAGGCTTCTTAGACGATTTTATAAAGGTGGCATTAAAGAGAAATTTAGGGCTGACCTCCCTTCAAAAATTATTCGGGCAAATCATTGTTGCGCTTGTATTTTTCTTGATTTTGCAGCATTATGATTTTTCTACAGTCATTTCTATTCCGCTCACGAATATCTCATTTGATTTAGGCTGGGGTTATGTACTGTTCATCGTTTTCTGGCTCGTAGGATTTTCGAATGCTGTCAATCTCACAGATGGTCTTGACGGCCTTTTATCTGGAACCGCAGCGATTGCTTTCGGCGCATTTGCCGTGCTAGCTTGGAATCTATCACAGCTTGAGATTGCGGTCTTTTCCGTTGCTGTTGTTGGGGCCGTGCTCGGCTTTTTGGTCTTTAATGCACATCCTGCAAAGGTCTTCATGGGAGATACCGGTTCCCTTGCGTTGGGTGGAGCGATTGCAGCAGTGGCGATTCTCTTGAAGCTTGAAATTCTGCTAATTATTATCGGTGGAGTCTTTGTCATTGAGACATTATCGGTTATACTACAAGTGATTTCCTTTAAAACAACTGGCAAACGGATATTCCGCATGAGTCCGCTGCACCACCATTATGAGCTTATAGGATGGTCAGAGTGGAGAGTAGTCGTGACTTTTTGGGTAGTAGGATTAATTTTTGCCGTGCTTGGAATTTATATTGAGGTGTGGTTGTAAGTGAAAAACATAAAGACATATCATCATAAGAAGGTTTTGGTGCTTGGATTAGCTAAGAGCGGGGTCAGTGCAGCCTCGCTTTTGCATAGATTAGGGGCATTTGTCACGATTAATGATAAGAAACCGTTATCCGAGAATCCCGAGGCACTAGGGTTACTCGAACAAGGGATAACGGTTATTTGTGGTGAGCATCCAGTTGAGTTGATTGACGAAGGCTTTGAATTAATCGTCAAGAACCCAGGAATCCCCTACCACAATCCAATGATCCAAAGAGCGATGGAAAAAGGGATTCCGATTATTACCGAGGTAGAGCTTGCCTACCAGGTGTCAGAAGCGCCATTCATCGGGATTACGGGAACAAATGGGAAGACGACCACGACAACGCTTATTTTTGAAATGCTAAAAGAGGGAGACAAATCTCCTCTAATTGCAGGAAATATCGGGACGGTTGCTTCCGATGTAGCACGTGAGGCGACAGTTGAGAACCATATTGTCATCGAGCTCTCTTCCTTTCAGCTAATGGGAATCGATCAGTTCAACCCTCGAATTGCTATTATCACCAATTTATATGAGGCCCACTTAGACTATCATGGGGATCTTAATGCCTATTGGAAGGCCAAGGCTAATATTACGAAAAATCAAACAGAACATGAATATTTTATTGTGAATGCTGATCAGGAGCAGGTGCTTGAGATCGCGAAGCAGTCGAATGCACAGATCATTCTTTTTTCAACGACAAAGATTGTTGATAATGGGGCATATGTGGAGGACGGTTCGATTTGGTTCCGAAATGAAAGGGTTATGGAGCTATGTGATGTAGTTCTTCCGGGTGCGCATAACCTCGAGAATATTTTATCCGCTATTGCTGCAGCAAAGCTTTCAGGTGTTGATAATGAAGCGATCTACAGGGTCTTACATTCCTTTAAGGGAGTGAAGCACCGCCTCCAGTACATTGCAGAAATTGATGGACGAAAATTCTATAATGACTCAAAGGCAACAAATATTCTTGCCACGACAAAGGCTCTCGCAGCATTTTCGGAGCCTATCATTCTGCTTGCAGGTGGGCTCGATCGGGGGAATGAATTTGATGAGCTGATTCCGTCCTTGAAGCATGTCAAGGCTGTTGTGACATTCGGTCAAACCGCTGGGAAAATTGAAAGAGTCGCAAGGGAGGCAGGAATAAAACAGATCGAGCGTGTCGATAATGTTGAGAAAGCCGTTCCCGTAGCCTACCAGTTGTCAAGCCCAGGTGATGTGATCCTTTTATCACCAGCCTGTGCTAGCTGGGATCAGTACAAAACTTTTGAGGTTAGGGGAGACATTTTTGTCCATGCGGTGCATAAGCTTAAGTAAGGGCTAGTCCAGATTACTTTGCTGATTTCAGCCTTATGTATACCGTGAACGGGTTTTACTCGGTGCGAGTAACGAAGGGAACATATATGCATAAGGTGCATAGGCATCTGCAGAAGCATTTTTAGCAGAGAACAACTCGGCCCTTCAAACTTGCATTCGAGGTGTGTTCAAATTGCCGACAAAAAAAACGACTCCTGACTTTATTCTAATCATTGTCACGTTATCATTGCTTGCCCTAGGCCTAATTATGGTCTATAGTGCCAGTGCCGTTTGGGCTGATTATAAATTTGAAGACTCCTTCTTTTTTGCTAAAAGACAAATGCTTTTTGCAGGAGTTGGAGTGGTAGCAATGTTTTTTGTGATGAATATTGATTATTGGACATGGAGAAAGTTTGCTAAGGGCATCTT
The DNA here is from genome assembly GCF_030813005.1 of Anoxybacillus andreesenii. Taxonomy (NCBI): domain Bacteria; kingdom Bacillati; phylum Bacillota; class Bacilli; order Caryophanales; family Anoxybacillaceae; genus Anoxybacillus; species Anoxybacillus andreesenii. The sequence goes on from NZ_JAUSTU010000009.1 coordinate 87,105, forward strand.
GATTTTCTGCTTTGTCCTTTTAGTTTTAGTTCTCATTCCTGGGATTGGGGAATGGAGAAATGGGTCAAGAAGCTGGATTGGAGTAGGAGCCTTCGCCATTCAGCCCTCGGAATTTATGAAGCTTGCGATGATTGCTTTTTTGGCGAAATTTTTATCAGAAAATCAAAGGAACATTACCTCATTGAAAAAAGGACTTTTTCCATCATTAGGTCTTGTATTTTTAGCATTTGGGCTGATTATGCTGCAGCCTGATCTTGGAACTGGAACTGTGATGGTCGGGACATGTATTGTGATGATTTTTATTGCTGGGGCGAGAATCAGTCATTTTGTTGGTCTAGGTGTTCTTGGACTTCTTGGGTTCGTCGGGCTTATTGCTTCTGCTCCTTATCGAATTAAGAGGATTACCTCTTTTTTGGATCCGTGGTCAGATGCTCAAAATAGTGGGTTCCAGATTATCCAATCTTTGTACGCCATTGGTCCAGGTGGTTTGTTTGGCTTAGGACTTGGACAAAGTAGACAGAAGTTCTTCTATTTACCTGAACCACAAACAGATTTTATTTTCGCTATTCTGGCAGAAGAACTAGGCTTTATTGGCGGTTCCTTTGTTCTTCTCTTATTTGCCTTGTTATTATGGAGGGGAATTAGAATTGCCTTGGGTGCACCCGATTTATTTGGTAGCTTATTGGCAGTGGGGATCATCGCCATGATTGCGATCCAGGTGATGATTAATATAGGTGTGGTGACTGGCCTCATGCCTGTTACCGGAATCACCTTGCCATTCCTCAGCTATGGAGGTTCTTCCTTAACCTTAATGCTTCTTGCTATCGGGGTTCTTTTAAATATAAGCAGACATTCGAGATATTAATGCTGTCTTTTCTTCAACCCTTTATTTTGCCCTGACATCAGGGCTTCTTTCTTTTTCCGGACTTTTCCCGTTTCACTAGTAAAGCATAGCTTTTTTTTAGTAAAATGTTGAAAGAGGTGATAGAATTGCGAATTGTTGTAAGCGGTGGAGGCACCGGAGGTCATATCTATCCGGCTTTAGCCTTGATTAGAGAAATTCAAAAGGTTAATAAGGATGCTGAGTTTCTATATATTGGGACGGAGCAGGGGTTAGAAGGGAAGCTAGTTCGAAGAGAGAACATTCCGTTTGAATCAATACATATAACAGGCTTCAAAAGAAAATTGTCCTTTGAAAATGTGAAGACCATCTATCGATTTTTAAAGGGAGTATCAAGAAGTAAGAAATTGTTGAAGGAATTTAATGCTGACGTTGTTATCGGTACTGGGGGTTATGTTTGTGGTCCCGTTGTTTATGCGGCTGCCAAGCTAGGTATTCCTTCGATTATTCACGAGCAAAACAGCATTCCTGGATTAACTAATAAATTTTTAAGCCGTTACGTCGATAAAATTGCGATTTGCTTTAAAGAGGCAGAGGGCTTCTTTCCAAAGGAGAAGGTGGTATTTACAGGGAACCCACGTGCATCTGAGGTGTTGAACCAGGATGGAAAGCAAGGAAGAGAATCAGTGGGCTTAAGGCTCGATGTACCTGCTGTGTTGATCTTTGGGGGGAGCAGGGGGGCAAGGCCGATCAATGAAGCGGTAATCAAATCCTTCTCGGAATTTAGTGGAAAGCCATATCAGGTACTTTATGTTACAGGGGATGCCCACTTTGATGCCGTGAAGAAGGAAGTAGAGCTAGTCGGAAGCCCTCATAATGTTGTTATTAAGCCGTTTGTCCACAATATGCCTGAGGTTCTGGCAGGAATTGATTTAACAGTAGCCCGGGCTGGAGCGACGACTCTTGCTGAATTAACTGCCCTCGGAATTCCGAGCATATTAATACCTAGTCCTTACGTAACAAATAATCATCAAGAAAAAAATGCCCGATCCTTAAGTGAACATGGTGCTGCTCGTCTTTTACTTGAGAAGGATTTAACAAGTAAAAGGCTCGTCGAGGAAATTGACAAAATTTTCATGGATGAGGATTTGCTTCAATCCATGAAGAAGTCAGCGGAGGATCTTGGAGTACGTGACGCAGCTGGGAGACTCTATCAGGTGATGATTGATTTAGCAAATTAGTCCACGTCAACATACAATTAAATAACCCAAGTATGAAAGGGAGGTCAACATGAACGAGCTTATATCGAAGCTGAAAGAACTGAATGTAGGCAATGTAAAAGAAAACGAGCGGCTTGCGAATCATACCACCATAAAAATTGGTGGACCAGCAGATATCTTTGTGGAGCCGTCATCGGTTGAAAATTTACAAAAAACGATGGAGCTTATTCGGCAGTATAATGTGCCATGGCGAGCAATTGGAAGAGGTTCAAATTTACTCGTTTCCGATCGGGGCATCGAAGGCATCGTGATCAAACTGGGGTCTGGCCTAGATCAGTTTGAATTAAATGGGACAGAATTAACAGTGGATAGTGGTTACTCATTAGTTGCATTGGCAACCTCAATTAGCAAGAAGGGACTTTCAGGATTGGAGTTTGCTAGCGGTATCCCCGGGTCTGTAGGTGGTGCAGTCTATATGAATGCTGGTGCACATGGCTCAGATATTTCGAGAATCCTGTCAAAGGCTCTTGTCTTATTTGAAAACGGCGAGCTGGAGTGGTTGAGCAATGATGAAATGGAATTCTCCTATCGAACGTCCGTCCTACAGAAAAAACGCCCCGGGGTCGTTGTTCGTGCAGTCTTTCAACTGACTGAAGGAGACAGGGAGAGCATTCAGGCGGAAATGAAGAAGAATAAAGATTATCGTAAAGTGACACAGCCGTGGAATCTTCCATGTGCAGGTAGTATTTTTCGAAATCCATTGCCGAATTATGCTGGTCAGCTTATTGAAGAAGCGGGTTTAAAGGGGTATTCAATTGGTGGAGCAAAGATCTCGGAAATGCATGGGAATTTCATCGTTAATAACGGTGGTGCAACGGCAGAAGATGTTCTTAATTTGATCCAATTTGTAAAGGATAAAATCTATGAAAGCAAACAAATCAAAATGGAGACAGAAGTGGAAATAATTGGCCGCAAATAAGTCTATTTTTTCCTTACTTCTGCCAAATTTTATGGTATAATATATCACTAGAGATCACATATTTTCTGGATAAACAGGAGGAATAACGGCATGAGTGTTCGTGCCGTTGTTTTCTCTTTTATAATATTATTTTTGGATAATACTTGGCTCAGGGAAATCGAGGTGAAGGGATTGGGAAAAGGAAAGATCGTATCGCTTGAGGATCGGGTTCCTAAGCTTAAACAACAAAGAAGGAGAAAAGCGAATAAGAGACTTATTTTTTTACTGCTTCTGTTTTTTACTTTGATCAGTTGTGTTGTTTATTTCCAGTCACCTTTAAGCCATGTAAATAAGATAAGGGTTGTTGGAAATAAGGCTTATACAACAGATCAATTGATTGCTCAAACGGGTTTAACAAAACAAACCAATATTTGGAGAATTGATAAGAAGAAAATAGCAACTAAGCTAAAAGCATTATCAGAGGTTAAATCAGCCAAATTAAAGAGGGAGTTTCCTAATAATTTCTTAATTACGATAAAGGAATGGGACAGGATCGCCTATATGATGAAAGATGGGGTTTTTTGGCCAATTCTTGAAAATGGAGAAATTCTGAAGCAGGAAACAAGTACGATCCCGGTAAATTCACCTGTTCTTATGGGCTTTTCTGGGGGGGAAGCAACCGAGGAGATGATTGCTGCGCTTAATCAACTCCCAACAGAGGTGTTAAATTCAATTTCCGAAATTCATCATACTCCAAAAGAAACGGATAAATTACATATTACCCTCTATATGAATGATGGGTTTGAGGTCAGTGCTACCATTAGAAGCTTTGCTGAAAAAATGGCTCATTACCCGGCGATCGTCAGTCAGCTCGATCCAAATGTAAAAGGGGTTATCGACATGGAATTGGGACCGTATTTCAGACCCTATCAGTTAGAGGATGCTAATGAGGAGAATGATAACAATGAGGAAGAGAGGTAGGCATGTCATTCTCTCCTTGGTTTGTTTGGTTTTGGGATATATGATCGCTTTTTCCTATCAAATTACGCTAAAAAAACAACCGGAAACGATTTCGAATAGCCAGTGGGAACGTGATGTCAAGCTCCGGGATCAATTAATCGCCCAAGAGGAAACGAACCGTGAGCTACAAAAAGAGTTGAATAAAAAACAAAACAAATTACTGGAAATCGAAAAAGATCTGTCTCAGGAGGAGCAAGTATTTTTTAATCTTGCTGAAGACGCTGAAAAATACCGGATTTTTCTTGGCAAGGTTAAGGTAAAAGGCAAGGGAGTTACCGTTACTCTTGAGGATGGTCAATATGATCCACGTGAAGAAAATATCAACAATTACATTGTTCATGAGCATCATGTGTTCAATGTTATTAATGAGCTGTATGTTTCTGGTGCAACTGCTGTTGCGATCAATGGCCAGAGGCTTTCACATAACTCGTACATCGTTTGTAATGGACCTGTCATTGAGGTCGATGGAAATCCTCATCCAGCCCCTTTCGTCATAACTGCGATTGGTGACCCAGACATATTATCCTCTGCATTGAACATTACTGGTGGAGTAAAGGACATGCTTGTGAATGAGAACATTACCTTCAAGCTAGAAGAAAATGATGAAATTATTCTTGACCCTATTCTTGGTTCTTAGAACAAGTTTCTTTAAAACTATATTGTTGCTTTTATACCGCCTTATATGTGTCCGTTCATTAAGTTATTCGTACCGAATAAAACACGTTCACGCACACATATAAGGCTGGATATCAATAATGTTAAGAATTGAATTCTTGTCCACAATAATAGAAGGTTAGGTGATTTGGTGGGCAATAAAAAAGTAATGAGCTTTACATTGATATTAATGATCATTGGTTTCATGCTAGCCATTCAATTCCACTCGGTCAAGCAGCCTGAGGTTCGAGATACGCGTGATACGTGGCAGCTGAGAGAGGATTTGAAGAAGGAGATGGAGCTGCAGTCAAATTTGATCAAGGAAATTAGATCGAATGAAACGAAAATTTCTGAATATGAACATTCTCGAAAACAAGGACGAGAGCAAACCTTACGCAAAACCTTGGAGGAACTGAAGGAAGAAGCGGGATTGACAGAAGTAACTGGGCCAGGGGTGAAGCTCGTCATAAGCCGAATAGATGAGGCTTTGGTTTTGGAAAATGTGGAGGCCACTCTATCTCCTGATTTGCTAAGAAGGCTCTTAAATGAATTAAATATGTATGGAGCGAAGCACGTCTCCATCGGTGGTCAAAGAGTCATTAATACAACAGTCATAAGAGAAATTGCCGGTGAAGCAAAAATAAATGGCCGTTCGCTTAGGGCCTTCCCCTTGGAAGTATTGGTTGTAACGGAGGATTTCCAATCAGCAAAAGAATTATACAATCGAATGATCGTTTCAAAAGCTGTCGAAGAATTTTTTATCGACAATTTACAAGTTAAAGTGCAACAACCTGAAATGAAAATATCAGTTCCTGCGTATGAGGATGCGATTCGAATTAGAAATATTGAGTCAGTGAAAGCTGATAAAGGAGGAAGTTAGAAATGTGGCTTCCGTTACTAGGACTTTTGATAGGGGTCTTTTTAGGTCTATTGAGCGATTTTAGCATACCGGATGAGTATTCAAACTACTTATCAATCGCTATCCTGGCAGCTTTAGACACGCTATTTGGCGGGATCAGAGCTTATCTTCAGAATATATACGATGAAAAAGTCTTTGTTTCTGGGTTTTTCTTTAATATTGCATTGGCTGCAAGTTTAGCTTTTCTAGGTGTCCATCTTGGTGTAGACTTGTATTTAGCAGCAGTCTTTGCTTTTGGGGTAAGGTTATTCCAGAACATTGCAGTGATCCGCAGAATATTATTAACGAAATGGTCAACTAAACGAGAAAATTAGAAAAAATTGATTTTATTAAAAGGGAAAATATCAATTTTGCCGAATAATTTTAGGAAACGACAATTAATATAAATAAATTAATATTAAATGTTTGTTGTTCTGTAAATTGAATTGCTTAAGAGGAGGTGCCAGTGGGAATGAACAGCAACGACATATATGTAAGTCTTGACATCGGTACATCCAGTGTAAAAGTCATCATTGGGGAAATGGTCAATGATGCTTTGAATATTATTGGAGTAGGTAATGTAAAATCCGAAGGCTTAAGAAAAGGCTCTATCGTTGATATAGATGAAACCGTTCATTCTATTAAAAGGGCTGTGGAACAGGCTGAAAGAATGATAGGGATGGAAATTACCCAAGTGATTGTCGGTGTTACAGGAAACCATGTTCATCTCCAGCCTTGTCATGGGGTAGTGGCGGTTTCAAGTGCAAATCGTGAAATAACAAATGACGATATTACAAGAGTGATTGATGCAGCGCAGGTTGTATCTATTCCTCCAGAACGTGAAATCATCGATTGTATACCAAAACAATTCATTGTAGATGGTTTAGATGAGATCACGGACCCAAGAGGGATGATCGGTGTTCGTCTTGAAATGGAAGGAACAATCATTACAGGATTAAAGACAGTATTACATAACACATTGCGATGTGTAGAAAGAGCAGGTCTCGAAATATTAGATATTTCTCTACAACCACTAGCAGCTGGAGCTTTTGCTCTCTCAAAGGACGAAAAGAATTTGGGAGTTGCTCTAGTTGATATCGGCGGAGGTTCTACCTCCATTGCTGTTTTTGAAAATGGGTTCTTGAAGGCAACCAGTGTGATTCCACTCGGGGGAGACCATCTTACGAAGGATTTATCCATTGGGCTTCGTACGTCGACGGAGGATGCGGAAAAAATCAAACTCAAACATGGACATGCCTTTTATGATCTAGCTTCAGAAGAGGAGATTTTTAGCGTCCCAATCATTGGCAGCGATCAGCATCAACAATTTAGTCAATTAGAGGTTGCTGATATTATTGAAGCTAGAATGGAAGAAATTTTTGATTTGATTCAAGAGGAAATTAAGCGATTGGGAATTCATGATTTACCAGGTGGATATGTCTTAACTGGAGGAGTTGCGAACACTGGTGGAATACTAGAATTGGCTCAAGTTATTTTTCAAAATCGAGTTCGTATTGCTATTCCTGATTATATTGGTGTACGAGAGCCCCAATATACAACTGCGGTTGGCTTGATTAAATTTGCTTATAAGAATGCAAAAATACAGGGCAGAAGCTTAAGTAGTCAACCTGCAATTCATGAGATGAAAGAAAAAAGGGTGCCAAAGCAATCACAAACAAAAGCAAAAGCGGAAAAACAACCAGATGAAAAAATTACATCAAGAGTAAAGAAATTCCTTGGTTACTTTTTTGAATAATTAGAATATTATTAGAAACCTAATGCTATGAAACTAGTTCAATTATTTTACTTGATAGAGAAATGGTCGACATTAGGATCATTGCATTAACCGAAATCGTGAGAACAGTCATCAGGAATATCGACGAATTAGGAGGATTTGTGATGTTGGAATTTGATACAAATTTAGATTCATTAGCAACTATAAAAGTAATCGGCGTCGGTGGAGGCGGAAATAATGCGGTAAACCGGATGATTGAACACGGGGTCCAAGGTGTTGAATTTATTGCCGTTAATACAGATGCTCAAGCTTTGAACCTTTCAAAGGCTGAGGTGAAAATGCAAATTGGTGGGAAACTAACCCGTGGGCTTGGAGCTGGTGCGAACCCGGAGGTCGGTAAGAAAGCGGCTGAAGAGAGCAAGGAACAGATTGAAGAAGCCTTACAAGGAGCGGATATGGTGTTCGTAACAGCCGGAATGGGTGGGGGAACCGGAACAGGTGCTGCTCCAGTCATCGCTCAAATTGCGAGAGATTTAGGCGCACTTACTGTGGGGGTTGTCACTCGTCCATTTACCTTTGAGGGAAGAAAGCGATCCACTCAAGCGGCAGGTGGAATCGAAGCGATGAAGCAAGCAGTAGATACATTGATTGTCATACCTAATGATAGACTGCTTGAAATTGTAGATAAGAGCACACCAATGCTAGAGGCATTCCGTGAAGCTGATAATGTATTACGTCAAGGGGTTCAAGGAATTTCAGATTTAATTGCTGTGCCTGGACTAATTAACCTGGATTTTGCCGATGTTAAGACGATAATGTCTAATAAAGGGTCAGCTCTTATGGGGATTGGTGTTGCCTCAGGTGAAAACCGTGCAGCTGATGCTGCGAAGAAGGCGATCTCTTCCCCACTTCTAGAAACATCCATTGATGGTGCTCAGGGTGTTCTAATGAACATTACAGGTGGCTCCAATTTGAGCCTATATGAGGTTCAAGAAGCAGCTGATATTGTTGCGACAGCATCAGACCAGGAAGTCAACATGATTTTTGGTTCAGTTATCAATGAAGATTTGAAAGATGAAATTGTTGTAACGGTCATTGCTACAGGTTTTAATGAGGAAGTCGCTCAGCCGAAGAACTTAAGACCGACGATGGGACAGGTCAAATCACCTTCCTATGATAAGGGACGCAGAGAGGTCCGTAGAGAGGAAGAAGCACCTGAACAAGTAAGAACGGTAACACAGCAGGAGGATACATTAGATATCCCTACTTTCCTAAGAAACCGTAACCGTAGAAGACAATAGAGAAATAAATAAGAAAAAAGCATGATCCAACTGGGTCATGCTTTTTTAATTCCTCTGTTTTTGCTGATGATGAAAAAATGACAAAATCCGAATGAATATGTGAAAATTACTGCTTTTTTATTTCAAGAAGTGACACACTTTCATAATGGATGTACGCTATACTTTTTCGTAACGGATTGATAGATTTCCAATGTACAAAAAGGAGGAGAGCGGTTGACGATCTATTTGGATGTCATTTGGGCACTCAATTTCCTGTTCGACACCCTGCTCTTGTATTTAACGGCAATTCTTTTAAAGAGGAGGATCAAGGTTCCGAGACTTATATTAGGTGGATTTACCGGCTCAATCATCATTTTATTAACGATTACTCCATTACATACCTATTCCAACCATCCAATGTCAAAATTATTTTTTTCGTTCCTTATGGTGCTTGCTGTCTTTGGATATAAAAGGTTGTCTTATTTCTTAAGTGGTTTAATGACCCTCTATCTTGTTACTTTTCTGACCGGGGGTGCAATAATAGGAGTCCATTATTTTATTCAATTTGATTTCAAACTGGCAACGGATGTTGCTTTAAAAAGTATTCATGGTTTTGGCGACCCAATTAGCTGGTTGTTTGTGTTTATTGGTTTTCCTTTAGCCTGGCATTTTTCAAAGTCAACATTGGAGAAAATGGAGGTTACGAAGATTCAGTATGAGCAAATTGTTGATGTTATCATAAAGATCGACGAGTATGAATTGAATTTCAAAGGACTTATAGACAGCGGAAACCAGCTCTATGATCCTATCTCCAAAATGCCGGTTATGTTTGTTTCAATTAATAAAATAGAAAAATTACCTGAAGCGCTTATTCAGCTCGGAGGTAATAGTGAAGATATTATTCTAGGAAAAAGGACACTTGAGTTAAATTGGGAAAAGAGGATGCGCATTATTCCTTATAAGGTCGTTGGACAGGAGCATCAGCTTGTAATCGGCATTAAGCCAGATGAAATTTTCATTAGAAGCAAAGATAAAGCATGGGCTGTGGACAAAGGACTTGTTTGTTTTACGAGCCAACAGCTCTCCTCTGACGATGCTTTCCAATGTATTGTTCATCCTAAAATGTTAACAGGAACTTATCAAACAACGATCAAAGTAGGTTAATAATTGGCTCTTTGCTAAAACAGCTTAATAAATTGACAAAGTCTTGAAGGAGGACAACAGATGAAAAAACTTAAACTTCGCTTATCATACTATTGGTATAAGCTATTAATAAAATTGCGTCTAAAAACGGATGAAATATACTATATCGGTGGAAGCGAAGCTCTCCCTCCTCCATTATCGAAGGAAGAAGAAGAAGTATTGCTGCAAAAGCTGCCTAATGGTGATAAGGCAGCCAGATCAATTTTGATTGAAAGAAACTTGCGTCTCGTTGTCTATATTGCTAGAAAGTTTGAAAACACTGGAATCAATATTGAGGACTTGATTAGCATTGGAACCATTGGCCTCATTAAAGCCGTCAATACATTTAATCCAGAAAAGAAGATCAAACTGGCTACCTATGCTTCACGATGCATTGAAAATGAAATTCTGATGTACTTAAGAAGAAACAATAAAATCAGGTCGGAGGTATCTTTTGACGAACCTTTAAATATTGATTGGGATGGGAACGAGCTTCTCTTATCCGACGTGTTGGGGACAGAGGAGGATATCATTACGAAAAATCTAGAGGCAACGGTGGATAAAAAGCTCCTCCTAAAAGCACTCCATCAGCTCTCTGATCGGGAAAAGCAAATTATGGAGTTGAGATTTGGTCTTGGCAGCGAGGAGGAAAAGACACAAAAGGACGTCGCAGATATGCTTGGTATTTCCCAGTCCTACATTTCACGCCTGGAAAAACGGATCATCAAACGATTGAAGAAAGAATTTAATAAAATGGTCTAATGGATCCAGTTCTGTAAAAAATTTTTATTGATATTTAACTCAATCGACATCAGATTTCTATCTGTTTTCCGACAACTTTCGACACTCTTCCACTTGGTGCAAGGTGCATATTTTTCCTCTTCAAGGAGATACTGTTTTTTGTACAGCAACTCCTATGAGGAGGGAAAAGAATTGACTCGAAATAAAGTTGAAATATGCGGTGTAGACACATCAAAGCTCCCAGTATTAAAGAATGAAGAAATGCGAAAGCTCTTCAAAGAAATGCAAAATGGGGATACTACCGCACGTGAGAAACTCGTCAATGGGAATTTACGTCTCGTCTTAAGTGTGATTCAACGCTTTAATAATCGGGGCGAGTTTGTTGATGACCTATTCCAGGTAGGCTGCATAGGTCTGATGAAATCAATTGATAACTTTGATTTAGGTCAAAATGTAAAGTTTTCTACTTATGCTGTTCCGATGATTATTGGAGAAATTAGACGCTATTTACGGGATAATAACCCTATTCGTGTATCACGCTCACTCAGAGATATTGCTTACAAAGCACTGCAGGTGAGGGAAAAATTAATGAGTGAGACTTCAAAGGAACCGACGGCTGTAGAAATCGCCAAGGTGCTCGATGTTCCCCATGAAGAAATCGTCTTTGCTCTAGATGCGATTCAAGATCCTGTATCCTTGTTTGAACCGATCTACAATGATGGCGGAGACCCGATCTATGTGATGGACCAGCTCAGTGATGAAAGGAATAAGGATATTAATTGGATTGAAGAAATTGCCTTAAAGGAAGGGATGAGACGACTCAACGAAAGGGAAAAACTCATTCTTAGAAAAAGATTTTTTCAAGGAAAAACACAAATGGAAGTGGCAGAGGAAATTGGAATTTCACAAGCCCAAGTATCTCGTCTAGAAAAGGCTGCCATCAAACAAATGAATAAACATATACAGAGCTAAGCTGCCATTTTTGGCAGCTTTATTCATTTTTCAACTCCCATCTCTCATATACATAGTTAAGAGAAATCATGGGGGTTGATCGTGATGGTTAGAATTTCTGAGTTTCAAATGAAGGATGTTATCAATATATCGGATGGAAAAAAACTAGGAAATATTTCAGATGTAGACATTAATCTAAAGTCGGGTAAGATCGAAGCGATTATTATTGCAGGCACTGGGAAAGTGCTCGGTCTATTTGGAAGAGACGAAGAAGTTACGATCTCTTGGAAAAATATTCTCAAGGTAGGAGAGGATGTTATCCTAGTTCGTTATAAAGATATAGCGGAAATCAAATATATTGAAGAATAGAATTTAAATTAGTTTTACTGTGAGGAAAGTGTCTTCTGTGTTACACTATATAAAAACAGAATGAGGGTACAAAACATGGAGCCATTCTTTTTAAAGAATGAATCATTTTATCTAATTGAGGACTGGATGAAAGATCATCTAGTGGCTGGATTTACAACGAGGAATGGTGGGAGAAGCGAGGGGGGTTTTTCTACCTTAAATTTAGGATACCATGTCAATGATGCTCCCGATTCCGTTTTACATAATCGAAAAATAGTTTCGGAGCTTCTTGACTTCCCCCTAAATCGCTGGATTGCTGCCGAGCAAACTCATGATGCAAGGATCATGAAGGTCACAGTGGAAGACGCAGGAAGAGGAGCGACATCATACTCAGATTCCTTCAAAGGCACAGATGGGTTTTTCACAAAGGAATCTGGCATCCTTTTAACGATGTGTTATGCTGATTGTGTGCCTTTATACTTTTATGCGCCAAAAGCTCATGCAATTGGTCTAGCACATGCGGGCTGGAAGGGCACTGTTAAAGGGATAGGAAGCGAAATGATTCGTGTCTTTGAGGAAGAGAATATAAGAGCAGAAGACATTTTTGTTGTGATTGGTCCATCAATTTGCGAAAATTGTTATGTAGTGGACGACTACGTTATCAAATTTGTTCAAAATAGACTAGAAGATGTCGAAGAAAAACCATATAATCTAATTAGTGGCAATCAATACCAGCTTGACTTAAAAGAAGCAAATCGCTTGATTTTGATGAAGGCAGGTATTAAGGAAGAAAATATTCAAGTATCAGATTTATGCACCAGCTGCCAAGAAAAACAATTTTTCTCTCACCGGCGTGATAAGGGAAAAACTGGTCGCATGATGAGCTTTCTTGCTTGGAAGGAGGATTTGCAATAGTTCAGATGCAAGTCACAGATAATCTTACTCAAATTAACAAACAAATTGCGGAGGCCTGTGAAAAAGCGGGTCGCAATCCAAATGACATAACAATTATCGCTGTAACGAAATATGTTTCGATCGAGCGAGCAAAAGAAGCACTAGAAGCAGGGATCACTCATCTTGGTGAAAACCGGGAAGAGGGAATTCAGGTAAAGTGGGAGGCGCTTGGGGACAAGCCTACATGGCATTTTATCGGCTCCCTCCAAACTAGGAAGGTCAAGAACATCATTGACAAGGTCGATTATATCCATTCATTGGACCGATTATCCTTGGCAAAGGAAATTAATAAACGGGCAAATCAGCCGCTCAATTGTTTTGTACAGGTGAAAACATCTGAAGAGGAATCGAAGCATGGGCTTGCTCCAGAAGAAGTACTTCCGTTTATTAAAGAACTGAATGATTTTTCAAAAATAAGAGTAGTTGGTTTAATGACCATGGCACCCTTCACGAATGATGAGCAGGTGCTGAGGGATTGCTTTAGAACTGTAAAGAATTTGCAGAGGGAAATACAAGAGCTGAATTTGGACTATGCACCATGCCTTGAACTTTCTATGGGGATGTCCAATGATTTTGCAATTGCCATCGAAGAGGGTGCAACAATGGTTCGAATCGGGACCGCATTAGTCGGTGAATAGAGGTGTAAGGATGAGTCTTAAGTCTAAAATAAAGACATTCTTTTTTCTTGATGATGAATATGATTATGATGATGAAGAAATGTATGAGGAAGAGGTGCCACCTGCGAGATCACAGAAGCATCAGCCTGCAGTGCAAAAACAGAATGTGGTGAGTCTGCAAAGTGTGCAGAAGTCATCCAAGGTTGTTTTAGTGGAGCCGCGTGTATATGCAGAGGCACAGGATATTGCGGATCAATTAAAGAATCGCCGTGCCGTTGTCGTCAACCTGCAGCGAATTGATCGCGATCAGGCGAAGCGGATTGTTGATTTTCTAAGTGGAACGGTTTATGCGATTGGTGGCGATATTCAGAAAATTGGTACTGATATTTTCCTTTGTACTCCAGATAACGTGGAGGTATCTGGAAGTATTTCACAAATACTCCAAGAAACAGATTTTGAAGATTCGAGGTGGTAGCTTCACATGGGATTTGTTTTTTCTATACTGTTTAACCTAATTTATATTTACTCATGGGCGCTCATTATCTATATTTTGATGTCCTGGTTCCCAAATGCAAGAGAAACATCAATAGGACAATTTTTGACAAGAATTTGTGAACCTTATTTAGAGCCTTTTCGTAGAATTATCCCGCCGATTGGGATGATTGATATTTCTCCGATTGTGGCGATATTGGTTTTACGTTTCGCTGGATATGGGCTAGAGCAAGTGTTTAGATGGGTAATTTAAGATTATGAATGATTGAAAAAAGGGGCTCAATTTGACTCCCCTTTTTTACTTTCTAAGGGTGATGAAATGAATATTTATCAGCATTTCCGCAGTGAAGAGCATGACTTTATCGATCAAGTTCTAGAATGGAAGGAATATGTGGAGAATTCTTATAGCCCCAAGCTCACCGATTTCCTAGACCCGAGGGAGCAGCAGATTGTTCAAACGATCATCGGTACGCAGTCAGATGTTAAGGTTGATTTTTCTGGTGGGCTTGTTTCAAATGAACGAAAAAGAGCCCTTATTTTCCCTGACTATTACACCGTCGAGGAAAGTGATTTTCAAATTCAATTATTTGAAGTTGACTATCCAGCGAAATTTATCACGATTGAACATCCTCAGGTTCTTGGAAGTCTGATGTCATTAGGATTAAAGAGAGGGAAATTCGGCGATATCCTCGTCAAGAATGAGCGTGTGCAGTTTTTGGTGGGAAAAGAGGTTAGTGATTATATTCAGCTTCAGCTCACAAAAATTGGACGTGCCTCCGTTACTCTGAAGGAAGTTCCTTTAACAGAGGGGATTCTTGTAAGTGATAGCTGGATTGAGCTGTCAGCTACAGTTTCATCGCTTCGATTAGATGCGGTCATATCAGCAATCTTCAATATTTCCAGGCAGAAATCTCAGGAGTATATTAAGCATGGGCTTGTGAAGGTGAATTGGACAACCATCGAGAATTCCGGATTTATCTGTGATGTGGCGGATATTCTCTCCGTCCGTGGCTATGGGAGAGCCAAGCTTGTTTCTTTGGAAGGGAAAACAAAGAAGGATAAATGGCGGATTGTGGCTGGGAAACAAAAATAGGGGAAATTAAAAAAATATGCAGGAAAAGCTATGGTTATGTCGAATATTTGCATATAATCGAAAATACATAGGATTATAATAATTTTGGAGGTGGCCTTATGCCATTAACACCTTTAGATATACATAACAAGGAATTTAATAAAGGGTTCCGTGGTTATGATGAGGATGAGGTAAACGAATTTCTTGATCAAGTGATTAAGGATTATGAAATTATTATCCGTGAAAAGAAAGAGCTGGAGGAAAAGCTCAATGATTTGAATGAACGTCTGGGCCATTTCTCTAGCATTGAGGAAACCTTGAATAAATCGATTGTGATCGCACAGGAAGCAGCTGAAGAAGTGAAGAGAAATGCGCAAAAGGAAGCAAAGCTGATCATCAAGGAAGCGGAGAAAAATGCTGATAGAATCGTTAATGAATCATTATCTAAAGCCCGGAAAATTGCCCTTGAAATAGAGGATCTGAAGAAGCAATCGAAGGTTTTCCGCACGAGATTTAAGATGCTAATTGAAGCACAGCTAGACCTTTTGAATAATGATGATTGGGATCATTTACTACAATATGAGGTCGATGCATCCGAGTTAAAATCTGCAGAAGAAGATTCCCTAGCTTGACGTAAAAGACCGAAAAAGCATATAATACGGTATTATAATGATAATTAATACAATGAGAGGGACAGTACAATTTTTCTGGTACTACTTTAGCGAGTCGAAGATGGTGGGAGTTCGACGTAGATGAAGGATTGGAAGATCACCCTTGAGTACCGGGCTGAACGTAATTACATTGCTATTAGGCTTTGGCGAGTCATTCACGTTACGAATTTTATTGAGCGGATAGATTTTTCTATCTACTAGGGTGGTACCGCGGGATTTAAACCTTCTCGTCCCTTTTTGGGATGAGGAGGTTTTTTATTTTTATTGGCAAGAATAGTAAGAGAGTTTTTTAGGAGGAAAGGAAATGGATTATAAAGACACATTGTTAATGCCAAAAACGGAATTCCCAATGCGTGGCAACCTGCCAAAGAGGGAACCTGAGATTCAGGAAAAATGGAAAGAGATGGACATTTATCAAGCGGTTCAGGATCGAACAAAGGGGCGCCCAATGTTCGTCTTACACGATGGACCTCCTTATGCAAATGGCGACATTCATATGGGTCATGCAATGAATAAAATTTTGAAGGACTTTATCGTTCGTTTTAAATCGATGAGCGGATACCATGCTCCGTATGTTCCGGGCTGGGACACACATGGACTTCCGATCGAACAGGCGTTAGCAAATAAAGGTGTGAAAAGAAAAGAATTTTCTGTTGCGGAGTTCCGCAAGCTTTGCGAAGAATATGCTAATGAGCAAATTAATAACCAACGCGAACAGTTCAAACGCCTCGGGGTTCGAGGAGATTGGGAAAACCCTTATATTACGTTAAAGCCAGAATATGAGGCCCAGCAAATTAAGGTTTTTGGTGAAATGGCGAAAAAGGGCTATATCTATAAAGGCCTTAAGCCTGTCTATTGGTCTCCATCCAGTGAATCGGCGCTTGCTGAAGCGGAGATTGAGTACAAGGACAAACGCTCTCCATCCATTTATGTGGCATTTGATGTAAAGGATGGCAAAGATGTATTAGATACTGATACGCAAATTATCATTTGGACTACAACTCCTTGGACGATTCCAGCGAATCTAGGAATTACGGTACACGGTGATTTAGACTATGTTGTTGTTGAGGCTTCCGGGAAGAAATATGTTATCGCAAAAGACCTTTTGGAGACTGTAGCAAAAGAACTTGGTTGGGAAAATCCATCTGTTTTAAAAACAGTTAAGGGTTCTGAGTTAGAGTATATTGTTGCCAAACATCCTCTCTATGATCGAGATTCTCTTGTGATGCTTGGCGAGCATGTTACGACTGATGCAGGAACAGGCTGTGTTCATACGGCTCCAGGACATGGGGAGGACGACTTCCTTGTTGGAAAGAAATATGGCCTTGATGTCCTAAGTCCAGTGGATGATAAAGGGGTCTTTACAAGCGAAGCGGAAGGTTTCGAGGGTTTGTTCTATGACACTGCGAATAAGCCAATTACGGAAAAGCTTCAAGAGGTTGGAGCCTTGTTAAAATTAGATTTTATCACCCACTCCTATCCGCATGATTGGAGAACGAAAAAGCCGGTCATCTTCCGTGCTACCGCTCAATGGTTTGCTTCCATTAAGGATTTCCGGGGCGAGCTTCTTGAAGCGGTTAAAGAAACGAAATGGGTACCTGCTTGGGGAGAAACAAGACTTTTCAATATGGTAAGAGACCGTGGCGATTGGTGTATTTCTCGTCAACGTGTATGGGGCGTACCAATTCCTGTATTCTACGGTGAGAATGGTGAACCAATCATTACGGACGAAACTATCGAGCAAGTTTCAAATCTATTCCGTGAACATGGTTCAAATGTCTGGTTCGAACGTGAAGCGAAGGATTTACTGCCAGAAGGCTTTACCCATGAGTCAAGTCCAAATGGTCTTTTCACGAAAGAAACCGATATTATGGATGTTTGGTTTGATTCCGGTTCATCCCATCAAGCTGTATTAGAGGAAAGAGAGGACCTACAGCGTCCCGCAGACCTTTATTTAGAGGGCTCTGACCAGTATCGTGGCTGGTTTAACTCTTCTTTATCAACAGCTGTTGCTGTCACAGGTAAGGCACCTTATAAGGGAGTGCTGAGCCATGGCTTTGCTCTTGATGGAGAAGGTAGAAAAATGAGTAAATCACTTGGAAATACGATTTTACCTGCTAAGGTCATGAACCAGCTTGGCGCCGATATTTTACGCCTGTGGGTTGCTTCTGTTGATTATCAGGCAGATGTGAGGGTATCAGATGCGATCCTTAAACAGGTGGCAGAGGTGTACCGCAAAATCCGCAACACATTCCGCTTCTTACTCGGTAACCTTGCAGATTTTAACCCTGAGACCAATAAGGTCGCATATCAAGACTTAAGAGAAGTGGACCAGTTTATTTTAGTAAAATTAAATAGCCTGATTAAAAATGTGCTCAATGCTTATGAAAACTATGAATATTCAGCGATTTATCATGCGATTAACAATTTCTGTACACTTGATCTAAGTGCCTTCTATCTAGACTTTGCCAAGGATGTTTTATACATTGAAGCGGAAAATAATCAAGAGCGCAGGGCTATTCAAACTGTACTCTATGAATGCTTGGTCGTACTAACAAAGCTTGTTACTCCTATTCTTCCTCATACAGCTGATGAGGTTTGGGGATACATTCCAAACGTTACAGAGGCAAGTGTTCAATTAACCGATATGCCTACTTTCAAGGAATTATCTAATAGTGAGCAGCTTGTTGACAAATGGACAAAAATTATGGAACTTCGTGATGATATTCTTAAGGCATTAGAGGAAGCGAGAAATGCCAAAGTAATTGGTAAGTCGTTACAGGCAAAAATTAGCCTATACGTAAACGAAGCGACAAAGGACTTGCTCGATTCTATCTCTGAGAATCTACAGCAAATCTTTATTGTATCTGGCTTTGAGGTTGCTGGTACTTACGAAGGGGCACCTGAAGAAGCGCTTAAGCTGGATACAGCTGCGATTGTGGTTTCAAAGGCTGAAGGTGAAACCTGTGAACGTTGCTGGGTTGTGACAACTGAGGTTGGACAGGATCAGGATCATCCAACAGTATGTCCTCGTTGTGCCCATATAGTAAAAGAACATTATCATATTTAGGATAAAACAAAACCCTCCGACACGTCTGTCCGGAGGGTTTTTAACATCTTTAGTCATGCTCTTATATAATAGATTATAGGGGGATTATTCCAGGTCCGTAAATCGTTGTGCTCAATGTCAAATGTTTTCCTGTGTCAGAAAATGACCTTCGGAGATAATAAGTGAAAACAAAATCTAAAACAAAATTGAACACGGAGGTTAAGATATGGAAGCCAACCTACAAAAGCTCTATTCAGAACTCCGTACGATCAAAAACGAATTACTGGAAAGTCTTATACATGAAAAATGTTCACCAGAGATTGCGCCTATAGTTGAGGAAGAACTTAAGGATATCGAAGAAACTTTAGAGAAAATCGAAGCAGGTAAGTTTGGACTTTGTGAGTTTTCGGGACAACTTATACCTGATGCTTATTTATACATGGTTCCAACAATTAAATCCATAGAAGATGTGAATGAAATCAACAGGTATTATTGTAAACCGATTTTTTCATGATGCTATCGTTTTTATGTGTAGTATGCTAAAATGCAAAGGTAACAATTACGCTGGAGCTGGAGGTTACCTTTGTGTTTTTTTATTACATAATTGCACTGCTCATTATTGCATTGGACCAATGGACAAAATGGTTGATTGTGAAAAATATGGAAATAGGGGAAAGCTTTAAGGTGATTGAGGATTTCCTATACATTACCTCCCATCGAAACCGAGGAGCCGCATGGGGAATTCTACAAGGACAAATGTGGTTTTTCTATGTCATTACCATTATTGTTATTATCGGAATAGTCTATTATATGGCAAAGTTTGCAAAAGGAAAAGGATTGCTAGGTGTATCTCTTGGCTTAATGCTTGGTGGAGCCATCGGAAATTTCATTGATCGGGTTTTCCGTAAAGAAGTGGTTGACTTTGTGAATACATATATTTTTGGCTATGATTTTCCTATTTTTAATGTGGCGGACTCAAGCCTGGTGGTAGGGGTTGCATTACTAATGATACAAATGTTTCGCGAAGAGCGACAAGCAAAGGAGAAGTCCCATGGAGAAAAAGGAACACATCATTCTTGAGGAAGAGGCTGGTCAAAGAATTGACAAGGTGCTTTCTTCTTTGAATGAAGAGTGGTCGAGAACACAGATACAGGCATGGATTAAAGAAGGCCATATCCTTGTCAATGGAAAAGCAGTTAAGACAAATTATAAGGTCAGCATGAATGATGCTATTGAGATTCTAATCCCAGAGCCTGAAGTGCTAGATGTGATTCCAGAGGAAATGAATCTCGATATTTATTATGAGGATGAGGATGTAGTCGTTGTGAATAAACCAAAAGGAATGGTTGTGCATCCTGCCCCTGGTCATTTGACAGGGACCCTTGTTAATGGGCTAATGGCTCATTGCAAGGATCTATCTGGGATTAATGGGGTACTCCGTCCAGGGATTGTTCACCGAATTGATAAAGACACATCTGGTCTATTAATGGTTGCGAAAAATGACTTGGCCCACGAAAGCCTTGTTAATCAGCTTGTAGAAAAGACGGTAACAAGAAAATATCGGGCTCTTGTTCACGGAAATATTCCCCATGATTATGGAACGATCAACGCACCAATCGCTCGTGATCCGAAAGATCGACAAAGCATGACGGTTGTAGATAATGGCAAGCATGCGGTTACACATTTTCAGGTACTGGAACGCTTTCAGAATTTCACTTTCGTGGAATGTCAGTTAGAAACAGGAAGAACCCATCAAATACGGGTTCATATGAAGTATATTGGCTATCCGCTTGCAGGGGATCCAAAATATGGCCCCCGAAAAACTTTAGATCTAGACGGGCAGGCATTGCACGCAGGAGTTCTGGGCTTCGAGCATCCTCGAACGAAGGAATATCTTGAATTTGAAGCCCCGCTTCCAAAGTACTTTGTCGAATTATTGGACAAGCTGCGAAATAATCATTGACAAAGGCTCCGCAGTGAATTAAGATGACTATAGTTTAATAAGTCCTTTAAAAACAGTCCAGAGAGGCTGAGAAGGAAACGGATAGTGAGCTGGGATTTTTATGCCCATCTTACATTAAGTATGGATTCGTCTATCCTCTCGCCCTTGGTGAGAGGATTTTTTAATGGACTTTTTGAGAGGAAGTGAAGAAATGACAAAAAAGGCTGTTGTATTAGATGAGCAGGCGATACGCAGGGCATTGACAAGAATAGCTCATGAAATCATTGAGAAGAATAAAGGCATAGAAGGCTGCGTCTTAGTTGGTATTCGAACAAGGGGAATCTTCCTGGCAAGGCGATTAGCGGAGCGCATACAACAAATCGAAGGTGCTCAAATCCCTGTTGGAGAACTAGATATCACATTATACCGCGACGATTTAACCAAATTAACCGAGAATGAAGAGCCTTTAGTGAAGGGATCTGATATTCCTGTAGAAATCACCAACGAAAAGGTTATTTTAGTGGATGATGTTTTATATACAGGAAGAACAGTCCGTGCAGCACTTGATGCCTTAGTGGACATTGGTAGACCTTCCTCTGTGCAGCTTGCTGTTTTAGTAGATAGAGGACATCGAGAGCTTCCGATACGAGCAGATTATGTTGGAAAAAACATTCCGACATCAAGCTCAGAAAAGATTGTCGTTGAATTAGTAGAAATTGATGAAAATGAACAAGTAAGTATTTATGATAAATAAGTGCAGTGTTGATTCTAGCCTTCTGTGTATGGAGTGAACGTGTTTTGCTCGGGATGAGCAACGAAGTGAACCCATACACAGAAGGCGGCATAAGGATTAACTTTATAAAAAGATTCACCTTTTAAAATTAGTCCAGTGAGGCTAATAAAGGGAATTGGTAAAAGTGACCACACTCTACCATTTCTCCTAAAGAGATAAAAATAGGGAGATGCGAAATGAATAGACCAGTACTTGATATTAACGATAAACCAACGGTTACACAAGCGATTACACTAAGCTTTCAGCATATGTTTGCGATGTTTGGCTCAACCATCCTGGTGCCTAAGCTAGTAGGCTTAAGCCCAGCAATTGCTCTCCTAACAAGTGGGATTGCAACGATTATCTTTTTGCTAATTACACAGTTCAAAGTTCCAGCTTATCTAGGCTCATCCTTTGCTTTTATCGCACCAATTTTGATTGCAGCAGGTGGTTTGGATGATAACGGGATGAGTGTTAACCCTGGAAATGCCATGATTGGAGCAATGGCCGTGGGAATCACGTACGGAATTGTATCCTTGATTATTTGGAAGACAGGATATAAGTGGCTGATGCGCCTTTTACCACCGATTGTGGTGGCACCAGTAATTATGGTAATTGGTTTAGGATTATCAGGAACAGCTGTAGATATGGCGATGAATGTCAATGGAGAGTACAGCTTCCTGCACTTCTCTGCCGCTCTAGTAACGCTTTTCTCAGCCATTATCTTTACGGTTTACTTCAAGAACATCTTAAGTGCAATGCCGATATTGCTTGGCCTCATTATTGGCTATATTTACTCCGCAATCATTGGAATTGTCGATTTCACACAGGTAAAAGAAGCAAAGCTGTTTGCAATGCCTGAATTCTTGATTCCTGGGATTGACTATGATTTTAATCTAAGCTCCACCATTTTTCTAGCCATGGTTCCAATTGTACTAGTGACAATTTCAGAGCATATTGGTCACCAGTTAGTATTAGGAAAGGTTGTGGGTCGCAACTATATTAAAGACCCAGGTCTTCACCGTTCTATTATTGGGGATGGATTAGGAACCCTTGTCAGTGCGTTTATCGGTGGACCTCCAAAAACAACGTATGGTGAAAATATTGGGGTACTTGCGATTACAAGAGTATATTCCGTATATGTTATCTTAGGCGCAGCAATCATTGCTATCTTGTTCTCCTTCATCGGAACAGCTATGGCTTTAATCCAAACGATTCCAACAGCAGTTCTAGGTGGAATATCAATCCTGTTATTTGGGATTATCGCTTCAAGTGGACTAAGAATGTTAGTGGAGAACAACATTGACTTTGGCAACAACCGAAACCTTGTCATTGCATCTGTTATCTTAGTGCTTGGGATAGGCGGAGCAGCCTTCCGGGTGACTGAAAGTTTGAGCATTGAAGGAATGGCTCTAGCTGCCATTGTAGGTGTCATTCTGAATCTCGTTCTCCCTGGTCGTGACAAGAATAGCGGCTTGTCGGATGAAGAGTTTGAAGACCATGTAGCTTAAAAACACGAAATAACCTTTTAAGTAAATCCAGAGAGATTTATAAGGGTGTTGAATAGGTTGGCAAATGGAGAAGGGGATGTGTGATGCATTTCTTCTACATTGCCGATGTTTATTAACTGCACCCTGAATTCATGTCAGGGTGCTTTTTTTATCAAAAAGGAGGGTTTCTCTCATGAAGCATTTATTAACTACAACGGATATACCCATCGAAGAGATTAGAGAAATTTTGGATGAAGCTCAAGCTTTTTCCGAAGGAGCAGCATGGCAGCCGGAACAACAGACATTTGTAGCAAACCTGTTTTTTGAACCGAGTACAAGAACGAAATGCAGCTTTGAGGTTGCGGAAAGAAGGCTGGGATTACAGGTCATTCCGTTTGAGGTAAATGCTTCAAGTGTGTTAAAGGGAGAAACGCTTTACGATACGGTGAAAACATTGGAATCCATTGGTGTAGGAGCGGTTGTGATACGTCACAGCATCGACAATTATTTTATGGAATTGACGGAAAGAGTGAATCTCTCCATATTGAATGCTGGAGATGGCTGTGGACATCATCCTACACAGTCCCTTCTTGATTTACTCACCATCAGGCAGGAATTTGGCCATTTCATCGGTTTGAAGGTGGCCATCATCGGAGATATCCGACATAGTCGGGTAGCACGGTCCAATGCGTCTGTACTTAAGAGGTTAGGTGCGGAGGTTGTTTTTTCTGGTCCAGAGAAGTGGTTCGATGAGAGCTTAATAGATTTCGGCACATATGAGGATATTGATGTGGCAACTAAAACAGCAGATGTGGTCATGCTGCTCCGCGTTCAGCATGAGCGGCATGGAGAAGAAGAGAGCTTCTCTAAAGAGAATTATCATTTGTTATATGGGCTAACAGAAGAAAGAGAGCAACAAATGAAGCCTGGTTCCATCATCATGCATCCTGCACCAGTCAATCGGGATGTCGAGATTGCCGATACGTTGGTAGAATGTGAGCGTTCTAGAATTTTTAAGCAGATGGAGAATGGTGTATTTGTAAGAATGGCAGTATTGAAGAGAGCATTAATAAAAGGGGGAAATGAACATGTCCATCATCATCAAAAATGGTCAGTTGCTTACTAATGAAGGAAATCTTAAAGAGGCTGATATTTTCATAGACAATGGGATCATTCAAGAAATTGGAAAGTCAATAACAGTAAAAGCGGACGAAACCATTGACGCAAAGGGACTTTTGATTGCCCCAGGCTTTATTGATGTCCATGTTCATCTCCGCGAGCCAGGTGGGGAGAAGAAGGAAACGATTGCGACGGGGACCCTTGCCGCGGCAAAGGGCGGTTTTACTACGGTTGCGCCAATGCCAAATACAAGACCCGTTCCTGATACAAAGGAGCAAATGGAGTGGCTGCAAAAAAGAATTGAAGAAACTGCTGTAGTTCGTGTTCTACCCTACGCCTCTATTACAGTACGCGAGCTTGGAAAGGAATTGACTAACTTTGAGGAACTTAAGGAGTCAGGAGCCTTTGCTTTCACTGATGATGGTGTTGGTGTGCAGGATGCCTCTATGATGCTTGCGGCGATGAAGCGGGCAGCCGAAATTGATATGCCGATTGTGGCCCATTGCGAGGAAAACACTTTGATCAATAAAGGCTCTGTACATGAAGGGAATTTTTCGAGAAGTCATGGTATTAATGGAATTCCATCTGTTTGTGAATCGGTACATATCGCGAGAGATGTTCTTTTAGCAGAAGCAGCGAATTGCCATTATCACGTATGCCATATTAGTACGAAGGAATCGGTCCGTGTCGTAAGGGATGCTAAGAGGGCGGGGATCAAAGTGACGGCTGAAGTGACTCCACATCATCTCTTATTATGTGAGGATGATATTCCAGGACTTGACCCGAATTACAAGATGAATCCACCCCTTAGGAGTGCTGCTGACCGCGAAGCCTTAATCGAAGGTTTGTTGGATGGGACCATCGATATGATTGCAACTGATCATGCGCCGCATACTGCAGAAGAGAAGGCAGAGGGGATGGCACTTGCTCCGTTTGGAATCGTGGGCTTGGAGACGGCATTCCCGCTCTTATACACTCATTTTGTGAAAAAAGGGTTAATCACTTTGAAGCAATTAGTAGACTTTTTAACAGAAAAGCCTGCTCAGGTGTTTGGTTTGCCCAATGGCTCAATTTCAGTAGGAAAAGAAGCGGATCTCACACTAATCGATTTAAAGCATGTTGAGGCAATTGATCCTCAGTCCTTTGTCTCTAAAGGAAAAAATACACCGTTTGGTGGTTGGGAATGTGCAGGCTGGCCAGTGCTAACAATGGTTGGAGGAAAAATTGCATGGAGCAGGGAGAGTGTAAAGGCATGAAAAGGCAATTAGTCTTGGAGGATGGAACTGTTTTTATTGGTGAGGGATTTGGAAGTGAACATACGACAATTGGAGAGGTTGTTTTTAATACTGGAATGACAGGCTATCAAGAAATTCTTTCCGACCCTTCCTACTGTGGACAAATTGTAACATTAACTTATCCATTAATCGGAAATTATGGAATTAATCGCGATGATTTTGAATCGATAACCCCGGCGATCCATGGTCTGATTGTTAAAGAAGCCTGCGATTTCCCCTCCAATTGGAGAAATGAGCTTTCTTTGCATGAGTACTTGCGAAACAAGGGCATCCCAGGACTTGCTGGGATTGATACAAGAAAGCTTACAAGGATAATTCGGAAATACGGAACGCTAAAAGGCACATTTGCAAGCATGGATGAAGATGTGGAAAGTGTATTGGAGCGCCTTCAAGCAACCGAAATAAGAACTGATCAGGTAAAGCAGGTATCCACAAAAAGACCATATGCGAGCCCAGGCCGTGGGAAAAGGGTTGTCCTTGTTGACTATGGAATGAAGCATGGGATTTTGAGAGAGCTGAATAAGCGTGACTGCGATGTCATTGTTGTTCCTTATAATGTGACAGCGGAGGATATTATGAATTTAAGTCCTGATGGTGTGATGCTTTCTAACGGACCTGGAGACCCAAAAGATGTGAAAGAAGCAATTAGCATGATTCAAGGGATCCTCGGCAAAGTACCATTTTTCGGGATATGCTTAGGACACCAGCTTTTTGCTCTTGCATGTGGGGCGAATACAGAAAAAATGAAGTTTGGTCATAGAGGATCGAATCATCCAGTGAAAGACCTTGCAACTGGAAAAATTGCTTTGACTTCACAAAATCACGGGTACACTGTAGAAGAGGCATCGATCGAGGGAACATGCCTTGAGGTTACACATATCGCCTTAAATGATGGGACGGTCGAAGGACTGAAGCATAAAGATTACCCTGCATTTACGGTGCAGTATCATCCAGAGGCATCGCCTGGACCAGAGGATGCTAATGATTTATTTGACCAATTTTTGAGCTTAATAGAATCTAAGGAAAGTGGTGTAGACGAATGCCAAAACGTACAGATATAAACAGTATCCTAGTCATCGGTTCTGGACCCATCGTCATCGGTCAAGCGGCAGAATTTGATTATGCTGGAACACAAGCGTGCATCGCTCTTAAAGAAGAGGGTTATCGCGTCATCCTTGTGAATTCAAATCCTGCGACCATCATGACCGACACAGAAATGGCGGATGTCGTCTATATTGAACCACTTACACTTGAGTTCGTCAGTCGAATTATTCGTAAGGAACGCCCTGATGCAATAGTCCCAACCTTAGGTGGACAGACAGGGCTGAACCTGGCTGTTGAGTTAGCGAAATCGGGCGTACTTGAGGAGTGTGGCGTAGAGATTCTCGGAACAAAGCTGTCCGCCATTGAGCAGGCAGAGGACCGCGATCTCTTCCGTAGCCTCATGAACGAGCTTGGTGAGCCGGTCCCAGAAAGTGAAATCATCCATAATCTTGAGGAAGCCTATGAGTTTGTCAAGGTAGTAGGCTACCCTGTAATTGTTCGTCCTGCATTCACATTAGGAGGGACAGGTGGCGGTATCTGTCATAACGAAGAGGAACTCATTGAAATTGTCCAAAGCGGATTAAAATATAGTCCAGTAACACAATGTCTCCTTGAAAAAAGCATAGCAGGCTTCAAAGAGATCGAATACGAGGTTATGAGAGATGCGAACGATAATGCCATAGTCGTCTGTAATATGGAGAACATTGACCCGGTTGGCGTCCATACGGGTGATTCGATTGTCGTTGCACCAAGTCAAACATTAAGCGATCGTGAATATCAGCTACTTCGAAATTCATCTCTAAAAATTATTCGTGCTCTCGGAATTGAAGGTGGCTGTAATGTTCAATTAGCCCTCGACCCAAATAGCTATCAATATTACATCATCGAAGTGAATCCAAGGGTCAGCCGTTCATCTGCCCTTGCTTCAAAAGCGACAGGCTATCCAATTGCAAAGCTCGCAGCGAAAATTGCTGTCGGTCTCACATTGGATGAAATGATGAACCCGGTCACTGGCAAAACCTATGCTTGCTTTGAGCCAGCCCTAGATTATGTCGTTACTAAGATTCCACGCTGGCCCTTTGACAAATTTGATTCCGCTAATCGTACATTAGGAACACAAATGAAGGCGACAGGTGAGGTTATGGCGATTGGGCGCACCTTTGAAGAATCCCTTTTAAAAGCGATTCGTTCACTTGAAGCGGGAGTTTACCACTTAGCATTAAAGGATGCAGGGGAGATTGATAACGACCTCATCGAAAAACGCATCCGCAAAGCCGGTGATGAACGATTATTCTATATCGGGGAAGCGTTACGACGAGGGGTCAGCATCGATACCCTTCATGAATGGAGCCAAATTGATCTCTTTTTCCTTCATAAGATGGAGAAGATAGTAGCCCTTGAAAAGGAGATTGCGGCAAATCCGTTCCATTTGGAAGTTGGACGAAAAGCGAAGGAAAGGGGCTTTGCTGATCGTGTTCTAGCAGATCTGTGGAATGCTAGCGTGAGAGAAGTATACGATTGGCGCAAGGAGAATTCAATTGTTCCAATCTATAAAATGGTGGATACATGTGCCGCAGAGTTTGAATCGGAAACACCTTATTACTATGGAACATATGAGGATGAGAATGAATCGGTTGTGACTGAGCGTGAAAGTGTTGTCGTCCTTGGCTCCGGGCCAATTCGGATCGGACAAGGAATTGAATTTGACTACTCTACAGTTCATGCCGTATGGGCAATTAAGGAAGCAGGCTATGAAGCGATTATCATTAATAACAATCCTGAAACAGTCTCAACCGACTTTAGTATTTCTGATAAGCTCTACTTTGAGCCACTAACGATTGAAGATGTGATGCACATTATCGATATAGAGAAGCCCATCGGGGTCGTTGTTCAGTTTGGAGGTCAAACGGCGATAAATCTTGCTTCAGAGCTAGTGGAAAGAGGAGTGAACATTCTTGGAACATCTTTGGAAAACATTGATGGTGCGGAGGATCGCGACAAGTTTGAACATGCTCTAACAAAATTAAACATTCCACAGCCAAAGGGAAAAACAGCGATGTCAGTCGTGGAGGCTGTCAAAATCGCCTCAGATATCGGCTATCCTGTCCTTGTACGCCCTTCATATGTACTTGGTGGCAGAGCGATGGAAATTGTTTACCATGAGGAAGAGCTCCTTCATTATATGGAAAATGCCGTGAAAATCAATCCAGAGCATCCAGTCTTGATTGACCGCTATCTAACAGGGAAAGAAATTGAAATTGATGCGATTTGTGATGGGGAGTCGGTGCTAATCCCAGGTATCATGGAGCATATCGAGCGAGCAGGTGTTCACTCTGGTGATTCCATAGCCGTCTACCCTCCACAGAGTTTAACAGCGGATGTGAAGGCAAAGCTAGTCGATTATACAGAAAGACTTGCAAAGGGTCTTGGCATCATTGGATTATTGAATATCCAATATGTCGTGTCTGATGGTGAAGTATTCGTCATTGAAGTCAACCCACGCTCAAGCAGAACGGTGCCTTTCTTGAGTAAAATTACGAATATCCCAATGGCAAAGATTGCGACGAAGGTCATTTTGGGCCAATCTCTTGAACAGCAGGGCTATGAGTCAGGGCTAGTTCCTGAAAAAGCAGGCGTATATGTCAAGGTTCCAGTATTCTCCTTTGCAAAGCTTAGACGGGTGGATATAACGTTAGGACCAGAAATGAAATCAACGGGCGAGGTCATGGGCAAGGATTTGACCCTTGAGAAAGCACTTTACAAAGGTCTTGTAGCCTCTGGCATGAAAATTCAACCGTATGGAACGGTGTTGATGACGGTTGCTGACAAGGACAAAGAAGAGGCACTAGAGCTGGCAAAACGCTTTGCAGCGATAGGCTATCAATTAATGGCCACAAGTGGAACAGCAAGCTTTTTGCAAGCCGCTGGCATTCCAGTACAGGTGGTCGACAAAATCGATACAGACGGTCACAACCTGCTTGATGTGATTCGCGATGGAGAAGCGCAGTTCGTCATTAATACCTTAACGAAAGGCAAGCAGCCAGAACGAGATGGCTTCCGAATTCGTCGTGAATCCGTCGAAAATGGCGTGCCATGCTTAACCTCATTAGATACAGCAGAAGCAATGCTCCGAGTGATCGAATCGATGATGTTCTCCGCAGAGCCGATGGGTGAAGTCGAGACAAAACGAGAGGCGGTTTTGCAATGATTCGAAATGAATTATGCACAGTTATTTCCCATCATGAAATTGCTGAAAATATTTACGAGCTCATCCTTTGTGGTGAGCTTGCTTCTGAAATGACGGAGCCAGGTCAGTTTGTTCACGTGAAGGTTTCAAGTGGACTGGATCCACTGCTTAGACGCCCGATTAGTATTGCAAACATTGATCATGAAAAAAAAGAGTTCACGCTCATTTATCGGGCGGAAGGGCGAGGAACAACGATATTATCGAAAAAAATGCCTGGTGATGAGGTAGATATACTCGGTCCATTAGGGCATGGATTTCCACTTGAAGAAACAGAAGCAGGGGAGACAGCTCTCCTCGTTGGTGGCGGTATCGGGGTTCCACCCCTTTATGAATTGTCAAAGCAACTTGTTGCTCGAGGGGTAAGAGTGTTTCATGTGTTTGGTTTTCAGACAAAATCAGCCACGTTCTATGAGGAAGCATTCAAACAGCTTGGTCCTACATTTATTGCCACTGTTGATGGGTCCTATGGAACATGCGGTCTTGTGACAGATGTTCTTGATTCCGAGGTGCTCAGCTTTGATACCATCTATTCCTGTGGCCCAACACCGATGCTGAGAGCGATCGAGGAGAAATACGCTGCCGACAAAAAAGTATTTTTATCGTTAGAAGAAAGAATGGGCTGCGGCATTGGCGCCTGCTTTGCTTGTGTATGCCATACTGCAGAAAATCCAAATGGCTTTACCTATAAAAAAGTATGCACGGACGGACCGGTATTTCGTGCTGGGGAGGTCGTCCTATGAATCGTTTAGCAGTGAATCTTCCAGGTTTAAAGCTGAAAAATCCCATCATGCCAGCCTCAGGCTGCTTCGGCTTCGGCAAAGAATTTGGACAGCTCTATGATTTAAGTGAATTAGGGGCGATCATGATTAAGGCGACGACAGTGGAGCCACGCTTCGGAAATCCAACTCCAAGAGTCGCTGAAACGTCAGCTGGAATGCTCAACGCCATTGGTTTGCAAAATCCTGGTCTTGACAAAGTATTAAGCGAGGAGCTGCCATGGCTAGAGCAGTTCGATGTGCCAATTATTGCGAATGTGGCTGGTTCTACGGAAGAGGATTACGTTGAGGTGGCAAGAAGAATCTCCAAGGCTCCGAATGTCCACGCGCTTGAATTAAATATTTCCTGCCCGAATGTCAAAACAGGAGGA
Organism: Anoxybacillus andreesenii; assembly: GCF_030813005.1. Classification (NCBI taxonomy): domain Bacteria; kingdom Bacillati; phylum Bacillota; class Bacilli; order Caryophanales; family Anoxybacillaceae; genus Anoxybacillus; species Anoxybacillus andreesenii. The sequence goes on from NZ_JAUSTU010000009.1 coordinate 117,844, forward strand.
ATTGCCTTCGGAACAATACCTGAAGTGGCGAAGAGCTTAACGGCGAAGGTGAAGGAAGCTTCAAGTGTACCTGTCTATGTGAAGCTGTCCCCGAATGTCACCAATATCGTTGAAATGGCAAAGGAGGTTGAAGCGGGTGGAGCAGATGGGCTGACGATGATTAATACGCTTCTTGGGATGAGACTTGACTTGAAAACTGGTAAGCCGATTTTAGCCAATCGTACAGGTGGTTTATCCGGTCCTGCTATTAAACCAGTGGCCATTCGTATGATTTATGAGGTGAGTCAAGCCGTTTCCCTTCCGATCATCGGGATGGGAGGCATCGAATCTGCCGAGGATGTACTCGAATATTTCTTTGCGGGTGCAAGTGCGGTGGCAGTAGGCACAGCGAATTTTGTTGACCCATTTGTATGTCCAAAAATCATCAAGGATTTGACAGAGCTACTAGATAAATATGGGTTCGAACATATTTCTGAGTGTATAGGAAGGAGCTGGAAATAGAATGAAAAACTCACTCATCATTGCACTCGATTTTCCAAACAAACAAGAGGTTTTTCAGTTCCTTGAGCCGTTTGCCGACGAGAAGCTCTTTCTTAAAGTAGGAATGGAGCTTTTCTATCAAGAGGGGCCACAGATTATTCATGAGTTAAAAGAAAGAGAGCATCAGATTTTCTTAGACTTAAAGCTTCATGATATCCCTAACACCGTCTATGGTGCAATGAAAGGATTAGCACGACTAGGATGTGACCTTGTCAATGTCCATGCTGCTGGTGGGAAGCAGATGATGACGGCTGCTCTTGAGGGACTTGAGGCAGGAACTCTATCAGGTCGCAGGCGATCTGCCTGCATTGCCGTCACCCAATTAACGAGTACATCTGAAATGCAAATGCAGGAAGAGCAGCTTATTGGTGTAAGCCTGCAGGAATCTGTCCTCCACTATGCTAGCGTGGCGAAGGAAGCAGGGCTCGATGGGGTTGTATGCTCCTCTCAAGAGGTTGTGCCAATCCGTGAAAGAATAGGTCACGAGTTTCTCACAGTTACCCCTGGGATTCGGTTAAGCTCTGACAGTGTGGGCGATCAGAAGAGAGTGGCAACACCAGAGCTAGCAAGAGAATTCGGTGCCGCTGCGATCGTTGTTGGCCGTGGTATCACAAGAGCAGCAAATCCGTTTGAAAGCTATCAAGCTTATAAACAAGCATGGGAAGGTGTTCGTTCATGAAGAAATTAATCGCAGAAAGATTGCTAGAAATCGAAGCAGTTTCATTAAAGCCAAGTAAGCCTTTTACATGGGCATCAGGTCTTAAATCACCGATTTATTGTGACAACCGCTTAACCTTATCCTTTCCCGAGGTACGTAGAGAAATCGCCAACGGGCTGAAGGAATTGATCGTTGCTAAGTTTCCGAACGTTGAAATCATCGCCGGCACAGCAACGGCAGGAATTCCGCATGCCGCATGGGTGAGTGAGCTCCTAGATTTGCCGATGTGCTATGTCCGCTCAAAAGCAAAGGGACATGGCAAAGAAAATCAAATCGAAGGAAAAGCAGGCGCTGGACAAAAGGTCGTCGTCATTGAGGACTTAATCTCCACTGGTGGTAGCGTCATTACTGCAGTTGAAGCGCTACGAGAGGCAGGCTGTGAGGTGCTAGGAGTTGTGTCCATCTTCACCTATGAGCTGGAAAAGGGAAAAGAGCGATTGGCAGATGCGAACATACCCGCCTACTCATTAACGGACTTTTCAGCATTAGTCGAAGTTGCGGAAGCAAAAGGCTACATCACGGAAGATGATATGGCTAGTTTGAATGAATGGAAGAAGGACCCGGCTGAGTGGGGGAAGCTTTTTCTAAATTAAGCTGAAAATCGATATTAGAACAGATCAGAAAAGAGGAAAGCCGTAGAGACTTCAATCTCCATGGCTTTCCTCTTTTGATCTAATCAGTAAACTCGACTATTCAAGGAAAGTAAAGAATTCCTCTTGCATTGTCATATAGGACAGTGCTCACTACATAGATCTTTTAAAGCGGGCTATTTTGTGGAGAGAAAAAGCTGTTATTTTTTGTTACCAATCTAGATTTAATCCTGCGGGGGATTTTTTTCCATATAAGGCTAGTATTAGGGGCTATTAAACTATAAGATAGAATTAAATATTAAGTTTGAATTGCTCGGAAAGGAAGACTTGCAAATAACAGGCTTTGATGTTCCGTACATGGATGTGCTGCAATCCGCTCTATCAATAAAGTTCAACTCCGACCAAGCCAGTTTGATGCAATTTACGAATCACGGTCATGCAACAGATGTTCCAGATGGTGAAACATTAGCATCTACGCTATTCCCATTTACCTTGAAAAAAGCTGATCTGCTATCTATTCAATATCAGTTCTTATTTAAAGAAAACGATCCAAATCGCTATCATTTTTATGATCTAACAGGAACACTATACGGGAAAACAGCAGACGGTCAGGACTTTACAGACAGAATGTATTTATCTTATAGACCTTATTTGTCTAATAAGGACCTAAAAGAAATCATCAAGGAGGCAGGACAATGACCACAATTGCATCCTCCATTAATAAGCTCTTCTGGGGATTACTGCTCGTTTTACTCGATGTGAAAATCAACCAGTTGGACATTCTTCCTGATATCATTGGATATTTGATCGTCGTTTCTGGACTCAATCAATTACAGCCTCATTCGAAATATTTCCTGAAAGCAAAGATTCTCGCGAATATATTGGTATTCGTTTCGATTGCGGCTATTTTCCAAGCGCCTGATATCCCTATTAGTGAGTTTGTCCCATCTAACTATTCATTGTTTGTTTTACTATTTTCAACAGCGAGTGGATTGCTTCATATTGCGCTCATATTCTTCGCTGTTCATGGATTAATGGAATTGGCTGTTCATCATAATTTATTGGAACTTTCGGCTATCAGTTATAACCGCTTAGCTATATACCTCGTTTTTAGTTTTTTAGCTTTAGCTGCCATTCCATTTATTCTGACAATCGGTGAAACTAACACGATCTATCTATTGTTAATAAGTGTAATGATCGGAATAATAATGGAAATGATGATTCTTTTGCTATTTAGAAAATATCGGGGGGCATTCCTTTGTCAAGCGCAGGAGAAAGGAGTATAAATGAAAGATACTATTCTTAAAACGTTGAACACCATTGAAGAGGACTATCAAGTAAAAATTCTATATGCCTGTGAATCAGGGAGCAGAGCCTGGGGGTTTCCATCAAAGGACAGCGATTACGACGTCCGCTTTATTTATGTGCATCAGAAAATTGATTATTTAACGATCGATCCGATTGGAATCGGGAAAAAAAGAGATGTCATTGAGCTCCCTATTAACGATTTGCTTGATGTAAGTGGCTGGGAGTTGACGAAGGCATTGAAGTTATTTCGCAAGTCTAATCCTCCACTAATGGAATGGCTTCGTTCAGGGATCGTCTATTATGAGGCCTTTACGACGATCGGGAAAATGAAGAAGCTAAGTGAGGAGGTATTTGCTCCACATTCATGCATCCATCATTATTTAAACATGGCTAGCAATAATTTTCGTGAATTTCTACAAGGGGATCAGGTGAAAATTAAGAAGTATTTTTATGTTTTAAGACCAGTGCTGGCTGCAAGATGGATTGAACAATATAATGAGTTTCCTCCATTGGAATTCCCTGTGTTATTGGAGAAAATGGTCCCGGTAGGTCGGATGAAGGAAGAAATTCAAACACTATTAACGAGGAAATTGGCTGGAGAAGAGTTCGATTTAGAGCCACGGATTGAAGTGTTAAACCAATTTTTGCAGGAAGAAATCGGGCGCCTTCGCGAGGTTACCAAGGACCTGTGTAATTCCTATGGAGACATGACAATGAAGCTTGATAAGCTTTTTCGGGATACTCTTGAAGAGGTATGGATATAAAAAACATGAGCTTGTCCATTTTTGCATGACAAGCTCATGTTTTTTTATAAGGGGGTTATTTGGGTAATTCCGGGACCTTTTTCATAATTTCTGCCATCGTGAAGGAGATGCAAGGGATGTTTGACGAAGTAACGATCTCATCATCTTGAAAAAGATTAGTGAGTTCGTAACGTTTATCATGGAGTATATATTGTTCTAGAGTACCTAGCTCTGGCTCAACAATCAAGAATTCAGGTATGCCATAAAAATTATTCCTTTGTTTGCTTTCCTCGCTCACTTACAATCCCTCACTTTCCCATTTTCCTTCAGTATAGCATATTTCCTTTCCTTCCTTACATTGCTACAATTCTATGTAGAAGATCAGTGGCCGTTATATTATGACATGGCTATGAAAGGGTGAGCAGATGAAGCCTTGGAAGAACCCTATTCTTTTGGTTTCAGGAATAGGCATCTCTTATTTAGGAAATTGGATTTATTTAATTGCGCTAAATCTTTCCATTCTGCAACTTACGGGATCGGCAGCGGCAGTTGCAGGACTTTTTATCATACGTCCGATTGCTGTTTTGATTACGAATACTTGGTCTGGAAGTGTCATCGACAGAGTGAACAAGAGAAAACTGATGATCGGAATTGATATAGCAAGAGGAATATTAGTTTGTCTCATTCCATTGATCGGGAATTTATGGCTGATCTACTCCGTTCTTCTCCTTATTAATATGGTTGGAGCGTTCTTTGGGCCAAGCTCCTCTGTCTATATCACAAAATTAGTTCCAGCTGAAAATAGAAGAAGATTTAATTCGATCATGGCAATGACTAGCTCAGGAGCATTTCTGGTTGGTCCAGCCATTGCAGGCGTCTTGATCATGTATTTCAGTACTGAGTTATGTATTCTAATAAATGGCGTGACATTCTTTATTTGCGCTTTCTTTATTTTTCTCCTTCCAAATGTGGATGAGGATAAAAAGAGCATTCGAGATCCAATTCGCTTGGCCATACTTGTGAAGGATTGGAAATCTGTTAAGGAGTTTGCGATGAAAGCGAAATTTTTCATCCTAGTTTACTTATTGTTTCAAACTGCCATGTTAATTGGATTTGCCTTAGATTCACAAGAGGTGACATTTATTAAACGGCATCTTGAATTATCTGATCAGGATTATGGACTAATCGTTAGTATTACTGGAGTTGGGTCTATCATCGGTTCCTTAATTTCGGCGATGGTAGCAAAGAAAGTATCTTTAAAACTATACTTAGGAGCGGGGATGCTCCTGACATCCATCGGTTATGTTTTCTTTTATTCGTCCTACAATTTTTTAACAGCGACTCTAGCATTCGTCTTTTTAGGATTCTTTATGGCCTTTGCAAATTCCGGTTATGCGACATTTTTCCAGAACAGTGTTCCAGTTGAGATTATGGGGAGATTTGGTAGTATAGCGGATATGTTTCAAGGGTTCATCCAAATAGGGTTTACGCTTATTTTAGGATTTTTTGCAGAGTGGTTTTCACTGCAATTTGTTTGTCTTGTACTTTCGGTAATTGGAGCTATTGTTGCGTTAGTTTTGTTTGTTACCGTTATGATTCCATCTAAGGCAGGTTATTTTGTGGAGGATAAAAAGGCTATTAGCAGCTGATTGACCGATATATCAATTTTTTGACCGATATATTAAAACGACGACCGATAAATCCGCAGGAATGACCGATATCCCACCGAACAATCAAAAAAGAAGCTAAGGGCCCGAAACCCCTAGCTTCCTAACCTCAACACTGTATCCTCATCCGGAGTGACGTACAAAGTTTGCTGATTTTCATAGATAACATAGCCTGGCTTTGCTCCGCTTGGCTTTTTCACATGGCGGATTTGTGTATAATCTACAGGTACTGAGCTTGAATGGCGTGCTTTACTGAAGTATGCAGCAAGCTTTGCTGCTTCAAGCAGTGTCTCATCTGACGGATTTGAATGACGAATCACTACATGGGAGCCGGGAATATCCTTCGTATGCAGCCAAATCTCATCTTTAGCAGCAAGCTTATTGGTTAAATAATCATTCTGCTTGTTGTTTTTGCCGACGAGAATTTCCGTACCGTCGGAAGCGGTGTACTTATCAAGTGAAGGCTTATCATTTTTGACCTTCTTCCCGCTCCGTATTTGGCGGTCACGGAGATAACCCCCTTCAATTAACTCTTCGCGAATCTCCGCAATATCCTTCGTAGACGCTGTTTCCACCTGCTGGATCAGGCCCTCAAAATAAGCAACCTCCTCTTTGGCCTTTTCTAATTGTTCACCTGCCATAATTAGAGCAGTTTTCGCCTTTTGATACCTAGTGAAATATTTCTGGGCATTTTCGGAAGGAGATTTTTGTGGATTAAGCGGAATCACAACCGTACCGCCATCCTCGTCGTAGTAATTGACTACCTCAATTTCTTTCATTCCTTTTTTAACGGCATATATATTGGCAGTCAACAGTTCACCAAAGAGCTGGTAACGCTCGGCCTTCTCCGCTTCCTTCATCGTTGCCTCAAGCTTTTTAATTTTTTTTATGTTTTTTTCTTTCTCATTCAAAATGAATCTTTCTAGATCATTTGCCTGCTGCTTAACCCGATCACGATCGGCCTTCCCGAAATAATAGCGTTCAAGCAGCTCACTACTGGAAGAAAACACCCTACTTTTTCCTTTTAGATGCTCCATCGGAAACAGGTAAAAGACTTCCTTATTTTCCTTAACGGTGATCGCTGGGATGTATTCATGATTTCTTACTTTGTCCATCATCGATACAAATGTTTTTGGAACAGTTACACGATTAGCTAATCCCGCTTGAAACACAATTTCTCCAGCGAATAGGGGAGAAAGACCAGCAAATTGCTGAACAAGCTGTTTGTCGATTTTTCCAGCATTAAAGTCAAGGCTTCTTAACACATCCTCCTCCGTTACTTCGAGGGGATTATGCTTATTCTGTTCTGGTGGGGCGATGTACTCCTGCCCGGGCATGATTGCTCGATGTGTATTCACGGCAAAAGAGATATGCTTAATGCTATCGAGGATCGTGTTCTTTATTTTATCTACTAAGATGATATTGCTGTGACGACCCATGATCTCCACGATCAATTGCTTAGAGGAAATATCACCAATTTCATTCCGACCTTTCACCTCGAACACAAGGATTCGATCTAACCCAACCTGGTAAATATCTTCGATGATATGTCCTTCTAAATGCTTTCTTAAAAGCATGCAGAACATCGGCGGCTCACTCGGGTTCTCATACGCTTCGTTCGTCAGCTGGGCTCTTGCATAGCTCGGATGCACCGACAACAGCAGCTTATGATTTTTTCCATTGGCACGTATGACAAGTACAATTTCATTCTTGTAGGGCTGATGTATTTTATTGATTCTTCCCCCTCTTAAAAGGGAGGAAAATTCCTGTGTAATCGCTCTTGTAAATAAACCGTCAAATGACATATGAAACATCCTATTCTATCTGGTATAGTTATTCGGTTTGATTCTTTCATCATACAGCATCCAAACAAAAAAATACTTCTCTTTGATTGTAGCATTTTTTTGGACGAGTCTGAATAAGCTTTCCTTAGAGTATGATAGGTTTCTAAGCTAGCGCAATATGCAGTCGGAATTTATGAGGAGGAGTGAGATGGTCGGATGAAGTTCCATGAGATGAAGGAAAAAGATATTGAAAAAGTACTGAATACCGACTTTTCTAAAGGACTAACAGAAAAGGATGCAAAAGCCCGCATCAAGCAGCATGGCTTTAATGAGTTAGAAGAAGGGGAGAAGCAATCCGCTTTACTCCTATTTTTTAGCCAATTTAAGGATTTTATGGTTCTTGTCTTGCTAGGTGCCGTCTTAATATCCGGTATTTTAGGAGAATACATTGATGCTGTTGCCATTATTGCAATTGTCATCATCAATGGTTTACTTGGATTCTATCAAGAGAGGAGAGCAGAAAAATCTCTTCAAGCACTGCAAGAGCTCTCTGCCCCACAGGTCACCGTTCTTAGAAGTGGGGAGTGGATAAAAATACCTTCAAAGGAGCTCGTAGCGGGCGATGTCATAAAATTTTCCTCAGGGGATCGAATTGGGGCCGATGTTAGATTAATCCATTCAAATAGTTTAGAGATTGAGGAATCTGCTTTGACTGGTGAATCCTTGCCAGTTGCGAAAACAACTGAGTCGCTAGAGGAGAAGGAACTCGGAATAGGTGATCTTGAAAACATGGCCTTCATGGGTACGATGGTGACGCGAGGAAGCGGGATTGGCGTCGTTGTCGCAACAGGAATGAAGACGGCGATGGGGCAGATTGCGGATCTGCTGCAAAACGCCCAATCGATGATCACTCCTTTACAAAGAAAGCTACAGCAGCTTGGGAAAATATTAATTACGGTTGCCTTATTGCTGACAGTTTTAGTCGTGGTAGTTGGTGTTATTCAAGGGCATGACGTATATACGATGTTCCTAGCAGGAGTTTCTCTCGCTGTTGCAGCTATTCCGGAGGGCCTTCCAGCAATTGTGACAGTTGCCCTATCTCTTGGTGTTCAACGCATGATTAAAAAGAATGCAATAGTAAGAAAGCTTCCAGCAGTAGAAACTCTCGGATGTGCGTCCGTTATTTGTTCTGATAAAACAGGGACAATGACGCAAAACAAAATGACGGTCACCAATCTATGGAGTGGTGGCTCCACCTGGAAGGTAGATGGAGTAGGCTATCAGCCAAAGGGGCGTTTCTACCGAGGAGATACAGACAATCCGATCGATATAAAAAAGGAAAAGGCTCTTCAGCAAATGCTGATGTTCGGGATGATTTGTAACCATGCAAGCATTAAGGAAATCGAAGAAAGTGAATTTGTGGTGGATGGGGACCCAACAGAAGGAGCATTGCTCGTTGCAGCCATGAAAGCTGGATACAATCAAGCTTCCTTAGCAAAACAATTTGAAATTGTTCAAGAATTTCCGTTTGATTCTGCCCGAAAAATGATGTCCATAGTAATGAAGGATTCAAATGGCAGACAATTTGTTGTGACAAAGGGTGCACCGGATGTCCTAGTAGGAAGAAGTGAATCCATTCTTTGGGATGGCAAGCGTCAGCTGCTTTCAAATAACTTGAAAAAGGAAGTTCATTCAGCAATTGACGAGCTTGCCTCTCAAGCCTTAAGAACGATTGCGATTGGCTTTAAAGAGATTTCAGCCACAACCATCATTTTAGATGAGAAGGAAGCGGAGAAGGGATTAACGTTAATCGGTTTGCAGGGAATGATCGATCCGCCGCGACCAGAGGTTAGGCAAGCCGTGAAGGAGTGTAAGGAAGCAGGCATCAAGACAGTCATGATCACAGGTGACCATGTGATTACGGCAAAAGCGATTGCAAAACAGCTTGGAATCTTGTCGAAAAACAATAAGGTTCTTGATGGGAATGCATTGTCAAATATGTCAGTTGAGGAATTAGAAGATGTGGTTGAGGATGTGACGGTTTTCGCGCGCGTGTCACCAGAACATAAACTAAAAATTGTGAAGGCTTTCCAAAATAACGGACATGTTGTTGCGATGACAGGCGATGGGGTAAACGATGCACCCGCGATCAAAACGGCTGATATTGGAGTTGCAATGGGGATAACGGGGACGGATGTGGCGAAGGAAGCCTCAGCACTCGTACTTGTAGATGATAATTTTGCCACGATTAAGGATGCGATTAAAGAAGGAAGAAATATTTATGAGAATATACGTAAGTTCATTCGTTATTTGTTGGCATCGAATGTTGGGGAAATTCTCGTCATGCTTTTTGCAATGCTACTAGCCTTGCCACTCCCGCTCGTACCGATTCAAATTCTATGGGTCAATCTTGTTACGGACGGGCTACCTGCCATGGCCCTTGGCTTAGATCAACCTGAAGGGGATGTTATGAGGAGAAACCCAAGAAGTCCAAAGGAAGGGATTTTTGCTAGAGGACTTGGGTGGAAGGTGGTTTCACGTGGCTTTCTTATAGGTCTTGTCACACTCATTGCATTTGTAATCGCACACAACTCCAACCCTGAGCATCTAGAGTACGCTCAGACTGTTGCATTTTCAACGCTCGTATTAGCACAGCTTATTCATGTCTTTGATTGTCGGAGTGAAAGATCCATCTTCGCCCGCAATCCATTTGAGAATATGTATTTAGTTTGGGCGGTTATATCATCCGTTTTACTCATGTTTATTGTCATTTACTATCCACCGCTGCAACCAATATTCCACACGGTTCCAATCATCGCAAAGGATTGGATCATGATATTCGCATTAGCAGCTACACCAACTTTTTTACTGGCGGGTTCATTTTTGGCAAGAAAAAGAAAGTAAACTATGTTATAATGCAAAAGGTAATAGAGCCGCTCTATTACCTTTTATCTTTAAATTGGGTGTGTTGCTATGATTGTTAGCATGACTGGGTTTGGACGTAGTAATATTGAAACAGGAGACTTCTCCATTACTGTTGAAGTCAAATCTGTCAATCATCGATTCTTAGAATACCAGATGAGGATGCCAAGACAGCTTCTCAAAATAGAGGATAAAATTAAGAAGATTATCAATGAGTATGTAGCCAGAGGACGCTTGGAGGTATATGTGACGGTTACTGGATCCGGCGGTTTGACCTCGATGGTGAACGTAGATTGGCATCTACTGGATGAGTATGTTAAATCCATAAAGACAATCCAGGAAAAATATCATATAGATGGCAAAATTACACTTCAGGACTTGCTTGCTCGTGAGGAGCTCATTTCCGTGGATGAAAATCATTCAGGGAATGAAGAATTAGAGGCCATTGTTCTAGCTGCAGTGGGGGAAGCCTCCAAGCAGTTAAGAATAATGAGAGAAATGGAAGGCAAGATTCTTGAGGAAGACATACATAATCAGCTAGATGGGCTTGAAAAAAAGCTTCCGATCCTTAGAGAATATGCTCCAAGGGTCGTTCAGCAATATTCTCAAAGATTACAGAAAAGGATGGAGGATTTTGCTAATGGCCTGATTGATGAAGCGCGTCTCATTAGTGAAATTGCGATATTTGCCGAGAAAGCGGACATCAATGAAGAATTAACAAGATTGCAGAGTCATATTGACCAATTTTATAAAATTATGCAGCTGAATGAATCCATTGGCAGAAAGTTGGATTTTCTTCTCCAGGAAATGAATCGTGAGGTTAATACAATTGGTTCAAAGGCGAATGATTCGGGTATAGCCAAAGAAGTGGTAGAGATGAAGAGCTATCTCGAAAAAATGAAGGAACAAGTGCAAAATATAGAGTAGGTTAGAAATAGCGTGATATGGTAAAAATAAATAATTGACCATGGGAGGAGAAGCATGTCCATCAAATTAATCAATATTGGGTTTGGGAATATTGTTTCTGCAAACCGAATCATCTCGATTGTGAGCCCTGAATCTGCCCCGATTAAGAGAATTATCCAGGATGCAAGAGATCGTGGGGTATTGATAGACGCCACATATGGTCGAAGGACCCGGGCTGTGATCGTCATGGATAGCGACCATGTTATCCTTTGCGCAGTACAGCCTGAAACCGTGGCAGCACGACTAAATGATCGAGATGATACAATCGATGAAGGGTAGGCACTTACTATGCAAGAGAAAGGGTTATTAATTGTTTTATCTGGGCCCTCTGGAGTTGGAAAAGGGACCGTTCGAAAAGCCATCTTTGAGCAAGAAAATACGGCTTTTGAATACTCCATCTCCATGACAACGAGAGCACCGAGACAAGGGGAAGTTAATGGTGTAGATTATTTTTTCAAGACAAGAGAAGAGTTTGAAGAACTGATCAAGCAAGGAAAACTGCTTGAATATGCGGAATTCGTTGGGAATTATTATGGTACTCCAGTTGACTATGTTCAAGAAACCTTAAATAGAGGAAAAGATGTGTTTCTCGAAATTGAAGTACAAGGGGCAAGACAGGTTCGAGAGAAATTTCCAGATGGATTGTTTATCTTCCTTGTTCCACCTAGTCTGTCTGAGCTAAAACAAAGGATTGTGACAAGAGGAACCGAGTCAGAGGACGTCATAAGAAATCGGATGAATGCTGCCAAGGAAGAAATTGAAATGATGCATTTATATGATTATGTTGTGGAAAATGATAAGGTTGAGTTAGCTGTAGAACGCATCAATGCCATTGTCATTGCTGAGCATCTACGTAGAGAACGCGTAGAGCCAAAATATAAGAAAATGCTGGAGGTTTAAGTTTATGTTATATCCATCAATCGATTCACTTTTAACGAAAATTGATTCTAAATATTCATTGGTATCTGTAGCAGCCAAACGAGCTCGCAGACTCCAACAGGATGAAAAGCCTTACCTCACAAAGTATGTGTCACACAAGCAGGTTGGTAAGGCCCTAGAAGAAATTCATGCTGATAAACTAACCTTTAAGATTGTTAATCAAGAGGAAGCGGCTGAATAGGACATGGAAGCAACCTAGCGATAGGTTGTTTTTCTTTTTGGCTGTTTTCGCACGGATTGTGGTTCTGGAATGTCCTTAATACCGGCCATTCCGTTTCATACTAGGCGTGCGATACGCATAGATTGAGTAGCACTTTTCTCCGTTGTTTCTCGAGATAGTCTGTATAAACAAGAGTTTTGTCTAATTATTTTTTGTTCAAATGCAACAATGTTTGAGAAAAGAGCCTTCTTTTTTGTTTGGACTCTGATTATGCATTAATGTTGTTATAAAGATTCGAATATAAAACAGGTGCATTGATCCGACAATTCTAGCATAATAAAGGAAAGTTGTTTTCTTACGAACGGAGGCTATGGCATGTTACATGGAAAAAAGGTTTTGCTATGTGTAACCGGAGGAATTGCTGTATATAAGGCAGCCGCTTTAACAAGCAAGCTTACGCAAGCCGGTGTTGATGTGAAAGTTATTCTAAGTGAAGCTGCTGCTAAATTTGTCACACCGTTGACCTTCCAGGCTTTATCGAGAAATGCCGTTTATACGGATACATTTGATGAGAAAGACCCAAAGGTCATCGCCCATATTGACTTAGCTGATTGGGCGGATTTGATTTTGATCGCACCAGCGACAGCGAATATCATTGGAAAATTAGCCAATGGTATTGCAGATGATATGATTTCGACTACTCTATTGGCTGCAACTTCACCAGTCTGGATTGCGCCGGCGATGAATGTCCATATGTATGAGAATCCTGCGGTTAGGAAAAATATCGAAACCCTTGCCCATTTTGGCTATCAATTTATTGAACCAAGCGAAGGGTATCTTGCCTGTGGGTATGTTGGAAAAGGAAGACTTGAGGAGCCGGAGAAAATCGTGGCGATAATGGAGGATTTTTTCAAGCCCAAGCCTTCCATTCTGTCAGGGAAAAAGGTGCTGATTACCGCCGGTCCAACACGGGAGAAGATTGATCCTGTTCGCTATATCACCAACCATTCGACAGGTAAAATGGGCTTTAGCATTGCTGAGCAAGCCATGGAATTAGGTGCCGATGTCACGCTAATTTCAGGACCTGTCTCACTTGAGGCGCCAAAGGGAGCACAAGTCATTCATGTTGAGAGTGCGGAGGACATGTTCAACGCCGTAATGAATCATTATGAAACGGCTGATATTATTGTCAAAACTGCGGCTGTGGCCGATTATCGACCAAAAATGTCCTACGATGAAAAAATAAAGAAGAAGCCTGGAGAAGAGGTTCTCGAGCTGGAAAGAACGAAGGATATTTTATTGGAATTGGGAAAAAGAAAGTCAACACAGATTCTCGTAGGATTTGCTGCGGAAACAAGTCTTGTCGAGAAGTATGCTAAGGACAAGCTCATGAAAAAGAATGCCGATATGATTGTCGCCAATAATGTTAAAGCAGATGGGGCTGGCTTCGGCACGGATACAAATATTGTCACGATCTTCAAGAAGGATGGGACAATCATCCCCCTACCGATTATGACGAAGCATGAGGTGGCAAACAGGTTGCTGCAAGAAGCAAATAAAATGTTAGAGGAACAATCATGATTGCGAAGGTGATTGTGGATGTTCCCGCAAAGCAAACGGACCGGGCTTTTGATTATCATATCCCTGATCATCTAGCCACTGTCATTCAACCAGGCATAAGAGTAGTGGTGCCTTTTGGTCCGCGCAAGATTCAAGGATTTGTGGTTGGGATTCATGAGAAATCCGATTTCGATGAACTAAAGGAAATTGTCGAACCGATGGACATCGCACCTGTCTTAAATGACGAGCTTCTTAAGCTTGGTGATTGGTTAACGGAGCACACACTTTCCTATAAGATCTCCGCATATCAAGTGATGCTGCCACCTGCTTTAAAAGCAAAGTATGAAAAAAAAATTAAGCTTATATCTCCAGTTGATGATCTGCCAGAGGAGATTAGGCCATTATTTCAACAAAAAACTGAAGTTCCTTGGGAAGCTGTCACCGATTATCTAAACCTTCTGCATAAAGAGGTCCTAAATGGCACTCTTGAGGTTGTTTATGAAGTGAAGGAAAGAGTGAAGAAGAAAAAGCTGAAAGCTATTTCGCCATGCATGAATCCTAAAGAGCTGCAAGGAATACTGGATTCACTTGCGGCAAATGCTGAAAAGCAAAAACTCGTGGTTGAATATTTTATCGACAATCAAAAGTCCGTGGAGTTAAGGGAGCTTGTTGCGTATTTGGGAGTGACCTCTTCGACGATAACTAGTTTGGTCAAAAAGGGTGTTTTAAAGGAAGAGGTCATTGAGGTCTATCGAGACCCGTATGAAAACAGAACTTTTGAAAAAACAGAGAGGCTGCCTTTAACTCAAGAGCAGGAAAAAGCGATTGGCCCAATATTGGCATCTATTGAAGAAAACAGGCAGAATGTGTTCTTGCTTTATGGAGTGACCGGCAGTGGAAAAACAGAGGTGTACCTGCAATCTATCGAGCAAGTGATAAAGAAGGGGAAGGAAGCGATCGTTCTCGTTCCAGAGATATCGCTGACACCGCAAATGGTCAAGCGATTTAAGGGACGATTTGGAGACGAGGTTGCGGTTCTTCACAGCGGATTGTCTGTTGGAGAGAAATATGATGAATGGCGAAAAATTCAAAGAAAAGAAGTGAAAGTTGTCGTTGGCGCCCGCTCTGCTATTTTTGCTCCCTTCGAAAATATTGGGATTATCATAATTGATGAGGAGCATGAAACGAGTTATAAACAGGAGGATAATCCGAGATATCATGCCAGAGATGTCGCCATCGAGCGCTCTAAGTATCACCAGTGCCCAGTTGTATTAGGTAGTGCAACACCTTCACTTGAGAGCTTTGCCCGGGCCTCAAAGGGTGTCTATCAGCTCCTTTCCCTGCCGAAAAGGATGAATAATCAAGCCCTGCCATCGGTCGAAATCGTCGATATGAGGGAAGAACTCCGTGAGGGAAATCGTTCCATGTTCTCGCGTGTCTTAGTTGAAAGTCTGAAAGACCGACTTCAGAAAAAAGAGCAAATTGTCCTGTTCTTAAATAAGCGTGGTCATTCTTCCTTTGTCATGTGTCGCGATTGCGGATATGTCGTCAATTGTCCTTACTGTGACATTTCTTTAACCTACCATCGGTTCAATCAGCAGATGAAGTGTCATTACTGTGGCTATGAATCAAATGTTCCCCTCCGTTGTCCTGAGTGTAATAGTGAGCATATTCGATATTTTGGGACGGGCACGCAAAAGGTAGAGGAAGAGCTTGGCAAAATTATCCCTGAAGCTCGTGTCATTAGAATGGACGTGGATACGACGAGTCGCAAGGGAGCACATGAACGATTATTAACCGACTTTCAAGAGGGGAAGGCAGATATCTTATTAGGTACACAAATGATTGCGAAGGGTCTTGATTTTCCGAATATTACCCTCGTTGGTGTACTTTCTGCTGATACGATGCTTCACTTGCCTGATTTTCGTTCCTCGGAAAAAACCTTTCAGCTTTTGACACAGGTGAGCGGACGAGCAGGGAGACATGAGCTCCCGGGTGAGGTCATCATTCAAACGTACACCCCAGAGCACTACAGTGTTGAGCTTGCAGCTGAGCAGAACTTTGACCGTTTTTTTGAACGGGAGATGCTTCTACGCAAGATGCATCAATACCCGCCATACTATTATATTGCGCTTATTACAGTGAGTCATGAAAATGTTGCCATGGTTGCCTCGGTTACAGGCAACATCACAAAATTCGTTCAATCCAAGCTATCAAAGGAAGCACATGTACTTGGACCTGTTGCTTCACCGATCTCTCGGATGAAAAATAGATATCGTTACCAATGTTTGATAAAATACAAACGTGAACCAGAATTGAATAAGACGTTAAAGACCATTCTCGAGCACTATCAGCAAGAAATGGTCTCGAAAGGATTACAAATTTCCATTGATGTTAATCCTTATATATTAATGTAAACCATTGGAGGAACCAACTTGACCGTAAAAGCGATTGTCACCTATCCCGCTGAAATCTTAGAGCAGGAATGCGAGTTAGTGACTGTATTCGATAAAAAATTAGCGAAGCTATTAAATGATATGTATGATACGATGATCGAGTTTGATGGAGTCGGACTTGCCGCTCCCCAAATAGGCATCAATAAACAAATTGCTGTTGTAGATATCGATGATGAATCGGGAACCATTGAAATGATAAATCCAGAGATTCTTGAAACAAAGGGTGAGCAAAATGGAGTGGAAGGCTGTCTGAGCTTTCCCGGACTTTACGGGGAAGTTTCAAGGCCCTACTTTGTCAAAATCAAAGCTCAGGATCGGAAAGGCAGAACCTATACCCTAGAAGCGGAGGATTATTTAGCCCGAGCGATTCAGCATGAAATAGATCATTTACACGGGATTTTATTCACATCAAAGGTAAGCAGATATTTGGAAGAAGATGAGTTAGAGGAAGTGGAAGAAAATGACTAAAATTGTTTTTATGGGAACACCTGATTTCTCCGTACCTGTTCTGCAAAGGATTATAAAAGACGGGTACGAAGTAATTGGGGTGGTCACTCAACCAGACCGTCCTGTAGGGAGAAAACGGGTACTTACCCCTCCTCCTGTCAAGGTTGAGGCGGAAAAGCATGGAATTCCGGTCTATCAACCCGAAAAAATTCGTGAAAAAGAGGCATTGAATGAAATTCTTGCCCTCCAACCAGATTTGATTGTGACGGCTGCCTTTGGACAAATTCTACCGAAGGAGTTATTAGATGCCCCAAGGTATGGCTGTATTAATGTCCATGCCTCTCTTTTACCTGAATTGCGGGGAGGAGCCCCCATGCATTACGCCATTATTCAAGGAAAAAAGAAAACAGGGATCACGATTATGTATATGGTAGAGAAACTGGATGCTGGAGATATGCTCACCCAGGTGGAGGTTCCGATCACCGAAACGGATACGGTTGGTACCCTCCATGACAAGCTGAGCGAGGCTGGTGCCGAGTTATTAGCTGAAACCCTTCCGAAATTATTAAAGGGGGATTTGACGGCTACACCTCAACGGGAGGAAGAGGCCACTTTCGCTTATACCATTAAGCGGGAGCAAGAGAAAATCGATTGGGGAAAATCGGGAGAGGAAATCTATAATCATGTTCGAGGCCTTAATCCATGGCCCGTTGCTTATACAACCTTCCAGGACGCTGTTATGAAAATCTGGTGGGTGGAAAAAATAAAAGGAAAAAGCGCTTCTAAAGGCAAGATCCTTGCGATCGACGAGGACGGCTTTGTTGTAGGGACAGGGAATGATACAGCCGTTAAGATTCTTGAATTACAGCCTTCCGGGAAAAAACGAATGAAGGCGAGTGATTTTTTAAGAGGGGCAAAAATTGCCGTTGGAGACCAACTAGGAGAACATCATGAGTCATAAAGGAAATGTAAGAGAAAATGCGTTAGAGCTTTTACAAACCATCGAAAAAAATCAATCTTATAGCAATCTTTTATTAAATAATGTGATTAAAAAAAATCAGATCTCCGATAAGGATATCGGGTTGCTGACAGAATTAACTTATGGAACTCTGCAAAGAAAGATGACCTTAGACTATTATTTGCAGCCCTTTTTGAAACGAAAAATCGAGCCTTGGGTTCAGCAATTATTACGAATCACCTTGTATCAAATGGTTTACTTAGATAAAATCCCCGATCGTGCCGCCATTTTTGAAGCGGTGGAGATTGCCAAGAAAAGAGGGCATAAAGGGATAGCGAGTATGGTCAACGGAGTGTTAAGAAGCATTCAGAGAGAAGGACAGCCAAGTTTAGAGGAAATTCAGGATCCAATCGAGCGCCTATCGATTGAAACAAGCCATCCTCTTTGGCTTGTGAAAAGGTGGGTCGAACAGCTTGGCTTTGAGAAGACAAAGGCTATGTGTGAAGTGAACTTAACCGCACCCCTTCAAACAGCACGTGTAAATACAGCCAAGATTACAGCTGAAAATTGCTTACAATTGCTTCGGGATGAAGGCTACCAGGTTGAAAGAAGTTCAGTCATTCCAGAAGCGATTAAATGCTTAAAGGGAAATCTCGCCCATTCAAAAGCTTTCAAAGAAGGGTTGATCACCATACAGGATGAAAGCTCAATGATTGTTGCTTATGCTCTTGATGTGAAAAAGGATGAACAGATCCTAGATGCATGTGCAGCACCTGGTGGAAAATCAACTCATATTGCTGAGAAACTACAAAATAGCGGCAAGATTATCTCTCTAGATCTTCATGAGCATAAGGTGAAATTAATTTCGAGCAACGCCAAACGATTAGGCTTAAGTAATATCGATGCAAAGGCAATGGACAGCAGAAAAGTACAGGAACATTTTGAAAAGGAAAGCTTTGATCGTATTCTTCTAGATGCCCCTTGCTCGGGCCTTGGGGTCATGAGAAGGAAGCCAGACATGAAGTATACGAAAAGGGAAGACGATGTTCATAGGCTCCATCAAATTCAGTTTGAACTGCTAGAAGCGGTGACACCTTTATTGAAAAAAGGTGGTATTCTTGTTTATAGTACATGTACGATCGATGTGGAAGAAAATGCTCATGTTGTCAAGAGATTTTTAGACGAGCATCGCGAATTTGAAGGAGATCAAGATTTTGTGGAAAGACTCCCAGAGCCGATACAGCCCCTTTGCGATCCATACTCACTGCAAATATTCCCGCAAGACTTCGGTTCAGATGGATTCTATATTGCCGTATTAAGAAAGAAGGTGTAAGAAATGGAACAGACAACGAGAGAAAAAACAACGACCATTGCACAGAAACCATCCATTTATTCCTTACAATTACAAGAGTTAAAGGACTGGTTAGTGGCGGAGAATGAAAAGGCATTTCGGGCGGAGCAAATTTTTGATTGGCTTTATGGAAAAAGGGTAACAGATTTTGAGGATATGACAAATCTTTCAAAGGGACTCCGTGAAAAGCTCGCAAACCATTTTACGATTACGTCACTCAAAACACTGATTCAGCAAACCTCCTCCGATGGGACAATTAAATTTTTATTCGAGCTTCATGATGGCTTTTCCATTGAAACGGTGTTAATGAGACATGAATACGGGAATTCTGTCTGTGTAACGACTCAGGTTGGCTGCCGAATTGGCTGTACCTTCTGTGCTTCGACACTTGGAGGATTAAAAAGAAATCTGGAAGCAGGAGAAATTGTCTCTCAAGTCGTAAAAGTACAACAGGCACTTGATGAAACAGGTGAGCGAGTTAGTTCTGTCGTGATTATGGGAATAGGAGAGCCGTTTGATAATTTTGATGCGATGCTGTCTTTCTTAAAGATTATTAACCATGATAAGGGCTTAAATATTGGCGCTCGGCATATTACCGTATCAACAAGTGGCATCATTCCAAAAATTTATCAATTTGCTGATGAGAATTTACAGATTAATTTTGCCATCTCTCTCCATGCCCCAAATACAGAATTGAGGAGCCGCCTCATGCCGATCAACCGTGCTTATAAACTTCCAGATTTAATTGAAGCTGTGAAGTATTATATAGAAAAGACTGGTCGCAGGGTGAGCTTTGAATATGGTCTTTTTGGTGGGGTTAATGACCAGGTTGAGCATGCGGAAGAGCTTGCAAAGCTGATAAAAGGATTGAAATGCCATGTGAATTTAATTCCTGTCAACTATGTTCCTGAAAGGGACTATGTTAGAACCCCAAGGGAGCAAATATTTTTATTTGAAAAAACGCTCAAGGACCGTGGAGTAAATGTAACCATTAGAAGAGAGCAAGGACATGATATTGATGCTGCTTGTGGACAGCTTCGTGCAAAGGAGCGAAAAGAGGAGACGAGGTGACTGATTAAATGAAGGCCATTTTTATGACTGACAAAGGGAGAGTCCGTCCAAATAACGAAGATAGTGGCGGAGTGTTTGTTAACAGGAGTGGACAAAGATTAGCGATTGTAGCCGACGGAATGGGGGGCCATCGGGCTGGTGATGTGGCTAGTGCAATGACGGTAAGTGCCCTGCAGGAAATGTGGGAGAACACGGAAGAAATTCAAACAGCCGATGAGGCGGAGGAGTGGCTGCGAACCAATATTGTTAAGGTGAATGCCATGCTTTTTGAACATGCAAGAACCAATACAGAATGTGATGGGATGGGGACAACGGTTGAAGCAGTGATTGTGACGAATCATTTTACAACCGTTGCCCATGTTGGGGATAGTCGCAGTTATATTTTGAATACGAGCGGCTTCAAACAGCTGACAGAGGATCACACACTTGTAAATGAGCTTGTCAGGACGGGGCAAATATCGGAGGAGGATGCTGAGCATCACCCAAGAAAAAATGTGATTTTACGAGCGTTAGGAACCGAACAAGATGTGAAAATTGACGTCAAAACAATCATGTTTGAAGAGGAAGATTTTCTCTTGCTCTGTTCTGATGGATTGTCAAATAAAGTAAACAAAGAAGAAATGATCCGGGTCCTTCAAGATGGAAGTACCTTGGAGGAAAAGGCTGCCACACTCATACAAATAGCGAATGAAAATGGTGGAGAAGATAACATCACCCTTTGTCTTTTAGAATTTGAAGATGGTAGTGAAAGAGGGTGATGGATATATGCTAATTGGAAAAAGAATAAGTGGTCGATACAAAATTCTTGAAATGATCGGCGGAGGTGGGATGGCCAATGTCTATCTAGCACATGACATGATTCTCGATCGGGATGTTGCTGTCAAAATACTTCGGCTTGATTTTTCCAATGATGAGGAATTCATTCGTCGTTTTCGCCGAGAAGCACAGTCGGCTACAAGCCTTGCACATCCGAATATCGTCAATATTTATGATGTTGGCGAGGAGGATTCGATCTATTATATCGTCATGGAATATGTGGATGGGCAGACGCTCAAGCAGTACATACAGCAAAATTCCCCCGTACCTGTGGATAAGGCACTCGACATTCTTCAGCAGCTTACATCTGCTATTTCACATGCGCATCAAAACCATATTATTCATCGTGATATTAAACCTCAT
The DNA here is from genome assembly GCF_030813005.1 of Anoxybacillus andreesenii. Taxonomy (NCBI): domain Bacteria; kingdom Bacillati; phylum Bacillota; class Bacilli; order Caryophanales; family Anoxybacillaceae; genus Anoxybacillus; species Anoxybacillus andreesenii. The sequence goes on from NZ_JAUSTU010000009.1 coordinate 139,203, forward strand.
AATATTTTGATTGATGCGCATGGGAATGTGAAGATCACGGATTTTGGCATCGCGATGGCGCTAAGTGCAACAAGTATTACTCAAACCAATTCCGTTCTAGGGTCTGTTCACTATTTGTCACCTGAGCAAGCACGAGGAGGAATGGCGAATAAGAAGTCTGATATCTATTCGTTAGGTATTGTCATGTTTGAGCTGTTAACGGGAAGGTTGCCGTTTTCTGGAGAATCGGCTGTGTCAATAGCTTTGAAGCATCTTCAATCTGAAACTCCTTCCATTAGACGCTGGAACCCTTTGATCCCGCAAAGTGTAGAGAATATCGTGCTGAAGGCAACAGCAAAGGATCCGTTTCACCGCTATAATAATGCTGAGGAAATGGAAGAGGATTTAAGAACAGCTCTTGATCCGTCGAGAATGGATGAAAAGAAATTTGAAATTCCAGAGGATAATGATGCAACAAAAGCGATCCCGATTATCACCAATGATCGACCCTATGTAAATTTGGACGAAACCATTGTTCATGGAAAAGAACCATATAACAGCCAACCGAACAATACGGAAGGAAAAACTGAGAAAAAGAAAAAAAAGAAACGAAAGAAATGGCCAGTAATCTTAGCTTCCATCTTTGTTGTTCTTATTATTCTCATTTCGGCAGTAATGATTCTTCCAGATCTATTATCGCCGAAGGAAGTGAGAATTCCTGATGTTGCAGGCATGGAGTTAGAGGATGCCGTGAAAGAGCTTGAGGGCATGGGACTAGTAATTGGTGAAACGACTGAGGTTCCAGATGATGAAATAGAAGAAGGTCTAATTGTTAGAACGAATCCCAAAGCAGGTAAGCTTGTGAAGGAAGGGGCAAAGGTTGATTTATTCCAGAGCACAGGCAAAGAGAAATTTGAAATTGGGGATTATGTAGGACGCAATTATGAAGATGTGTATGAACTATTAAAGGATGAATTCAAGGATATTATCAAGAATGAAGTGAATGATGAAGATGCTCCAGCTGGTGAGATTATCGAGCAGTCCTTTAAGCCGGGTGAAATGGTTGACCCTGAGAAAACAGAGCTGGAGTTCACTGTTAGCTTGGGACCAGTCATTGTGAATTTAAAGGATTTAACAGGCTATAATGAGAAGGGCTTACAGGAATATGCTTCATCAGTCGGCCTCGTGATCGATAGTACGAAGGAAGAATACCATGATACGATTGCCGAAGGGCTTGTCATTTCACAGGACCCGAAAGCAGGCACAGATCTGAAAAAAGGGGATAGGGTCTCCGTTGTTATTTCTAAAGGGAAAAAGGTGATTCCTCCTAAGGATGTCGTAGAAGAAATTTCGATTCCATATGAACCTGCCGAGGAAGGCCAACCGCTAACCGTGCAAATTTTTATCGAGGATATGATCCATAGCAGTACGGATCCGTATCAAACCTTTGACATTACAGCACCGACAACGAGAAGAATAACATTAAAGGTTGCTCCGGATCGGAAGGCGGGCTACAAAGTAATGGTGGATAACCACGTCATTATTGACAAAACCGTTCCGTACCCAGCAGATTAATGGCACTTTTTAAAGTGCTAGGTGCATTGTGCGTAGCATTCATCTAATACAAAACGCAATGGTCGGCATTAAGATCATTGCACAAACCACTACCGTATGAAACATCCTAAAAATTAAAGGAGTGAATATATGCCTGAGGGCAAAATCATTAAGGCATTAGCAGGGTTCTATTATGTACTGACAGATGAAAAGAAAGTGATTCAATGCAGGGGCCGTGGTGTTTTTCGAAAAAACAAGATCAGTCCTTTAGTCGGTGATGAGGTCGTTTTTCAAGCGGATAACGATCAGGAAGGGTATATACTTGAAATTCGAGAGCGAAAAAATGAATTAGTAAGGCCCCCGATTGCGAATGTGGATCAGGCAATTCTGATTTTTTCAAGCGTTGAGCCTGACTTCAGCACCGGCTTATTAGACCGTTTTCTTGTTTTGATTGAGTTCAACCGAATTCGTCCAATTATTTGTATTTCAAAGATGGACCTAACGAGTGAGGATCAACGAAAAGCGATTGAAGCCTATGCCGCACAGTATGAGAAAGCTGGTTACCAGGTACTACTAACCTCCTCAGTCACAGAGGATGGGATCCAGCAATTGCTCCCACTGCTTGAAGGGGAAATCTCCGTATTTGCCGGTCAATCAGGTGTTGGGAAATCTTCGCTCTTGAACGTACTAAAGCCGGATCTAGAACTTGAAACGAATGATATCTCGACCCATTTAGGCCGGGGAAGGCATACAACGAGGCATGTGGAATTAATTGAGATCGGTGATGGACTAGTTGCTGATACCCCAGGGTTTAGTTCTTTGGAGTTCACAGAAATTGAAGTCGAGGATTTAAACTACTGCTTCCCGGAAATTGAAGAGGCAAGCCATCGCTGTAAGTTTCGGGGCTGCCTTCATGTACAAGAGCCGAAATGTGCGGTCAAACAAGCGGTGGATAATGGAGAAATTCCCGATTACCGTTATGAGCATTACAAGCTTTTTCTACAAGAAATAAAAGACAGAAAGCCGAGGTATTAAAATGGTTAAGATTGCACCATCCATTTTATCAGCTGATTTTTCCAAATTGGGAGAGGAAATAAAAGATGTGGAGCTTGGTGGAGCGGATTACATCCATGTCGATGTGATGGATGGACATTTTGTTCCAAATATCACAATTGGGCCACTGATCGTGGAAGCTATCCGTCCAGTGACGAAGCTGCCATTGGATGTTCATCTTATGATTGAAAACCCGGATCAATATGTGGAGGCATTTGCAAAGGCAGGGGCTGATTATATTACCGTTCATGTGGAAGCATGTCGCCATCTGCATCGGACGATCCAGAATATTAAGAGCTACGGAGTGAAGGCAGGGGTGGTATTAAACCCAGCTACTCCGGTTGAATCCATCCAGCATGTGATTGAGGATGTGGACATGGTATTGTTAATGTCGGTTAATCCAGGCTTCGGTGGACAAAAATTTATTCCATCCGTCTTTCCAAAAATTAAGCAGGTCAGAGAAATGGCAGATGAGAAGGGGCTAGACATCGAGATCGAAATCGATGGAGGAGTAAATGAAGAAACAGCGAAGCTCTGTATCGAAGCAGGTGCAAATGTACTTGTGGCAGGGTCTGCTGTGTATAACCAACCAGATCGCAAAAAGGCAATTGAAGCATTAAGAGGGTAGGTCAGCTGTGCATCACAGCTGACTTTTTTCAAGGAGTGATTGTATTTGATTATTCATATTGTCGCAGGTGGTCCCACGAGTGAGCTACCGAATTTAAGTGATTTTGACATTAAGGATGCTTGTTGGGTGGGGGTGGATCGAGGAGTTCTTACTCTTCTTTCTAAAGATATTGAGCCTGTAATGGCATTTGGGGACTTTGATTCAATAACAGACCAAGAACTAACATATGTAAAAGAGCGAATCCAGAAGATCAACATCTATCATCCTGAAAAGGACGAGCCAGATATGGAGCTCGCATTGAACTGGGCTATCGAGCAAAAGCCGGAAAAGATTCGTCTCTTTGGCGGAACAGGTGGCCGCTTGGATCACTTTTTCGCAAATGTTCATTTATTGTTGAAATCGAAAGCAGAAGGAATTCACATAGAGCTGATAAATAAGCAAAATCTTATGTATGTGCAGCATCCCGGTTCATACAAAATCGAAAGAGATCATACGAAAAAATATATTTCATTTTTTCCAGTCTCCGGTTCCGTAGAGAATCTTACCCTTCAGGGCTTTAAGTATCCGCTAAAAAACCGTCATATTCCTGAGTATTCCACCTTATGTGTAAGTAATGAACTAATTGACGATAATGGTACTTTTTCTTTTACAAAAGGCATATTAATGGTGATAAGAAGCAGTGATTAAAAAATCGGTTTTAGTACGAAAATCAAATTCTGGAATATGATGATAAGGAAAATGCTTGGAAAGACGCAGTATTTGTGAGATGGTGAGGAGGGACATGATGAAATTCTATACAATTAAACTTCCGAAATTCTTAGGTGGCATTGTCCGTGCCATGTTAGGAACCTTTAAAAAGGGGTAATCAGTCCAATTCTTTTCTTATGGCAAGACCTTTGTTCGCACCTCATATTCCATTGGGGTGTTTTTTATAAGTGAAACGTGGACAAAATAAAAAGAGTATCCGATTGGATGCTCTTTTTATTTTTTATTATACTCGTTCCACTTTACCTGATTTTAACGCTCTTGCAGAAACCCAAACACGCTTAGGCTTTCCGTCTACAAGGATGCGTACTTTTTGAAGATTTGCACCCCACTTACGCTTATTTGCGTTCATCGCGTGGGAGCGTGCATTACCTGTGGATGTTCCTTTTCCAGTGACAACACATTTACGTGGCATATTAATTCCCTCCTTGCTATGAGTGTGAAGCATTACATTTCATATTGTTAGTGCAATTAAAATTGCCATTCCAAACTTAATGCGAAACACTTTTCGTCATTAAAAGATACTTTAATAATTTATCATACAACCTAGGGGAATGCAAGAGCTGTATTTCAAGTTTTTTACCTTGACATCAAATCAAATAGTGTTACCATACGGAAACATAAAGTGCTTTTCATTGTAAAGGGGATCGTCTATCATAGTTCAGAAGAGTATAGCTTTTAAATTTGCAATGGTTATAGTAAAATGTCTTTAGCAAAGGATTAATTTCCGAAGGGGGAATACCTGTGTCCATTGAATTAAAAACGAACTACGGACAAATTGATATCTCAAATGATGTAATTGCTACAATCGCAGGTGGAGCAGCCGTTGATTGCTATGGTATAGTAGGAATGGCGTCAAAGCAGCAAATAAAAGACGGTTTGACTGAAATACTGCGTAGGGAAAATTTCACTCGTGGTGTCATCGTTCGCCAAGAGAATGATGAGGTTCATATTGACATGTACATTATTGTCAGCTATGGAACGAAAATTTCCGAGGTAGCCCACAATGTCCAATCTAAGGTAAAATACACTTTGGATAAAACTGTGGGTCTTAGTGTTGACTCGGTGAATATCTTTGTTCAAGGCGTTCGTGTTACGAACCTGTAAGTAGTGAGGAGGAAGGTTAGTGTCTATTAAAACATTAGACGGAAAGCGTTTTGCAAGTTTGGTTGCACAAGGTGCTCATCATTTATCGACGAATGCGAAATATGTGGATGCACTGAACGTCTTTCCAGTTCCAGATGGTGATACTGGAACTAACATGAATTTGTCGATGACTTCTGGTGCAAAGGAAGTTAAAAATAACATCCAGGATCATATTGGAAAAGTCGGAATGGCTTTATCGAAAGGGCTTTTGATGGGGGCTCGAGGAAACTCTGGAGTAATTCTATCCCAATTATTCCGTGGCTTCGCGAAATCAATTGAGCAAAAAAGCGCGATTAATGCTGTGGAATTTGCCCAAGCCTTTGATGCGGGTGTTCAGACAGCCTATAAAGCGGTGATGAAGCCAGTAGAAGGAACGATTCTAACAGTGGCAAAAGATGCAGCCAAAAAGGCTGTTGAAATATCCAAAGGAACAGATGATCTTGTTAAGGTCATGGAGGAAATTGTTAAAGAGGCAAAAGCATCGTTGAAAAGAACGCCTGATTTACTTCCTGTCTTAAAAGAAGTGGGAGTAGTCGACAGCGGTGGACAAGGACTTGTCTTTGTTTATGAAGGCTTTCTTGCTGAATTAAAAGGCGAGAAGCTTCCAGAATCTCCAACTGACCTGCCGAATATGGATGAGCTTATTAGTGCAGAGCATCACATGAGCGTTCAAGGCCATATTAACACAGAGGATATCGTATATGGATATTGTACAGAGTTCATGGTTAAGTTTGAGGCAGACAAGCTTAGAAAGAATCCATTTTCTGAAGAACAATTTCGCTTAGACTTAAGCAATTATGGGGATTCTCTTCTTGTGATTGCGGATGAAAATGTCGTTAAAGTACATATACATTCAGAAGAGCCGGGAACATGCTTGTCCTATGGTCAAAGGTACGGCAGCTTGATCAATATGAAAATCGAAAATATGCGTGAACAGCATACGAATATTGTCGGGTCAGATCATCGTGCCGAGGCACCTGCTGTGAAAAAAGAAAAGTTGGAGTATGGAATTGTTACAGTTTCTATGGGAAGCGGAATTGCAGAGCTTTTCCGTAGCATCGGTGCCCATGCGGTTATTGAAGGCGGCCAAACGATGAATCCAAGCACAGAGGATATTGTGAAAGCCATCCAAGAACTAAATGCTGATAAAGTTTTAATCCTGCCTAATAATAAGAATATTATCATGGCTGCTGAGCAAGCGGCAGAGGTTTCGGGTGAACATGTGGTAGTGGTGCCAACCAAGACGGTACCTCAAGGATTAACAGCTCTGCTTGCCTTTAATCCAACAGCCTCTCTTCAAGCAAATAAAGAAGGTATGACTGAAGCCCTGCAGCACGTCAAAACGGGTCAAATTACATATGCTGTTCGTGATACCAATATTGATGGTTTAACGATCGAAAAGGACGATTTTATGGGGATTGCCGATGGAAAAATCGTCTTAAAGGATCCAAACAAAGTGAATGCTGCAAAAGAGCTTCTAAAAACGATGCTAGATGAAGATTCTGAAATCCTTACGATTCTTAAAGGTGAGGATGCGACAGATGAAGAAGCGAGTGAGCTAGCATCCTTTGTAGAGCAGGAATTTGCTGATGTTGAAATAGAAGTGCATGATGGAAAGCAGCCTCTATACGCTTTTATTTTTTCAATAGAATAAATCAAATTTTACTTGCAAAGCATGGCTAACTTAGTCATGCTTTTGTAAGTTAAAAGGAGCTTAAACTTGCCGTGAGTAACAAAGATTTAAAGGGTCCATTGACAGTAATAAAAGGAATTGGTCCTGAAACCGCTGAAGCGCTGGGAGAATTGAATATTTTCACCGTGGAGGATCTTTTAGAACATTATCCTTTTCGATATGAGGATTATCGCTTACGGGATTTAACAGAGGTGGCCCATGAGGAAAGGCTAACGGTTGAAGGAATTGTTCAAAGTGAGCCTTCACTGATGTATTACGGGAGAAAAAAATCCCGTCTTAATGTGAAGCTATTAGTGGGGAATTTTTTGATACAAGTTATTTTCTTTAACCAGCCTTACTTGAAAAATAAGCTTGCCATCAATGAGTACATCCAGGTTACTGGAAAATGGGATATGCATCGACGAACGATCACGGCTTCAGAAATGCAGGTAGGACCATCAAACAAAAAGGAAACCTTATCGCCCATTTATCATGTAAAAGGATCAGTCACGGTCAAGGGGATTCGCAGATTCATTCAGCTCGCTTTCCATCAATTTGGTGACAAGGTAGAAGAGACACTTCCTCAGGCACTTTTAAGAAAATATCGATTGCCAAACAGACGAGATGCGATAAGAATGATTCATTTTCCTCAAGATGAACAAGATATTAAGCAGGCGAGAAGAAGATTTGTCTATGAGGAATTTTTACTTTTTCAGTTAAAAATGCAAGCCTTAAGAAAATTTGAAAGGGAACAATCACATGGGGTCACACATAGCTACGATTCTATGAAACTGAAGGAGTTCATAGAGGGGCTTCCTTTTCCATTGACAAATGCTCAAAAAAGGGTTGTAAACGAGATTCTTACCGATATGAAGTCCCCCTATCGCATGAGCAGGCTCCTTCAAGGGGATGTTGGTTCAGGAAAAACGGTAGTTGCCGCAATTGCTTTATTTGCGAGCCATATGGCTGGTTTTCAAGGAGCACTGATGGTGCCGACAGAAATATTAGCGGAACAGCATGCGGAATCATTAAAATCCCTGCTTGAGCCGTTTGGAGTTAGGTGTGAATTATTAACGAGCTCAGTTAAAGGGAAGCGTAGGAAGGAAGTTCTTGAAAGCTTACAAAATGGAGATATACATGTTCTGATTGGAACCCATGCTTTAATCCAGGAAGAGGTCCATTTTAAACGATTGGGACTTGTGATCACAGATGAGCAGCATCGCTTTGGTGTAGAGCAAAGGAAGGTTCTTCGTGAAAAGGGAGAAAATCCAGATGTCCTTTTTATGACAGCCACTCCTATTCCAAGAACTCTAGCCATTACGGTTTTTGGTGAAATGGATGTCTCTGTTATTGATGAGATGCCTGCTGGAAGAAAAAGAATTGAAACCTATTGGGCAAAGCATGAGATGCTTGAGCGAATACTTGCCTTTATGGAAAAGGAATTGGCTAAAGGGAGACAAGCCTATGTTATCTGTCCATTAATTGAAGAATCCGAAAAGCTCGATGTGCAAAATGCGATCGATGTCCACGCAGCGTTAGCGACTTATTTTCTTGACCGTTATCAAATCGGATTAATGCATGGCAGACTCTCTGCTGATGAAAAGGAAGCTGTCATGAAGGCTTTTAGCAGCAATGAAATTCAAGTACTTGTCTCCACAACTGTTGTCGAGGTAGGGGTCAACGTTCCGAATGCGACAATGATGGTGATTTATGATGCCGAACGTTTTGGTCTTGCACAGCTACACCAGCTTAGAGGGCGTGTTGGTCGGGGCAACGAGCAATCGTACTGTATTTTGCTTGCGGATCCAAAATCAGAGATTGGAAAAGAACGGATGCAAATTATGACTGAAACGAATGATGGCTTTGTTCTTAGTGAAAGGGATCTTGAGCTTAGGGGGCCAGGGGATTTCTTCGGAAGAAAACAAAGTGGTGTTCCTGAATTTAAGCTTGCCGACATGGTTCATGACTATCGTGCCTTAGAAACGGCACGAAATGATGCGGTGATCATGATTCAGTCATCAGCCTTTTGGGAATCTGCGGAATATTCCTCGTTAAGAGAGAGCCTTAGGAAGTCAGATGTATTACAGGGAGAGAAATTAGATTAGGCTGTTGAGAATAGAGTGTATCGAAGATTTCTTCTTGCATTCTTCAGGTTGTAATCATATACTACTATTAGTACCTAGTCTTAACTTCATTCAGCAGAAGTATCCCACTTCTAAAGCGTTAAATAAAAGCTGAATGAAGTATAGCCTCCGGCGGATGCCTCAGATTTTTTAGTGGAAATTTATCGAGCTAGCTCGATAAAAATCTGGGCGCAAATACGCCAAGGCGTATTTGATTTACTTGGACGGTGTCAGCAAATGCGTAGAAATAAGAGAGAACGGCAAGCGTTATTAACCGAAACGATCAAGGAAAATCCTTTTATCACTGACGAAGAGCTTGCTGAAAAATTTTCGGTTAGTGTCCAAACGATTCGGCTGGATAGACTAGAGCTTTCTATCCCTGAATTAAGAGAGAGGATAAAAAATGTTGCGGAAAGAACCTTTGAGGATGAGGTTCGCTCCCTTCCAATCGAAGAGGTTATTGGGGAAATTATCGATATGGAATTAGATAATTCCGCTATATCAATACTAGATATAAAAAGGGAACATGTTTTTAAACGAAATCAAATTGCAAGGGGACATCACCTTTTTGCACAGGCTAATTCATTAGCTGTAGCTGTCATTAATGATGAGCTCGCCTTAACCGCAAAAGCAAATATTCGCTTTACCCGATCCGTCAAGAAAGGAGAAAGGGTTGTTGCCAAAGCGAAGGTGCTGAGCATCGACGAAGGGAAGGGCCGTACCCTTGTAGAGGTAAGTAGTTTTGTTAATAATGAGATAGTCTTTAAAGGAGACTTTGAGATGTATCGTTCCAAGGGATAAAGTAATGCCCTCCTGTTTAGGAGAAATGCTTGTTTAGGTATCCCATCCTGATAATGAATGATTTATCAGAAAACAATTAAATACTAAGGATTGTGACATATATGAAACTAGCGATAGATGCGATGGGTGGGGATCATGCGCCTAAGGAAATCGTACTTGGTGCGATCAAGGCGATCCAAGCCTTTCCGGATATACATATCATTCTTGTTGGTGATGAAGGCAAAATCAAGGAACATCTGACAAATGATGAAAGAATCACAATTGTTCATACGGATGAGGTGATCCTTGGAACGGATGAACCAGTCCGAGCCGTTCGAAGAAAAAAGAATGCTTCCATGGTCTTAGCTGCAAAGCTTGTTGCAGATGGTGAAGCAGATGGCTGTATTTCGGCAGGAAATACGGGGGCATTAATGGCTGCAGGATTATTTGTGGTTGGGAGAATTGAAGGGATCGATCGACCTGCCCTTGCTCCGACTCTTCCGACGATAGGTGGAGAGGGATTTCTTCTTCTTGATGTTGGGGCAAATGTTGACGCAAGACCAGAGCATCTTCTGCAAAACGCATTAATGGGCTCGATTTACTGTGAAAAAGTTAGAGGTGTAGCAAATCCACGTGTGGGATTATTGAATATAGGAACCGAAGAGAAAAAAGGGAATGAGCTTGCTAAGAAATCCTTCGAATTACTTCAGCAAACTGATTTGAATTTCGTTGGAAATGTGGAAGCAAGAGACCTTTTAGAAGGTGTCGCTGATGTAGTGGTGACCGATGGTTTTACTGGAAACATGGTGTTAAAGACGATTGAGGGGACTGCGTTGTCCGTATTCAGTATGCTGAAGACCGCTTTGAGCAGCAGCTTTAAATCAAAGCTAGCAGCAGCCGTTTTGATGCCGCAACTAAGAGAGTTGAAATCCCAAATGGACTACTCAGAATATGGCGGTGCTGGTTTGTTTGGTCTGAAAGCTCCCGTGATTAAGGCGCACGGTTCTTCTGACGCCAATTCATTGTATAATGCTATCCGCCAAACTCGGGACATGGTTCAAAAGGAAGTGACCACAACGATTCGTCAGGTGGTTGAGAAAAAAAGTTAAGAAAAGGGGACATTGAATGGGGAAAATTGCTTTTGTTTTTCCAGGTCAGGGCTCACAAACAGTAGGAATGGGTAATGAGTTAGCTTCGAAATATGAGTCTGTGCGTTCTTTTTTTCAAAAAGCTGATGACAGACTAGGATATTCTCTTTCAAGCATTATTTTTGAAGGCCCTAAAGAGGAACTTACGCTTACGACAAACGCACAACCTGCATTGCTCACGACGAGCATTGCAATTCTTGAGTATTTCAAACAAACCGGGATTGAGCCTGATTTTGTCGCAGGGCATAGCCTTGGTGAATATACTGCTTTAGTTGCTGCAAAAGCTCTCACCTTTGAGGACGGAGTATATGCTGTTCGAAAAAGAGGAGAATTTATGGAAGAGGCTGTTCCAAATGGTGAAGGAACAATGGCCGCTGTTCTTGGATTAGACCGAGATGCGCTGAAACAAGTGACGGATGCTGTTACCCTTGAAGGGAACCCGGTTCAGTTAGCCAATATTAATTGTCCCGGTCAAATCGTCATTTCTGGTTCACGCCTTGGGGTGGAAAAAGCCTCACAAAAGGCGAAGGAGGCAGGCGCCAAAAGGGCCCTGCCACTAGAGGTCAGCGGACCGTTCCATTCGAGCCTAATGAAACCCGCAGCAGACAAGTTTCGTGAGGTTCTTGATCATTTGCCTATTGAGAAGGCGAAGATACCTGTGATTTCGAATGTTTCTGCAGCTGAAATGAGCGAGCCTGATGAAATAAAGGAAAAACTAATTGAACAGTTATATTCCCCCGTTCAATGGGAAGATTCTATCAAGAAAATGATCGATTTAGGAGTTGACACCTTTATTGAAATAGGTCCAGGCAAGGTTTTATCGGGCCTCATCAAAAAAATCGATCGTTCGGTCAAAATCTATTCCGTTTCTGATGAGGAAACTTTCAAGTCCGTTGTTGATGCCTTGAAGGAGGATGAGAAATGAAGCTTGCAGGAAAGAATGCTTTAGTAACGGGTGCGTCTCGAGGGATTGGCAGAGAAATTGCCCTTGAACTCGCTAGACAAGGTGCCAATGTAGCCGTTAACTATGCAGGCAGTGAAAAAAGTGCCAATGATGTTGTAGCAGAAATTGAAGCAATGGGGCGCAAAGCATTTGCCATTCAAGCGAATGTAGCGGATACAGAGGCTGTAGCTGGAATGACAAGTAAAGTAATTGAAGAGTTTGGGAGCCTAGATATTCTCGTAAATAATGCTGGCATTACACGTGATAATCTGATCATGAGGATGAAGGAAGAGGATTGGGATACAGTCATCAATACGAATCTCAAGGGAGTCTTCCTTTGTACAAAAGCGGTCACCCGGCAAATGATGAAGCAAAGAAGCGGTAGAATTATTAACATCGCTTCCATTGTTGGAGTAAGTGGAAACCCGGGTCAAGCGAATTACGTGGCAGCCAAAGCGGGTGTAATCGGACTTACAAAAACAACTGCGAAGGAGCTGGCATCTAGAGGTATCACAGTTAATGCAATAGCACCTGGTTTTATTACAACAGATATGACCGATAAGCTGAATGAGGATTTGAAAGCAGAGATGCTCAAACAGATTCCATTGGCCCGTCTAGGTGACCCTGGAGATATCGCTAAGGTCGTTGTCTTCCTTGCCTCTGAAGATAGCCGTTACATGACCGGACAGACCTTGCATGTGGATGGCGGAATGGTCATGTAGGTAGAAAATCTCGGGGTACATTCAATTATGGCTACTCTGTGGTTTATTATTTTACAAGAATCCACTATAATACCTGAGGGGAGGTGACAAGCATGGCAGATGTTTTAGAACGTGTAACGAAGATTATCGTTGACCGCCTTGGTGTTGAAGAGTCCCAAGTTACTATGGAGGCTACCTTCAAAGAGGACCTAGGTGCAGATTCACTTGACGTAGTTGAACTCGTTATGGAATTAGAAGACGAATTCGATATGGAAATTTCTGATGATGATGCAGAGAAAATTGCAACAGTTGGTGACGCAGTTAACTACATAAAAGCCAAGTCATAACAGCGAATGATTAAAAAGCTCCGTTTTTGTAACGGGGCTTTCTTCTATCAGAATGAGAATTTTTCTAATAAAATGATCTTTGCGTTTTCTGATAAAGAAAAGTAAACTTGAACATGGATATAGTGACTCTTTTTTTGACGCTGTGCTACTGTACAGTGTAGATTTAGCCTTATACGTGTACTTGAACGGGTTTTATTCAGTACGAATAACGTAAGTGAACGTACACGTATAAGGCGGTATAGAGATCAACAAAATAGAGCCTATGAAAAACTAGCAAGGTGGAGGCAATATGCGTAAGAGCGGGATTGATAAAGATAAACGCAATTTTCGAAGTAGAGATAGACATTTTAAAGACCTACAGGATAAATTAGGTGTGCATTTTTTAAATGAGAAATTACTCATTCAAGCATTTACTCATTCATCATATGTGAATGAGCATCGCAAAAAGCCATTTGATGATAATGAAAGGTTAGAATTTTTAGGGGATGCTGTACTAGAATTAACTGTATCGCAATTTCTTTATAATAAATATGCAACGATGAGCGAAGGAGAGTTGACAAAGCTACGGGCTGCGGTTGTTTGTGAGCCTTCCTTGGTTGCCTTTGCCAATGAGCTTGGTTTTGGAGAATTCGTTCTCCTTGGCAAAGGTGAAGAAATGACAGGTGGAAGGACGAGACCAGCCCTCTTAGCGGATGTGTTCGAGGCGTTTGTTGGTGCGCTCTTTCTGGATCAGGGGATTGAGCCAGTTGTTCAATTTCTTGAAAAAGTAGTTTTCCCTAAAATTGATGCAGGTGCTTTTTCTCATGTGATGGATTTCAAAAGTCAACTCCAGGAATTTATTCAAAGAGATGGAACAGGGATGATTAAATACAAGATACTCGAGGAAAAAGGCCCGGCCCATAGCCGAGAATTTGTCTCTCAAGTTCTTTTGAACGGTGAAGAAATTGGAGTAGGTACTGGAAAATCAAAAAAAGAAGCGGAGCAGCATGCTGCTCATATGGCTCTAGAGAAGCTGAGACATGAATAAGAGGAACGAAGGAGGATACAAATGTGCATCTGAAACGTTTGGATGTCATTGGGTTCAAATCATTCGCTGAACGGATAGGAGTTGATTTCGTTCCTGGTGTTACGGCGGTTGTTGGCCCAAATGGTAGTGGTAAAAGCAACATCACGGATGCAATCCGTTGGGTGCTGGGTGAACAATCAGCAAAATCCCTCCGAGGAGCAAAAATGGAGGATATCATTTTTGCAGGCAGTGATTCGAGAAAACCCCTCAATTTTGCCGAGGTAACTCTCACTCTTGAAAATGAAGACCAATTCCTGCCGATCGATTATCAAGAGGTAAGTGTGACAAGAAGAGTGTATCGGTCGGGAGATAGTGAGTTTTTTATTAATAAGCAAGGCTGTCGCTTGAAGGACATTATTGATCTATTTATGGACTCCGGTCTTGGCCGTGAGGCGTTTTCGATTATTAGTCAGGGAAGAGTCGAAGAAATTCTCAACAGTAAGGCTGAGGAACGAAGAACGATTTTTGAAGAGGCGGCCGGAGTCTTAAAATACAAGACAAGAAAGAAAAAAGCAGAAGGAAAGCTAACGGAGACGGAGGAGAACCTGAATCGGGTCAACGATATTATCCATGAACTCGAGGGGCAGGTTGAGCCGTTAAAAATTCAAGCATCCATTGCCCGGGATTATTTACAACAGAAGGAAGAGCTTGAGAAAATCGAAGTGGCCCTTACTGTCTATGAAATCGAGGACTTGCATAAAAAATGGGAACAGTTGTCGGTAGAGCTTGAACGGAATAAGCAAGCCGAAATCCAGCTTTCCACGACCTTACAGGCGAAAGAAGCCAACATGGTTGGGATGCGGGAGGAAATTGCTGCATTAGACGAATCAATTGACGACCTTCAAGCAGTGCTACTTCAAGCAAGTGAGGAGCTTGAGAAGCTTGAGGGGAGGAAAGAGGTCCTCAAAGAACGAAAAAAGAATGCGAAGCAAAACAAAGAGCAGCTGGAGAAATCAATCCTTTCATTAAATACGAAAATCGAGACCCTTACGAACCAGAAAAAAGAGCAGGAAGAGGCCTTGCTTCTCGTAGAAAATGAAGTGAAAGAGCTACAGCGTGCGCTTAATGAAAAACAGCATATGCTTAAGCTTTTTAGCGAAAATATTGAAGAAAAAATAGAGTCGCTGAAGAGTGATTATATTGAAATCTTAAATCGGACAGCCTCCTACAAAAATGAACTGCAAAATATTGATAACCAATTGGGACAGCAGTCTCTTCGCAGCGAAAAACTGAAAGATGATAACAAAAAGTTTATTGAGGATCGTCGTCAAATAAGTGATAAACGAAAAGGAATTCTTGCACTCTTAAAGGAAGTACAAAACGAACTGGAAGAACAGGTTCATATTTATCGAAATGAACAAAAAAAGCTTGAAAGTCTGCGTGCAGAGTATGATAAACAGGAGTCGACCCTTTACCAAGCTTATCAATATTTACAAAAAGCGAAATCAAGAATCGATATGCTTGAGGAAATGGAGGAGGACTATTCCGGCTTTTTCCAAGGGGTCAAGGAGATTCTAAAGGCTAGAAATAGCAAGCTTTCGGGGATTGAAGGGGCAGTTGCTGAGCTCATTTCCGTTCCTAAGGAATATGAAGTGGCGGTAGAAACCGCCTTAGGTGCTGCCATGCAGCATGTTGTTGTATCTACAGAGGAAAGTGCTAGACAAGCCATTCAATATTTAAAGCAGCACGCATTTGGAAGGGCAACCTTTTTACCCTTAAGTGTCATAAAGGGAAAATCTCTTTCATTTCAGCAGCTTCAAAGTATTCAAAGCCACCCATCATTCATTGGTGTTGCATCAGATTTGATTGGCTTTGATAAAAAATATGTTGATTGTATCACAAGCCTACTTGGAACGGTTGTTGTCACGAAGGATTTAAAAGGTGCTAATGAAATGGCAAGGATTCTTCAATACCGCTGCAGGTTTGTAACAGTGGATGGAGATGTGGTGAACACAGGCGGGTCGATGACAGGTGGTGCTCTAAAGCAAAAGCAATCCTCTCTTCTTAGTAGAAAAAGTGAGCTTGAGGATCTGCAGGCAAAGCTCTTAGAGATGGAACGACAAACAACCGCAAAGGAGGACCACGTCAAGCAGCTGAAAGCGAGTATCCAAGCACAAGTTGCTCATATTGACTCTTTGCGAAAAAACGGAGAGGATCTCCGTATTAAGGAGCAAGCCATTAAAGGAGATTTACGTGAGGTTGAAATAGAGGAAAAGAGTATCAATGAAAAGCTGGCTCTATACGATCTCAATATTTCTCAATATGGAGAAGAACAAAAGAAATTGAATGCCCGAAAAGATGAATTGTCCGCTTCATTACAAAAGGCAGAAATGGAAATCTCCAATTTGGAGTTACAAATTCAACAATTAACAGAGCAGAAAAATACACAAGCCTCCTCGAAGGAATCGGTAACGGAGGAAATAAATAAGCTGAAAATTAAACTAGCTGCAATCAATGAGCAGGCACTTCATGCCAAGAAAAACCTCTCACGAACAGTGGAGGAGCTAGCAGAGAATGAGGCTAGCCATGCATTATTAACGGAGGACCTTGCACTGCTCACCTCTGAGATGTCTGACAGTACATCTGGTGAGGAATCAATAGAGGAAGCGGCCGCAAGAAAGCTAGAGGATAAAAATGCAACGATTAAGCTTATTTCCTCTCGCCGTGAGGAACGTCTCGGATTGCATAATCAGGTTGAGGATCTTGAGCTTGAAGTCAAAGAGCTGAAAAGACAGCAGCGTGGCCTCATTGGTGTTCTTAAGGATGAAGAGATCAAGCTTAATCGGATTGATGTGGAGCTTGAGAATCGTTTAAATCAACTACGGGAAGAATATTTGCTTTCTTTTGAGGCAGCAAAAGAGGATTTCCCATTAACGATCCCAGTAGAAGAGGCTAGAAAAAAGGTCAAGTTAATTAAGCTATCGATTGAAGAGCTTGGAACCGTTAACCTCGGAGCAATCGAAGAGTATGATCGTGTATCAGAGCGCTATGAATTTTTGCTGGAACAAAAGAATGATCTCCAGGAAGCAAAGGAAACACTCTTCCAGGTTATCGATGAAATGGACGTAGAAATGAAAAAACGGTTTGAGGAAACCTTTACAGGGATTCGTTCTCATTTTGAATCGGTTTTCCAATCCCTCTTTGGTGGTGGACGAGCGGATCTGTATTTGACAGACCCAACGGATCTATTGAATACAGGTGTTGAAATTGTTGCACAGCCACCAGGGAAGAAATTACAGAACCTTGGATTGTTGTCAGGGGGAGAAAGAGCGCTAACTGCGATTGCCTTGTTATTTTCAATCTTAAAGGTTCGTCCGGTTCCATTTTGCATACTTGATGAGGTGGAAGCTGCATTAGATGAAGCGAATGTCCATCGATTTAGTCAATATTTGAAACGCTACAGCCATGAAACTCAGTTTATCGTCATCACTCATCGCAAGGGTACGATGGAGGGGGCAGATGTTCTGTATGGAGTGACGATGCAGGAATCAGGGGTTTCGAAATTGGTCTCCGTTCGACTTGAGGAAACGAAAGAATTAGTAGAATTGTAGGATGTGAATGGAATGAGTTTTTTTAAGAAGCTGAAGGAAAAGATTACGAAACAAACGGATGCTGTTACCGAGAAATTTAAAGAAGGCCTAACGAAGACAAGAGATAATTTTTCTGGACGAGTCAATGAATTGGTTGCACGCTATCGTAAGGTCGATGAGGACTTTTTCGAGGAGCTTGAGGAAATCTTAATTTCAGCCGATGTTGGATTTGAAACGGTCATGGAACTAATTGATGAGCTGAAAATGGAGGTTAAAAGAAGAAATATTCAGGATCCACAGGAGGTCCAAGGCGTCATTTCCGAAAAGCTTGTCGAAATCTATGAGGGTGGGGATGAAGCATCTTCAGAATTAAACATTCAGGAGGAAGGCTTGACCGTCCTGTTGTTTGTTGGTGTCAATGGTGTGGGCAAGACGACGACCATCGGGAAGCTTGCTCATAAGTTTAAGTCAGAAGGAAAAAATGTCGTCCTTGCTGCGGGGGATACGTTCCGTGCAGGAGCGATTGAGCAGCTAGAGGTTTGGGGAGAAAGAGTCGGTGTCGAGGTGATCAAGCAAGGTGCTGGTTCCGACCCTGCAGCAGTCATGTTTGATGCAATCCAGGCTGCAAAATCGAGAAATGCCGATATTTTAATTTGTGATACGGCTGGACGCCTACAAAATAAAGTGAATTTAATGAAGGAGCTTGAAAAAGTCAAACGCGTGATTGAAAGGGAGGTCCCAGGTGCTCCTCACGAGGTTCTACTTGTCCTGGATGCAACGACAGGACAAAATGCCTTAATTCAAGCAAAAACCTTTAAAGAAGCGACGAATGTGAGTGGAATCGTGCTTACGAAGCTCGATGGAACGGCAAAGGGTGGAATTGTTCTTGCGATTCGCAATGAGCTAGGCATTCCGGTGAAATTTGTCGGACTTGGCGAGAAAATGGATGATCTGCAGGAATTTAATGCTGAGCAATATGTGTATGGACTATTCGCGGATTTGGTGGAGAAGGAAGAGCTGTCTGGCTCTGGCGACTAGCTCCTTGAGTCGCTTAAGTCCTGATGGTGCAGTCATAGAGCAGACTTCTCCTTCTGGACTTCCAGCGCTTGTCGGGGCTTAACAAGTCGTCTCTGCTTTTCTATGTGTAAAGATAATACCTTGACATCTTTTTGGAATGTGTGTACACTGTCAATGTAAAGGCTTTTCACTTAACAAGGAGGGATGAGCTGTGCTAGAAAAGACAACTCGAATCAATTACTTATATGATTTCTACCAATCCTTGTTAACACCAAAACAACAAAGCTATATGTCTCTCTATTATCTGGATGATTTTTCATTAGGAGAAATTGCCGATGAATATGGTGTTAGTCGGCAGGCTGTGTACGATAACATTAAGCGTACGGAAGCAATGCTCGAGGAATACGAGGAAAAGCTACATTTATTTAATAAATTTCAACATCGAAGCAAGCTCCTTCAGAAGATGAGGCAGGCCTTGGAGGAAGACTCTTCATCTAAAGAGGCGTTAATTGAGGCGCTAGCAGAGCTCGAGAAATTGGATTAGGAGGCGGCAAGTATGGCGTTTGAAGGATTAGCCGACCGACTGCAAAGCACGATGCAAAAGATCCGCGGAAAAGGGAAAGTGAATGAAGCGGATGTAAAAGAAATGATGCGCGAGGTTCGTCTTGCCTTACTTGAAGCGGACGTTAACTTCAAAGTTGTCAAAGAATTCGTAAAAAAGGTGAGTGAGCGGGCTGTTGGGCAAGAAGTGCTAAAGAGCTTAACACCAGGTCAGCAGGTTATCAAAGTTGTGAAAGAAGAGCTCACAAATCTGATGGGTGGCGAGGAAAGCAAAATTGCCGTCGCTAATCGTCCACCTACTGTCATTATGATGGTCGGCCTGCAGGGTGCTGGTAAAACAACAACGACAGGAAAGCTTGCAAACCTACTTCGAAAGAAATACAACCGTAATCCATTGCTTGTGGCTGGGGATATTTACCGTCCTGCGGCAATTAAGCAGCTCGAAACACTAGGCAAGCAGCTGAATATGCCGGTGTTCTCCCTTGGAGACCAGGTAAGTCCAGTGGAAATCGCCAAGCAAGCGATTGAGAAGGCAAAAGAGGACCATCATGATTATGTTCTCATTGATACGGCAGGTCGATTGCATGTCGACGAGGAATTGATGGGTGAATTAAAGGATATTAAAGAGTTAACAAATCCAAATGAAATCTTCCTTGTCGTTGATGCGATGACAGGTCAGGATGCTGTCAATGTGGCCCAAAGCTTTAATGAACAGCTTGGTCTAACGGGAGTTGTTTTGACAAAGCTTGATGGTGATACTCGCGGTGGTGCTGCCCTTTCCATTCGTTCCGTCACGAACACACCGATTAAATTTGTTGGTCTCGGGGAGAAGCTCGATGCTTTAGAAGCGTTCCACCCAGAACGAATGGCTTCCCGTATTCTTGGAATGGGCGACGTCCTCACATTAATTGAAAAGGCACAGGCCAACGTTGATGAGGAAAAAGCGAAGGAACTTGAGCAGAAAATGCGAACAGCTTCCTTTACCCTTGATGATTTCCTCGAACAGCTTGGACAGGTTCGTAATATGGGACCACTGGAGGATCTCTTGAAGATGATGCCAGGTGCCAATAAGATCAAAGGGCTTAACAATTTGCAAATAGATGAGAAGCAGATTTCCCATGTTGAGGCCATCATCCAGTCCATGACCAAGGAGGAAAAGACAAACCCTGAAATCATCACAGCTGGTCGACGCAAGCGGATTGCGAAGGGAAGCGGTACCTCTGTACCTGAGGTGAATCGTCTTTTAAAGCAATTTGAGGATATGAAGAAAATGATGAAGCAAATGACAGGAATGCAGCAAAAGGCAAAGAAAAAGGGCAAGAAACGAGGCGGCTTTAACCTTCCTTTTAACCCTTTTCAATAGGTTAGTTATGCTTAGTTAGCGGAACGGTAGCCCCTGTAGCGTGCCTTTGTTTTGTTAAAAACAGCAGCACGTGGAAGGGTGCTACCGAGGAGCGCAATAGTAGGGAATCAAATAAAAAATCTGTACTGACAAGAAAAAACACTTTACAAACTAATTAACAATCTGTTATTATTCTATCTTGTGTGAAACTATTCGGAGGTGCTATAAAACATGGCAGTAAAAATTCGTTTAAAGCGTATGGGAGCAAAAAAATCTCCTTTTTATCGTATCGTAGTAGCTGATTCTCGTTCTCCTCGTGATGGACGTTTCATTGAAACAGTAGGAACTTACAACCCAGTAGCTGATCCAGCTATCGTGGACATCAATGAAGAATTAGCTCTTAAATGGTTGAAGGATGGAGCAAAGCCATCTGACACAGTTCGCAACCTATTCTCAAAACAAGGCATTATGGAGAAATTCCATAACGCTAAGTACAGCAAGTAAGGATAGACATGAAAGAGCTTATTGAAACAATTGTCAAGCCGCTTGTTGACTTTCCTGAGGATGTTCAGGTGAACGCCTTAGAAGAGTCGGACCGAGTTACGTACAAGCTTAATGTGAATAAGAATGACATGGGCAAGGTAATCGGAAAACAAGGGCGTGTCGCTAAAGCCATTCGGACTGTTGTCTATGCAGCGGGATCATCTGGACAGAAGAAGATCTTTTTAGAAATTGTTGAATAAGTTTAAGATGAATTACAGCAGGAAGGAGGGGAAACCCTCCTTCTTTTCACTATTAAAGCATTCTAACCATTCGCTAAGGGGGCGCTAGCTTTGCTTGTCCTTCAAAATATAGTCGTGAAACAGGTGCTTACGAAAAAGAGTAAAGAACAATTGCTTAGCAAGTACGAAGGAAATCTGCTTCAGTTAAAAAAAGAGTGCGAACAGCTACGCTTTGAGTTGAAAAAGCTAGAAAAAACAAAAAAGTTTCAAACAGCTAACGTAAAAAAGCATTTTGAAAAAGAGATACATATGCGTGAGGAAAAGATCAAGCTGCTTGAGTTTCAAATCGAACAATTACATATGCTACCTTTAGGAAGTGAACTAAAGGAGAGAGAAATACAAGGAATTGTTGAAGTTAAAGTTGGCGACACTTGGGAGGATACGGTTACGAATAAAACCATTATTATTAAGGATGGCATCGTAGCTGAAATTCGATAGAGGTGAGACAGTTGCATAAATGGTTTAACGTTGGAAAAATAGTGAATACACATGGGATTAAAGGCGAAGTACGAGTAATATCAAAAACAGATTTTCCCGAAGAACGCTATGCTCCGGGAAATGAAATTTATTTATTCATGCCTGGTGAAACTGAACCTACCCCATTAACCATTGAAACTCATCGCGTTCATAAGAATTTTGACCTGCTAACCTTTAAAGGCTATGAAAATATGAACGAGGTCGAAAAGATGAAGGGCGGTATCTTGAAGATCCATGAAGGTCAGTTAACGGAGCTTGAGGACGATGAATTTTATTTTCATGAGATTATCGGCTGTCTTGTATTTACGACAAAGGGGGAGGAAGTCGGCAAGGTAAGCGAAATTTTAACCCCGGGAGCCAATGATGTTTGGGTTATAAAAGGTAAGGGTGGAAAAGAAATCCTCATCCCATATATTGAACAAGTTGTTAAAAAAGTTGATGTAAAAGAAAAAGTCATTCTCATCGAACCAATGGAAGGGCTTTTGCCATGATGAACATCGACGTTTTAACACTTTTTCCTGAGATGTTCGAAGGGGTTTTAGGAAGCTCCATCTTAAAAAAAGCAGCGGAGCAGAAAGCTGTACACTACAATATCGTTAATTTTCGTGAGTTTGCGGACAACAAGCATAAGACCGTTGACGATTACCCATACGGTGGCGGGGCAGGAATGGTATTAAAGCCACAGCCTATTTTTGACGCTGTCGATCATTTGAAGGAGCAGGCTAATAGTAAGAAGCCACGAGTCATCCTTCTTTGTCCACAAGGAAAGCCTCATCATCAAAAGCTCGCGGAAGAGCTCGCAGGGGAGCAGCATCTAATTTTCATTTGTGGTCATTATGAGGGCTATGACGAAAGGATTCGGCAGAACCTTATTACAGATGAAATCTCCATTGGTGATTATGTGCTGACAGGCGGTGAGCTTGGGGCGATGGTGATTATTGATAGCGTCGTGAGACTCCTGCCAGAAGTTCTCGGAAATGAAGAATCCCATCGACAGGATTCGTTTAGTACAGGTTTCCTTGAGCATCCACATTATACAAGACCAGCTGATTTTCGTGGCATGAAGGTTCCGGACGTTCTAATCTCCGGTAATCATCGTTTGATTGACGAATGGCGAGCAAAGGAATCGTTAAAAAGGACGTACGGGCGAAGACCTGATTTACTTCAAAAAATTGAGTTGACGGATACACAAAAAAAATGGCTGCTAGAATTTGAAAACGAGCAAAAATAAGGTTGAAGTAGTACTTGAATTATGGTATGATTCTTTTTGTGACTTAGACTGATAATAGTTTTTGTCTTATAACGATGTTCCGCTGCATTTTTTTGAAGAAGTAGAGTTGTGCAAGAGCATCTGTTGGAAGGAGTTGAATACGATGCAAAAATTAATCGAAGAAATCACTAAAGAACAACTTCGTACTGATCTTCCTGCGTTCCGTCCTGGTGACACTGTACGTGTACACGTTAAGGTTGTCGAGGGTACTCGTGAACGTATTCAGATTTTTGAAGGTGTTGTGATTAAGCGTCGTGGTGGTGGAATTAGCGAAACCTTTACAGTTCGCAAAATTTCTTACGGTGTAGGCGTTGAACGTACATTCCCAGTACACACACCAAAAATTGCGAAGCTTGAAGTAATCCGTCGCGGTAAAGTTCGCCGTGCGAAACTTTATTACCTACGTAGCCTACGTGGTAAGAAAGCTCGTATTAAAGAAATTCGATAAGAGTTTAAGGAAGAAGGGAGCTTGTGATCGTAAAAATCCTGCAAAGATTTTTACATACAAGCTCCTTTTTTATCAGATAAAAAGGTAAGGACAACCTCCATGTTAGCCTGTTTTGTTTGCTTAAGGCTGTTCAAGCTGCTTGTGTTTACCTTAGAAGACTGCAATATTTACTTTTTTCTTTGAAATTGCAATAATAATCTAAACGGTAATTTTAGAATTGGTGGGATGATGGTGACAAAAAAGAAAAATGAGCTATGGGAATGGACAAAGGCATTAATAATTGCAGTTGTACTAGCAGCTTTTATCCGTTATTTTCTATTCGCACCGATCGTGGTAGATGGCTTATCGATGATGCCAACCTTACATGATCAGGATCGAATGATCGTGAATAAATTCAGCTATAAAATTGGGGAACCAAAGCGATTTGATATTATCGTATTTCATGCTCCTGAGAACAAGGATTACATAAAGAGAGTAATTGGCTTGCCAGGTGATAAGATTGAATATCGAAATGACACGCTCTATGTTAATGGAAAAGCATACAAGGAGCCATATTTAGATGAATTTAAAAGCAAGGTCATCGATGGGCCGTTAACTGAGCCATTTACATTAGAAGAGGTAACGGGCTATGAAACTGTTCCTGAGGGGCATCTATTTGTCATGGGAGATAATCGACGCTACAGCAAGGATAGTCGCCATATTGGTACGATTCCAATGGAAAAGGTTCTTGGTAGTACAAGCATGATTTATTGGCCTTTAGATGACATCAAAATTGTTAAGTAGTGAAGACATCGGAGAGAGTACAAGGGAGGTGCTATGATGACAATACAATGGTTTCCAGGCCATATGGCAAAAGCACGCAGGGAGGTCACAGAGAAGCTTAAGCTCGTGGATATCATTTTTGAGCTTGTGGATGCGCGAATTCCATCCTCTTCTCGAAACCCGATGATTGATGAAATTATTCAGCATAAACCGAGATTGGTGCTCCTTAATAAGGCAGACATGGCTGACAAAGAGGTAACGAAGGAATGGATCCGCTATTTTGAGGATAAGGGGATTAGCGCACTGGCGATCAATTCTCAGGCTGGGGTTGGGATGAAAGAGATTGTCTCGGCATCAAAAGCCATCCTGAAGGAAAAATTTGATCGTATGAAAGCTAAAGGGGTCAAGCCGAGAGCGATTCGAGCGATGATTGTAGGGATTCCTAATGCAGGGAAATCAACCCTAATCAATCGCTTAGCCAAAAAGAACATTGCAAAAACAGGCAATACGCCAGGGGTGACAAAGGCCCAGCAGTGGATTAAGGTCGGAAAAGAGCTAGAGCTGCTAGATACTCCAGGTATTTTATGGCCGAAATTCGAAGATCAAGAGGTCGGTTTGAAGCTTGCTTTAACTGGTGCCATTAAGGATACGATTTTGAACCTTCAGGATATCAGCATCTACGGACTGCATTTCCTTGAGCAAGAGTACCCTGACAGGCTCAAGGAAAGGTATGGCATCGAAAGGATTCCAGAGGAGATTGTAGAGCTGTTTAACGAAATTGGCAAACGCCGGGGTGCCCTGATGAGTGGCGGAGAGGTCGATTATGATAAGGTAGCCGAACTCGTCATTCGCGATATACGGACAGAACAGCTAGGGCCATTGTCATTTGAAAAACCTGAGTTAACCATATAAGGATACGAAATGGACCTTCATGCTTTTTTCGAAGGTCTTTATTTTTTTTCTGTCTTGTCGATAAACAAAGTAAAGGGAGAAGTGAGGCAACACCGTGAATAAATGGACGATAAAAGAAATAGAACAATTATTACATACAACAGAGGAAAATGACTCCTTAATAGAGGAAATAAAGCGTGATAACCGTAAAGGAGTACAGCAGCTCTTAATTAAGTGGGATAAAAGAATCCTTGAAAAAAGACAAGCGGAAGAGAAATTCCAGCAAATGAGCATCTATGAACAAAAGGCTCGTCAAAGAGGCTACAGACATATTGCAGGTATTGACGAAGTCGGAAGGGGACCTCTTGCGGGGCCCGTAGTAGCTGCCAGCGTCATTTTGCCAGAGGATTTTAAATTATTAGGCTTGGACGATTCCAAGAAGCTTACGGAGGAAAAAAGAGAGAGATTTTTTAATGAGATTCAGGCTCATGCGATTGCCATTGGCATTGGCATGATCGATGCCGAGGAAATAGATCAATTGAATATATATGAAGCAACAAAGAAGGCCATGCTTGCTGCTATTCAAGGGTTATCGGTTTCCCCGGATTATCTATTAATCGATGCCATGCCATTAGAAACACCCTATCCATCAGAATCGATTATAAAAGGGGATGCATGCAGTGTGTCAATTGCTGCTGCTTCAATTGTTGCAAAGGTAACGAGGGATCGGATGATGAAGAAAATCCATGAGGAATTTCCTGCTTATCATTTCTTAAAGAATATGGGGTATGGAACGAAGGAGCATTTATTAGCACTGGAACGGTATGGTGTATCCCCCTATCATCGACGAAGCTTCGAGCCTGTTAAAAGTATGGTCGCGAAACCAAATATAAAGTGAGAGGATTTCAATGATAACAAACTTCATTCAGTCCCTACAGCATCAAGAAATATCCCCCGAAATGCTAAAAAGGCAGTTTCAACCTGGCCAAATCTTTTATGGGAAGGTCTTGAAGCTCTATCCAAACCAAGTTGCGGTGGTCCAGGTAGGTAATCAAAGACTTGTTGCTAACCTTGAAGTTCCCTTATCGGCAGATGCCAAGTACTGGTTTCAAGTGGAATCTGGGGAGGGGAAAATTCATCTAAAGGTTTTACCCATGGGTGCTCAGTATGGTGATGACAATTCTTCCTTGACTGGCCTTTTGAAGCAAATGCAAATACCGGCGACAAAGGAAAATGTAGAGCTGATCAACTTTTTTATCAAAGAACAATTACCCGTTTCAAAGGAAAAATTACTGAATGCCCACCATCTCTTAAAAACAAATGACTTTAGTAAGGAATCCTTTGCAGCTCTTAAAGAAGTTTTCATGAGGAATCTCCCTGTTACGAAGGAAACCTTTTTAAGCGTCCTTTCATCTATCAAAAATGAACCCTTTCAAAATGTGATCCAAAATCTGCGAACTCAGCTCACGGAAGGACCGATCACAAAGACAAGTGAACCGTTGCTCCAACTAATCGATGCTCTTTTATTAACAGGTCAAGAGAAGGGCGAGAAAGCGACGGGGCAGGACATAAGGTGGGAGAATGGGAAACAAGTGGCAGACCACTTGAAAAGTCTAATCGGGAAGTTGGGCTTCCAATATGAAAACCAAGTCCTTTCAAGCCTAAAAGAAGCACCACAGCTCAATGTACAAAAGCTTGAATCACTCAAGGCAGGCCTATTGCGATTTCTTAGTGAGGAACCGCCAGCTCAACTTAAGGAGAGCTCAGAAAGGCTTCTTCATAAAATAACGGGGATACAGCTGCTGTCGAATGATGCTGGGCCTATTCAGCAATATGTAGTTCAAGTTCCGCTCTCGCTTTGGAACAAAACGACGGATTTAACGATCCAATGGAACGGCCGGAAAAAAGAAAATGGGCAGATTGATCCTGATTACTGTCGTATTCTTTTTTATCTGGAGTTAGAGTATCTAAATGAAATCATTGTGGATATGCAAATTCAAAATCGGGTGATGAGTATACGGATCATTTCAGATGTAACTGAGATACAAGGCTTTGCTGCTCCTTTTACGGAGGGCTTACGGAACAATCTTGATGAGCTCGGCTTTAAACTGAGCAATATTGCTTTTCAAAAACCAAGTATGCCAGAGAGAAAGCAGCAGAGTGGGCCGAAACCAAGCTATCATCCTACACATTACACAGGAGTTGATATTCGCATATGAAGGAAAGGAAGGATATTAGAAAGGAAGCTGTAGCGTTAAGCTATGATGCGGGTAGCTATGATGCTCCAAAAGTTGTCGCAAAGGGGAAAGGGATGGTAGCGGAGAATATTTTAGCAAGAGCAGCCGAACACCAAATCCCCGTCCAGCAGGACGCTTCCTTAGTAGAATTACTTGGACAATTGAATATCAATGAAACTATTCCAGAAGAATTATATCAAGCTGTGGCAGAGGTCTTTGCGTTTGTTTATAAAACAAATCAAAGGGCTGGCAAGAGGAATTAAAGCTTGCTCTCATGAATATTGTGTAAACCTACCTATTCATGATGAGAGAGCTTTTATTTTTTTGCTAGAGTAATGGAAAGAAAATTATTATTTTTGGCATAATGGTAGACAACTTATTTTTAGTCTTATAAAATGAAAGCGCAGTCTATATTTTATCGTTGCAAAGATCATGTAAAAGGTGAGAAATTGATATGCGCATCGAAGCATTTTTATATCCTTTTACAAAAATAAGGAGGATGGGTAATGAATATTCACGAGTACCAGGGCAAGGAAATCCTGAAGTCCTTTGGGGTTACCGTTCCGAACGGAAAAGTGGCTTTCACCGTTGAAGAGGCTGTTGAGGCAGCGAAGGAATTAGGCACGGAGGTTTGTGTAGTTAAGGCGCAGATCCATGCAGGGGGACGTGGTAAAGCTGGTGGTGTAAAGGTAGCTAAGAATCTTGATGAGGTTCGTACATATGCAAGTGAGATTCTAGGGAAGACTCTTGTTACACACCAAACTGGTCCAGAGGGGAAAGAAGTAAAACGCTTATTAATTGAAGAGGGCTGCGATATTAAGAAGGAGTACTATGTCGGTCTTGTCCTTGACCGTGCCACTTCTCGTGTTGTTCTAATGGCTTCTGAGGAAGGCGGAACAGAAATTGAGGAGGTAGCAGCAAATACTCCTGAGAAAATCTTTAAAGAAGAGATCGATCCAGTCATTGGCTTACAGCCATTCCAAGCGAGACGGATCGCTTTTAATATTAATATTCCGAAAGAATTAGTAAATAAGGCCGTCAAATTTATGATGGGTCTTTATCAAGCATACATTGAAAAGGATTGCTCTATTGCTGAGATCAACCCACTTGTTGTCACAGGTGACGGAGATGTCATGGCGCTTGATGCAAAATTGAATTTCGACTCGAATGCACTTTATCGTCAAAAGGATGTTCTTGCTTACCGTGATTTGGAAGAAGAGGATCCAAAGGAAATCGAGGCATCTAAATATGATTTAAGCTATATTTCCCTAGATGGAAACATCGGCTGTATGGTTAATGGGGCCGGACTTGCGATGGCAACGATGGACATCGTTAAGCATTATGGGGGAGAGCCCGCAAACTTCCTAGATGTTGGGGGCGGTGCAACTGCTGAAAAGGTAACAGAAGCATTCAAAATCATCCTTTCTGATCCGAATGTTAAGGGTATTTTTGTTAATATCTTTGGCGGAATTATGAAGTGTGACGTCATCGCCACAGGAGTTGTGGAAGCTGCAAAGCAGGTAGGCCTTAACGTACCTCTTGTCGTTCGACTTGAAGGAACAAATGTTGAGATTGGGAAGAAAATACTTGCTGAATCTGATATTGATATTATTGCAGCTGACTCTATGGCAGACGGTGCACAGAAAATTGTTAGTTTAGTAGGGTAGTTATAAATCAGAAAGGAGAGAGACTAGATGAGTGTATTTATTAATAAAGATACGAAAGTGATTGTTCAAGGTATAACTGGTTCAACAGCTCTTTTTCATACGAAGCAAATGCTAGAGTACGGAACAAAAATTGTTGGAGGTACTTCACCTGGTAAAGGCGGCATGGAGGTAGAAGGTGTACCGGTTTTTAATACAGTGAAGGATGCGGTTGAAGCTACTGGTGCGACAGCTTCTGTTATTTATGTGCCAGCTCCATTTGCAGCCGATGCCATTATCGAGGCTGTCGATGCTGAGCTAGAGCTTGCGATTTGTATTACGGAGCATATCCCAGTATTAGATATGGTCAAGGTGAAGCGCTATATGGAAGGGAAGAAGACCCGTCTTGTTGGACCAAACTGTCCTGGTGTGATCACTCCTGACGAATGTAAAATTGGCATCATGCCTGGATATATCCACAAGAAAGGTCATGTTGGCGTTGTTTCCCGCTCTGGTACTTTAACCTATGAAGCGGTGCATCAGCTTACAGAGGCAGGAATTGGCCAGTCTACTGCGGTCGGAATCGGTGGGGACCCAGTTAACGGAACGAATTTCATTGATGTTCTAAAAGCATTCAATGAAGATCCAGAAACCTATGCAGTTATCATGATCGGGGAAATTGGCGGAACCGCAGAGGAAGAAGCGGCTGAATGGATCAAAGCAAATATGACGAAGCCGGTCGTGGGCTTCATTGGTGGCCGTACTGCACCTCCAGGAAAACGGATGGGACATGCTGGTGCGATCATTTCTGGTGGAAAAGGGACTGCTGACGAAAAAATTCGTGTGATGAACGAATGTGGCATTGCCGTAGCAGATACTCCATCTGTGATGGGTGAAACATTGATCCAGGTTCTTAAAGAAAAAGGACTTTATGATAAATGTAGAACACATTAATTTGAGTGGGTCCCCTTATTTAAGGGGACTCCGCTTATATATTCTTGGTTTGAGCTAAATAAGCCTATCCATACATGTGAACGGGTTTTACTCGGTACGAGTAACGTAGTGAACATGTATGGATAAGGCGAAATTTTACGTATATTAAGAAGGAGGAAAATACATGGATGAATTTAAGAAGCGGCTTATTCATTTACACCATTGTCGTGGTGTTGGCTGGAAAACGATTTTTCAAATCTTAAGAAATGATCCTCAATTAACTTCTTTGTACAAAGGAAAGCCTTACCCCTTTTTACCAATCCCTAGCCAAGAACTTCTCCTTCAAGACCTTCATTCAAGTGTCATCCCGGAACAAATTCGACAATATTCCAACAATCATATTCACACGATTACGATTCTTGACGAGCAATACCCAGAGCTTCTGAAAGAGTCCTATGAGCCTCCTTGGGTTCTTTATGCGAAGGGGGATATCAGCCTATTAAGGAGAGAGGTAAAGCTCGCTGTGGTCGGCTCTAGACAGCCCTCAGATTACGGGAAAAATGCGATTGAAGCCATTTTTCCGAAGCTTATTGAAAGGGACGTCTTAATCGTAAGCGGGCTAGCAGCTGGTATCGATGCCATCGCCCATCGAACAGCGATAAAGAATAAGGGAACCACGATTGGGGTTATAGCCGGGGGATTATTCCATATTTATCCGAAGGAAAATAAGGATTTGGCATTAATGATGATGAAAGAAAACCTTGTACTTTCGGAATATCCCCCTCACACAACCCCCTCAAGATGGCATTTTCCAATGAGAAATCGTATTATAAGTGGGATGAGCAAAGGAACCTTTATCGTTGAAGCGAGGCAAAAGAGCGGTTCTCTTATTACTGCAAACTGTGCGGTGCAAGAGGGGCGTGAGGTCTTTGCCTTACCAGGAAATATTTTCAGCGCCAACTCATCTGGTTCAAATGAACTCATCCAGCAAGGTGCAAAGCTTGTACAATCCGCAGAGGATATTTTGGAGGAACTTTTTAGTTATTAAGACATGATTTTCTACAAAAATGAGATATTTTTATCAAAAAGGTTGAAAATATATGAAATCTAGTATACATTTTGCAACAGATGTTTCATTCGTATGAACCATATGATCGTAAAAGGACCTTGATAAAAAAATGGTCATCCTTGACAATTGATATTGCTCTGTTTAATAATAATGAATATTTGAACAATTAATTCATGCGATGAATACGTATATTTTTACAGGGGCTTGATTAACATCGAATTGAAAATAGAATCCCTCTTAAGGAGGACAATGAATGTCAGATTTTCTAGTGATCGTCGAATCGCCTGCCAAGGCTAAAACGATAGAGAAGTATTTAGGAAAAAAATATAAAGTAAAAGCATCGATGGGACATATTCGTGATTTACCGAAGAGTCAAACGGGAATTGATGTCGAGCATAACTACGAACCGAAGTATATAACCATTCGTGGAAAGGGTCCGATTTTAAAGGATTTAAAAACAGCTGCCAAAAAGGCTAAGAAAATTTATCTCGCAGCTGACCCCGATCGTGAAGGTGAGGCAATTGCATGGCATCTGGCCCATAGTCTTGACATCGATATCAACTCTGACTGCAGGGTTGTTTTTAACGAGATTACAAAGGATGCCATCAAAGAGTCCTTCAAGTACCCAAGACCGATTAATATGGATTTGGTGGATGCCCAGCAGGCACGAAGAATTCTCGATCGACTTGTTGGTTATAACATTAGCCCTCTTCTTTGGAAGAAGGTTAAAAAAGGCTTGAGCGCTGGTCGTGTGCAATCAGTAGCAGTAAGATTAATCATTGATCGAGAAAAAGAAATTAAAAGCTTTATCCCTGAGGAGTATTGGTCCATTGAAGGACAGTTCCTAAAAGGTAAAGATAGCTTTGATGCTCTGTTTTATGGTGTCAATAATGAAAAAATGGAACTCCACTCTGAGGAAGAAGTTCAAAATATATTGAAACAGCTCAAAGGGAATTCATTTACGGTCACTGCGGTAACGAAAAAGGAACGTAAGCGTAATCCAGCTGCCCCCTTCACCACTTCTTCACTTCAGCAGGAGGCAGCAAGAAAGCTCAACTTCCGGGCAAAGAAGACGATGATGCTTGCCCAGCAATTGTATGAGGGAATTGATTTAGGTAAAGAGGGGACCGTTGGATTAATCACTTATATGAGAACAGATTCAACAAGAATCTCTGAAGTGGCTCAAACTGAAGCTGCAGAGTATATTGAATCTTCGTATGGGAAGGATTTCTTACCATCAGAGAAAAGAAAAGAAAGAAAAAATTCAAATGCTCAGGATGCGCACGAGGCCATTCGCCCGACGAGTACTCTTCGCGAGCCTAGCACATTGAAGGAGTTCCTATCTCGCGACCAATTACGATTGTACCGTTTAATATGGGAACGTTTTGTTGCCAGTCAAATGGCCCCTGCCGTTATGGATACGATGAGTGTTGATTTGAAAAATGGCGATGTGGGGTTCCGAGCAACCGGCTCCAAAATCAAATTTCCTGGGTTTATGAAGGTTTATGTAGAGGGTACAGACGATCAAACGGATGAGACCAAGAATAATATGCTCCCTGACCTAAAGGAAGGGGACGAGGTGCTAAAAAAAGATATTGAGCCAAAACAGCACTTCACCCAGCCTCCTCCGCGCTACACAGAGGCAAGGCTTGTAAGAACATTAGAGGAGTTAGGAATTGGTAGACCTTCTACTTTCGCACCAACCTTGGACACCATTCAAAAGCGTGGATATGTTTCCTTAGATAACAAGCGATTTGTTCCAACTGAGCTGGGAGAAATCGTTCATGAACTGATGATAGAGTTTTTCCCTGATATCCTTGATGTTGAGTTTACAGCTAAGATGGAGCAGGATCTCGACTTTGTAGAGGAAGGGAAAACAAAATGGGTAGAAGTTATCGATGAGTTTTATAAGGATTTTGAAAAGGACCTGAAAAAAGCCGAGAAGGAAATGGCCGAGGTTGAGATTAAGGATGAACCTGCTGGAGAAGATTGTGAGAATTGTGGAAACCCAATGGTTTATAAGATGGGTAGATATGGGAAATTCTTAGCCTGCAGTAATTTTCCAGATTGTCGCAATACAAAACCAATTGTGAAAGAAATCGGTGTCAAATGTCCTAAATGTGAAAAAGGAAGTATTATTGAAAGAAAAAGTAAGAAACGCCGTATATTCTATGGCTGCGATCGTTTCCCTGAATGTGATTTTATTTCTTGGGATAAGCCTTTACCAAGAAGTTGTCCGAAATGTGAAGGACTACTTGTGGAGAAAAAACTTAAAAAAGGCGTCCAGGTCCAATGCGTTCAATGCGACTACAAAGAGGAACCACAGTCTTAAGGGTGAGCAACCAGCTCACTCTTTTTAATGCTTTCGAAGGGAATAATAAGAAGATCCTACGGATGACCTAATGCTTGAAACTTTTTTATTCGGCTAACGTAATGTAAAATGCATATGGAGACTAGAGCTACATATGACAACTGGAGGTTTACTGAAATGACAGATCAAGTTGTGAACGTTATAGGTGCGGGGCTAGCTGGAAGTGAAGCAGCTTGGCAGGTGGCAAAGCGTGGAATTAAGGTGCGCCTCTATGAAATGCGACCTGTCAAACAAACACCCGCTCATCATACAGATAAATTTGCTGAGCTCGTTTGCAGTAATTCGTTAAGAGCAAATGCATTAACGAATGCTGTAGGAGTATTAAAGGAAGAAATGAGGAGACTGGATTCTGTCATTATCCGATCTGCTGATGAGTGTGCCGTTCCTGCTGGTGGGGCATTAGCGGTCGATCGTCATGAATTTGCAGACAAGGTAACAGATCAAGTGAAGAATCACCCAAATGTTACTGTCATTAATGAGGAAGTAACCGAGATTCCTGAAGGTACGACGATTATTGCGACAGGTCCGCTTACAAGTCAGGCGCTTGCATCAAGCCTTAAGGAATTGACAGGTGAAGATTATCTTTACTTTTACGATGCTGCTGCGCCAATCATTGAAAAAGACAGCATCAATATGGACAAGGTATATTTGAAATCAAGATATGATAAAGGTGAAGCGGCATATCTGAATTGCCCAATGACAGAGGAGGAATTTGATCGCTTCTATGAGGCACTTATTTCAGCTGAAACGGTACCCTTAAAGGAGTTTGAAAAGGAAATTTTCTTTGAAGGGTGCATGCCGATTGAAGTAATGGCTAATAGGGGCAAGAAAACCATGCTTTTTGGTCCGATGAAACCAGTTGGTCTTGAGGATCCAAGGACAGGGAAACGCCCCTTTGCGGTTGTTCAGCTTCGTCAAGATGATGCAGCAGGAACTTTATATAATATTGTTGGCTTTCAAACCCATTTGAAATGGGGGCCTCAGAAAGAGGTTATTCAATTAATTCCGGGCCTAGAAAATGCCGAAATTGTCCGCTACGGCGTCATGCACCGCAATACTTTTATCAACTCCCCAAAGGTGTTAAAGGCAACCTATCAATTTCGTAATCGGAATAACTTGTTTTTTGCCGGTCAAATGACAGGCGTTGAGGGCTATGTTGAATCAGCAGCAAGTGGTTTAGTAGCAGGGATTAATGCGTCTCGCTTTGTAGAGGGAAAGGAGCCCATTGAATTTCCCCAGGAAACAGCTATTGGGAGTATGGCGAAATACATTACGACGACGAATGCGAAAAATTTTCAGCCTATGAATGCAAACTTTGGGCTATTCTCTGATCTTCCTATAAGGGTAAAGAGCAAAAAAGACCGAGCAGAGCACCATGCAAATCGTGCGTTGGAGACAATTCAGAACTTTGTGAAAAATTTGTAAATATATTGCAAGGGCATAGCAGTTGTGCTATTATTTAGTAGCTATGCCCTGTGAGGTGAGAATAGATGGATGGACAATTACAAGGGACAACAAAAGCGTTCTTGCAATATCTACAAATTGAAAAGAACTATTCCCCGTACACCGTTGAATTCTATCATAAAGATATTCTAAGTTTCTTCATGTTCATGTCTGAACAATCTATCGATAATCTGGAATCCGTGGAATATTCTGATGTGCGTATTTATTTGACAAGGCTATTTGAACAAGATTTGGCACGGAAATCGATAGCGCGGAAAATTTCAAGCTTACGAAGCTTTTACAGATACCTTTTGAGAGAAGGACTGGTAGCTCATAATCCTTTCACTCAAACATCGATACCAAAGGTTGAAAAAAGATTGCCCGATTTTTTCTATGAGGAAGAATTAGCAATCCTTTTTGGGTCCTGTGATCTGAAAGACCCTCTTGGACAACGTAACAGAGCAATTCTAGAACTCCTATATGCGACTGGAATTCGTGTGAGCGAATGCTGCGGCATCCTGCTTCAGGATATTGATTTCGATTTATCTACTCTTCTAGTGCATGGGAAGGGGAGAAAGGATCGCTACGTCCCATTTGGAAATTTCGCTCATGAAGCATTGGAAAGATACATAACATATGGTCGGAAGGATATCCTAGCTCATTTTAACAAGGAGCATCAATATTTGTTTGTTAATTCAAGGGGAGGTCCATTGACAACAAGAGGATTAAGGACAGTTCTTAACAGTATTTTGGAGCGTTCATCTTTCAATGGGAAGATACATCCTCATAAGCTGAGACACTCCTTTGCTACCCATCTTTTGAATAACGGTGCAGACATGAGGACAGTACAAGAATTGTTGGGTCATGCTAGTCTTTCATCAACACAAATATATACCCATGTAACCAACGATTATTTAAGAAAGACGTATCAAGCTCATCACCCAAGAGCTTAAGAGCCTTAAAGTCCTGCGGTAATATGTCAAGCCCAAAAATCTAAGGAATTGGAAATTTTAAACCCACCAGCATCTAAAAAAGGCAATACTAAAGAAACCCAG
>NZ_JAUSTU010000010.1:0-167968 GCF_030813005.1 Anoxybacillus andreesenii
TTTCTTTAGTATTGCCTTTTTTAGATGCTGGTGGGTTTAAAATTTCCAATTCCTTAGATTTTTGGGCTTGACATATTACCGCAGGACTTTTTACATTCTGTGCTCGAATTGAATCCTTTGATTAGCGGCTCGGAATTCTGTGCAACATCGTTCTATTAAAAATTCTCCTTTCTATTTGATTTCTTTATGTAAGTCATTGTGGGTTACTAATGTCATTCAATCAGTATCACATAATACTGTATCATGATTAGAATAATATTATACCAAATATTTAGAAAAATCAAAATCTTTTATTCGAAACAATACAAATACTCATTAAGGAGGTCCGGCAGAAAAACGCGGAAAATATACGCTAAGCAAATTTCGACATAAATAAAGCATCTACCAGTTTCTCACTCCTTAACTGGTAGATGCCTACATAACATTTTATTAAGATCTGAAGTTCATCGTTCGATGTGGCTTCTTGGATCTTGGAGGTCCAAGTATTTCTGCCCAAATAACCGCATCGGCAAGTTTTTTCTTATCAACAGCAAGCCCTTCTCTAGATTCCGCTTGTAGAGGGATGTCGCCTATTTCCTGAGCAAAAGGCGTATGCATCATACCCGAATAACTCTCCTCTAGAACAGGGGACTTGGCAGGTGGTTGTTCTGCTGCTTTTTTTCTTACCTCATTGTATTCTGACTGTAATGTTTGAACGGGCTGCTCCTGCTCAAACGGCTTCATATACTTAGCTGCTTCTTGTCTGATTTCCTTAACAATATCCTTTGGTAAAGGAATGCTTTCGACAAAAGGCTTCGGCTTCCTTTTTTTAGGATCCGGGACTTCCTTCCCCTTCTTGAATAGGGAGGAAATAATCCCAATGAGCACAATAATGATAAATGGATTATCAAGTAAAAAGTCCAAGAGAGTTACCTCCCTTCTAGTGTTGGGGATTATTAATGTTTCTTCTTATCATCTGTCGATTTTCCAATGGAATCTCTCATATCCGTATCAGCTTCAATATTACGGAGATTTAAATAATCCATCACACCAATATTTCCTGATTTTAATGCTTCAGCCATAGCAAGCGGTACGGTTGCTTCCGCCTCAACAACTTTCGCTCTCATTTCTTCTACCTTTGCTTTCATCTCTTGTTCATTTGCAACCGCCATGGCCCGACGCTCTTCTGCTTTTGCTTGGGCGATTTTCTTATCTGCTTCGGCCTGATCCGTTTGCAGGATTGCCCCGATGTTTTTACCGATATCAACATCCGCAATATCAATCGAGAGAATTTCAAAGGCAGTACCTGCATCCAACCCTTTCGCTAATACTGTACGTGAAATCATATCTGGATTCTCTAACACCTTTTTATGATTATCAGACGAACCGATCGTTGATACAATCCCCTCGCCGACACGGGCAATAACGGTTTCTTCACCGGCTCCCCCTACGAGGCGTTCAATATTGGCTCTTACGGTAATTCTTGCTTTTGCTTTTACTTCAATTCCGTCCATTGCCACCCCTGCGATAAATGGAGTTTCAATGACCTTCGGGTTAACGCTCATTTGTACGGCTTCTAATACATCACGACCAGCTAAGTCAATCGCTGCACAGCGCTGAAAGGAAAGTTCAATATTCGCTCTTTGTGCTGCGATTAAAGCATTGACAACTCGATCGACATTTCCTCCGGCTAAATAATGGCTCTCCAGCTGATTGGTGGAAACATCAATTCCTGCCTTATGCGCCTTAATTAATGGATTAATGACACGGCTTGGAATAACCCTTCGTAATCTCATTCCAACCAGGGTGAAAATACTAACCCTTACCCCTGCAGCTAGCGCTGAAATCCACAGCATGACAGGTACAAATGTTAGTAGAACGGCGATTAGAATAATTCCAAGTACAATCGCCACAAGTAAAAATACAGTTGGTGCTGTAAAAGTCATGTTCTCTTCCTCCTCGTTTACTCTTTTTTATCTAAATCTGGGATTTCACGGACAACAATTCTTGCTCCCTCAACCTTAATAATCCTTACCCTTTTGTCTTTCAGGATAAAGGAGCCCTCACTCACGACATCGATACGTTCATCCTGGACGATTACAGTTCCAGAAGGACGTAGGTCTGTGAATGTGTATCCTTCAAGTCCAATAAGCTCTAATCGATTCTTATTGGAAACATATCCGCTTTCCGTATTCGTAGAATCAGTTAATATAATCTTCTTAAATATTTTCATATTTTTACCAAACACCTTTAACATTAAGATGGATGCCAAGATAGCGACTCCAATGGCTATCAAAAGAGATATGGCCATATGGACAAAATTATCTGTCGCCAAGAAAATGCTTCCCAAAATAGAAACAAAACCTATCGTTCCTACGATTCCGCCTGGTATGAAAAATTCCAAAATAATAAATCCGATTCCAAGGACGAATAAAATGATGGTTTCATACCCTGCGAGCCCAGCCACTAAATGGCCATAGAAAAATAGCAATAATGAACCAAGACCCATAAATCCAGGGATTCCAAAACCTGGCGAATATAATTCGAGCACTAACCCTAAACTACCTATCGATAGCAAAATAGGCACAACAATTGGATGTGTAATAAATCTCGCTAGCTTTTCAGCAAAGCTTTCGTCGAGAGAACGAACCTCAGCATCAGGGTAGCCTATTTTCGCCAATACCTCATTAAGCGATGACACAGTCCCTTCTGAGTATCCCGCTTCTTCCGCCTGATCGGATGTAAAGGTTAATAATTTTCCTTTTGGCGCATCGTATTCAGGTAAATCAATATCCGAATCGGCCATTGCTTGAGCAAAGATCGGGTCACGTCCATTCTGTTCCGCTGCCCCTTTCATTGCGCTCAGCCAATAGGATTGCGCTTTTTGATCTGCAGCATTTCCTTGCGTGTCAATCACAGCCGCTGCTCCCATTGTTGAGCCGGGGACCATATATATTTCATCCGTATTCAAAGCAATGTACGCACCTGCGGACAGCGCTTCTTTGTTGATGAACGAAACGGTCTTAATATTAGCTGAAGATAATAGTTTTCCAATCTCTCCGGCAGCATCAACTGCGCCCCCAGGAGTATTGATCTCGAAGATGATGGCCTTAGCATTTTCCTCCTCGGCAGTAGCCACAGCTCTTTTTAAAAAAGCAGATAGACCCTTTTCAACAGTCTCTTCTATCGGAACAACGTATACGATCTCATTATTTGCATTGCCATGATAGGGGATAAGCATCAAGAGAAAGGCAAATAGAAAAGAAAGGACGATGGACAGCTGTCTAATTTTCTTTATCACTCACTTCCCTCCCTTCACATAAAAGGTGTACTTGTATTACGTTTTCGTGGCAAAATAGTTTCAAAAAAATATTCCATCTTAAATCTAACATACTTGTGTATCGTTATGAATGGATTTCCTAAAATTAAAAAGGCCAAAGGGGAATCCCTATGGCCTTATTACGTTTATGAAAGGTGTTGTTGTACAAGTTTATTCACAAGTGATCCATCTGCTTTTCCTTTTACTTTAGGCATAATCGCAGCCATCACTTTTCCCATTTCAGCTTTAGAAGTAGCGCCAACTTCAGCAATTGTCTCTTGAACGATTGCATTGACCTCATCTTCCGTCAACTGCTCAGGCATATATGCTTCCACATACTGCAAATCAGTACGAATTTTTTCAACGAGGTCTGAACGACCTGCCTTTTCAAATTCATGGAGGGAATCCTTGCGTTGCTTTACTTCACGAGAAAGGACTGTAAGCTCATCATCCTCGGACAGCTCGGCGCCAAGCTTAATTGCTTCGTTCTGCAGCGATGCTTTAATCATCCGAATAGATGAGAGTTTGTCTTTTTCTTTATTTTTCATCGCCTGTTTCATATCCTGATTCAAACGCTCGAGAAGACTCAATTATTACACCCTCTCTTACCACTTACGTTTTCTTGCAGCTTCAGACTTCTTCTTACGTCTAACACTAGGTTTTTCGTAGAATTCGCGCTTTCTAGCTTCTTGTATCGTACCGGATTTAGATACAGTACGTTTAAAACGACGAAGAGCATCTTCAAGTGATTCGTTTTTACGAACGACGGTTTTAGACATTCTCTTTCCCTCCCTCCGAACACAACACACTTACACGACATGAAACCATGTACTTTGCAATTATAATATAATGACCGTTCTTGGTCAACTGTATTCTCATTTCGTTTGCCATCAAACCTTTGATAAATGTTGAATGGAATAAAATATGTCATGCATTTCCCTCTTTTGCCATAAAGTTTTATGGAGAGGGTGAGGACATGCTTTATTTGCTGCTTTTTATTGTATTGATCGTTCAATTTATTATCGGGATGACCTTACTTCGAACAGGCCTGTTTAATGCATCCGCTCAGTCGTTAAAAGAGTGGCTCGTTCGATTAACAAGTACCCCGTTTAGAGGACTACTCATCGGGACGATTGTTACCGGGATATTGCAGAGCAGTTCAGCCGTCATGGTGATTACGATTGGATTGATTTCAGCACGAATCCTGACATTTCGCCAATCGATTGGAATTATATTAGGAACCAATATTGGTACAACCTTTACAACAGAGTTTATTACTTTTGATATTGACTCTTTCCTCGTCCCG
The DNA here is from genome assembly GCF_030813005.1 of Anoxybacillus andreesenii. Taxonomy (NCBI): domain Bacteria; kingdom Bacillati; phylum Bacillota; class Bacilli; order Caryophanales; family Anoxybacillaceae; genus Anoxybacillus; species Anoxybacillus andreesenii. The sequence goes on from NZ_JAUSTU010000010.1 coordinate 4,605, forward strand.
CTAGCAATTGTTGGGGCAATCCTAATTCTTATAGGAAAAACAAAGCTGCGAAGCGTCGGGTTTATTTTTCTAGGACTAGCATTTGTTTTCACAGCGATGAATGGCTTTGAATACCTTGCTTCACCTGTCTCAACCCTGTCTTTGATGACGCATGTATTCGACCAATTAGATAGTAGTCATTTCTTGAGTGTCCTTGCTGGAATACTTGTCACATCCATCATTCAATCCAGCACTGCCACAACTGGAATTGTGATGGGATTCTTATCTACAGATGTTCTTGGAATCGATACGGGGATTGCCATTATGCTTGGGGCCAATATTGGCACATGTATAACAGGTTATATTGCTAGCATCGGCAGTGGAGAAGAATCCCGGCTTAGTGCCTATGCCCATATATGGCTTAATGTGATGGGAGTTGCTGCTTTTTTTCCTTTTATATCATGGCTGGCAGAGTTTTCGTATGTATTGGCTGATAAAGCAGAGGTCCAATTGGCACATACGAGCGTAATTTTTAATGTAATTACCTCTTTAATTGTCTTACCTTTTGCCTATCGCTTTGGCGATTTTATTGTTCGGATTCATGGAAAAAAAGTTGAAGGGTAGAAGGGTAGTGGAAATGGCTGTGAGCGACCGAAGAAGGCATTTTTCTGGCGGTTCGGGCGTTCATCGAGGCTATGAGCGACCGTAGCAATCTCTTTTCTGGAAGTTCGGTCGTTCATCTAGGTTATGAACGACCGAACGACTAATTTTTTGGATAACTCGGTAGTTAATAAGGGGATTGAATATCAAAGAAGGTTTGAAATCCCAACTTCAGTATCTAATCCCCCTCAATTATCCTAATAACTAGAGTCTGACGTGAGGCCCTTTACAATCTCGACACCCGAGCTGGCTCCGATACGGGTTGCCCCTGCTTCGATCATTTGCTTGGCATCCTCAGCACTTCTAACACCGCCAGAGGCTTTAACGCCGATGTTTGGACCAACTGTCTTTCTCATTAAACGAATATCCTCTACGGTGGCACCACCGGTTGAGAAGCCCGTTGAAGTTTTAACAAAATCGGCACCAGCTTTAACAGAAAGCTCACAGGCGGTAACTTTTTCATCGTCAGTTAATAGCGAAGTTTCAATAATGACCTTTGTAAGTGCCTTTCCTTTTGCAGCGTCCACAACGGCACGGATATCCTGCTCTACTACATCAAGATTTCCGTTTTTCAATGCACCGATATTGATGACCATATCAACCTCGGTTGCGCCGTTTTCAATCGCGTTCTTCGTTTCAAAGGCTTTTGTTTCAGAAGTTGTCGCTCCTAGTGGAAAGCCAATAACCGTACAAACCTTCGCCTCTGACCCTTGAAGGAGCTCAGCCGCTAGCTTCACCCATGTCGGATTCACACAAACAGAGGCAAATCCATATTCCCTTGCCTCTTGGCATAGTTTTTCGATTTGGTCTTTTTGGGCGTCGGCTTTTAGCAATGTATGATCAATGTATTTTGCGATAGATTCCAAACTCATTAACCCCTTTCAATTTCAGTTGTACGTACCTCTCTCATCATAACATTGGGACCATTCTTTTTCGAGGTTATTTTTTGTATCTTTCCAAAAAATAACCTCAAAAAAAAAGGAACTGCACTATGCAGTCCCCCTGATTATATTGCAGCTTTTTCGATAGAGTCCTCTAACACTCTTACAAACTGGCCTTCATTGTATGGATAACCAGCCTTGTTTATTTTGACCTTGACAATTTTTCCTATCATATCCTCCGTGCCCTTAAAGACCACCTTCAAGTAGTTGTCTGTGTAGCCTTCATACAAGTCACTGTCTGGATCTTCCTTGAATTTCTCTTCCGGGATCACTTCAAGAACTTCATTCTCAAATTGTGCTGCATACTCCTTGGCTAGCTGATCGGAAAGAGTGATGAGGCGATGAACTCTCTCATTCTTCACTTCCTCATCAATTTGGTCCTCCATTCTTGCTGCTGGAGTTCCTGTTCTCTTCGAATATGGAAAGACGTGAAGCTCTGAGAATTGATGCTTCTTAATAAAGTTATAGGTTTCCATGAACTCTTCTTCCGTTTCCCCTGGGAAACCGACGATCACATCTGATGTAACCGCAAGTCCGGGAAGAACCTCTTTTAAGCGTTCCAATCTTTCAGCAAAGAATTCCATTGTATACTTACGACGCATCCTCTTTAGAACGGTATTGGAGCCTGACTGAATCGGGATGTGCAAATGTCTAACAATGATATTCGACTTGTCGATCACATCAATGACCTCATCGGTAATTTGGCTTGCTTCAATTGAAGAAATACGAAGACGTTTTAAGCCCTTCACCTGAGCTTCCAAGTCTCTAAGAAGGCTCGCTAGGTTATAATCCTTCATGTCTTCCCCATAGCCCCCGGTGTGAATACCCGTTAAGACAATTTCCTTATAGCCAGCATCAACAAGCTGCTGCGCTTGGCGGATGACTTCCTCTGGATCTCTCGAGCGCATAAGCCCTCTAGCCCATGGAATAATACAGAAGGTACAAAAATTGTTGCAGCCCTCTTGGATCTTAAGAGAAGCCCTTGTTCTATCGGTAAAGGCTGGGACATCCAGCTCTTCATAGACGCGGTTTTTCATAATATTGCCTACTGCATTAATCGGTTGACGCTCTGTCTTATATTGCTCGATGAATTCAAGCATTTTCACGCGATCCTGGGTTCCAACAACTATGTCCACTCCAGGAATGGCCATGATTTCCGCAGGAGAAGTTTGAGCGTAGCAGCCAGTAACACAAATAACCGCATCTGGATTTTTGCGGATCGCTCTTCGAATCACTTGACGGCTCTTCTTATCACCTGTGTTGGTGACGGTACATGTATTGATAACATACACATCTGCTGTCGATTCGAAATCTGTACGTTCGTAGCCCTCTGCTTTAAAAAGCTGCCAAATAGCTTCTGTTTCGTAGTGATTTACTTTACAGCCAAGTGTATGAAAGGCAACGGATGCCATTTAACTTCACCTCATTAATTCTAGTTTGTAGGAAACAGCAGAAAGTGCATATAATGGCGCTGTCTCTGTTCGTAATATTCTTGGACCCAACCCACAGGATAGAAAACCACTCTCTTTTAATCGGGTGACCTCACCTTCAGTTAGCCCACCTTCAGGTCCAAAAACAAAAAGGATCGACTGCCCAGCTTCGATTCTATTTAGGGTAGAATGAAGGATGGATGACTCTCCAACCTTTGCATCCTCTTCGAAGGCAATCAGTTTATAGTCGTAATCCTTGCTCATTTCGATTAGTGACTTTAAGGATATCGGGCTTATCACCTCAGGGCTAATTTGCCGATGAGATTGCTCTGCCGCCTCCTTGGCAATCTTATTCCAACGTTCTACCTTTTTTGAAGCTTTTTTATCGTCCCATTTCACGATAGAGCGGGATGCAGCAAAAGGGATAAACACCGATGCCCCAAGCTCTGTACCCTTTTGAATAATCCATTCCAGCTTATCCCCTTTGGGCAATCCGCTCGCAATTGCCACCCTAACAGGCAATTCAGCAGTAGCTTCTTCCCATTTTACTACTTCAGCTTTCACCTGTTCATCGGTAATTTCTGCTATTAAACAGACAGCACTTTTCCCAGAAGCAGCACAAATAATTTGATCGCCCTCTTTTAGACGCATGACATTCACGATATGATGTCTATCTTCACCAGAAATGAAGAAATGATTATCCTTTTTGTTGTCGACAAAATATCTTTGCATGACTACACTCCGATCTAGCGATTAATTTTTCCGAGCGATGAAGGATACCCAATCTTCCATTTGCAGCGTCTCAATAATTTCAAAGCCCGCAGTTGTAATCGCATCCTTAACCTCTTGTTTCTTCTGAAGGATAATTCCAGCGGTGATAAAATATCCGCCCGGTTTCACCAATCGTGCCGCATCATCTGTAAATCTAACAATTACTTCGGCTAAAATATTTGCAACGATCACATCCACTGGTTCACTGATTCCGTCAAGGAGATTATTCTGTCTGACCGTTACCCGATCATGAACCTTGTTAAGCTTGATATTAATTTTGGCAGAGTTGACCGCCACCTCATCTAAGTCAAGCGCTTCGACACGGGAAGCGCCAAGCATTGCTGCGGCAATACTTAATACGCCTGAACCGGTTCCCACATCAATGACCTGAAAGCCTTCTTCGATCGTTCTTTCTAGAGCCTGAATGCTCATGACGGTTGTTGGATGGGTACCTGTACCAAACGCCATGCCAGGGTCGAGTTCAATGATCAACTCGTCGCTATGAACAGGCGTATATTCTTCCCATGTTGGCACAATCGTGAATTTCTCTGAAATCTTCACTGGATGGTAGTATTTCTTCCAGGCGGTTGCCCACTCTTCTTCATTTACCTCACTGATTGTGACCGTATTTTTACCAATATCGATTTGATGGAGAATCAGTCCATTAATCGCCTCTTTGATTTCATCGACCGTTTCACCAAGGAAGCTGTTGACGGGAAGATAGGCCTTAACGATAACCCCTTCCTCTGGATAATCATTTGGATTGAGCTGATAGATTTCTCCGAAGCGGTCTTCTCTTTCCTTTACCAACTCATACGGGTCCTCAATGACAACACCGCTAGCCCCAGCTTCATGTAATATATTTGAAATCGGCTCCACTGCCTCATTTGTTGTATGAATCGATATTTCCGACCACTTCATATCTACCAACTCCGTTTCTATTTTTCAATCGCAATGGGTAACTTAATCACCCTTAAATGCTCTTTTTACCTTTGAAAAAAAGCTCTCCTCTTGCTCTCCCTGCGGAACCTTCCCACTAATTTCGGCAAATTCCTGAAGAAGCTGCTTCTGTTTTTCCGTAAGCTTAGTAGGGGTCACAATCCGAACAATGACATGCTGATCTCCGACTCCATAGCCTCTTACATTAGGAACACCTTTTCCTCTAAGACGGAATTTCGTGCCTGTTTGTGTCCCCGCAGGAACTTTGAGCTTCACCTTTCCATGCAAGGTTGGAACCTCGACTTCATCCCCCAAGGCAGCTTGAACAAACGTGATCGGCATTTCACAAAAAATGTCATCCTCATCCCTCTCGAAGAATTCATGGGAACGTACATGAAAAACAACATATAAATCCCCAGCTAGCCCACCATTGACCCCTGGCTCACCTTGTCCTGATACTCTTAGCTGCTGGCCATCATCAATTCCCGCTGGAATTTTCACATGAATTTTGCGGCGCTTCTTCACCTTGCCTGTTCCGCCACAGGTTGAACATTTATGCTTAATTTCTTTACCCGTTCCGTTACAATAATTACAGACTCTTCGATTGACAATTCTTCCAAATGGAGTATTCTGCTCCACATTCAATTGTCCGCTTCCGTTACAATGGTTACAGGTTTCAGGCTTTGTTCCTGGTTTTGCCCCACTGCCAAGACAGGTATCGCATGTTTCTTCACGAGGAATTTCGATGTCCGTCTCTTTCCCAAACACCGCTTCCTCAAAAGATAACGTCATCGTATATTGAAGGTCTGCCCCTTGTCGTGGTGCATTCGGATCACGGCGTCTAGAGCCACCGCCGAAAAAGGTTTCGAATATATCTTCAAAGCCGCCGAAGCCTCCGCCACCAAATCCTCCACCACCGAAGCCTTGGTTTGGATCGGTATGACCGAATTGATCGTAGTGTGCTCGCTTCTGATCATCACTTAATACTTCATATGCTTCTTTTACTTCTTTGAATTTTTCATCTGCATCCGGTTCTTTATTAATATCCGGATGATATTTTTTTGATAGCTTACGATAAGCCTTCTTAATTTCGTCTTTAGAAGCGGATTTCGTCACCCCTAAGACTTCATAATAATCCCTTTTACTCAAACATAACCACTCCCCGAATCGATTCGCATAAAGGTTATTTTAACACTCATCTCTTTATTCGTGCAAATATCTACATAGTTATGGTCATAGACGGCTATGTCAACTTAGTATCACAATTGTCGGTAGGCGCCACCTTCTCTTCGCTGTTGCTCGAGAATCATGAGCAAAGGCTCGTTCAGGTACACTAACCGACAATGATAATTCTCATAGAAAAAGCCAAAGTCGTAAAGATCATGACTTTGACTTTTCTATATTCTAATTATTTGGCTAGCTTCGTCGATGGATGAGCCGCTTTCGCTTTTCTATTTGTCTAGTTCCAGCGGCTAGCCGCTTCCGCTTTTCTATTTATCGTCTTTAATCTCTTCAAATTCTGCATCTACTACATTGTCATCCTTGCCTGCTCCAGCATCCGCTTGGCCACCCTGTGCAGCTTGTGCTTGCTTTGCAGCCTCTTCATATAGCTTGACAGATAGGTTTTGAACGATTTCTTGAAGGGCATCCTTCTTGGCACGCATTTCATCCAGGTCATTCTTTTCAATTGCAGCCTTTAAAGCATCCTTCGCTTCGTTTGCCTTCGCAACTTCTCCAGCATCGACCTTACCTTCTAGATCCTTCAATGTCTTATCTACTTGGAACACGAGCTGGTCCGCTTCATTGCGTAATTCAGCCTCTTCCTTACGCTTCTGATCGGCTTCTGCATTTGCTTCCGCTTCTCTCACCATTTTTTCAATTTCCTCATCCGATAGACCTGTTGATGACTTAATGGTTATTGCCTGCTCTTTATTTGTTCCAAGATCCTTCGCACGAACATTGACGATTCCGTTTTTATCAATATCAAAGGATACTTCAATTTGCGGAACTCCACGTGGTGCTGGTGGAATATCAGTCAATTGGAAACGTCCTAATGTCTTGTTGTCAGCGGCCATTGGGCGTTCACCCTGTAATACATGGATGTCTACTGCTGTTTGATTGTCAGCAGCTGTCGAAAACACCTGGGATTTCGATGTTGGGATCGTGGTATTACGATCGATTAATTTCGTAAACACGCCACCCATTGTCTCAATTCCTAATGAAAGTGGTGTTACGTCTAAAAGAACAACATCCTTCACATCTCCAGTGATTACTCCACCTTGAACGGCAGCTCCCATCGCAACGACTTCATCTGGGTTAACCCCTCTATGAGGCTCTTTTCCAGTTGCTTTCTTAATCGCCTCTTGAACGGCAGGAATACGGGTAGAACCACCGACTAGAATCACCTTGTCTATTTCTGCAGCTGTTAATCCAGCATCCTGAAGCGCTTGACGAGTAGGTCCCATCGTTCTTTCAACAAGATGTGCAGATAGCTCATCAAACTTTGCTCTTGAAAGTGTCACTTCTAAGTGTAGCGGTCCAGCTTCACCAGCTGTAATAAATGGAAGGGAAATCTGTGTGGAAGTCACTCCAGATAGATCCTTCTTCGCTTTTTCAGCAGCATCCTTTAGACGCTGCACCGCCATTTTATCCTTAGATAAATCAATGCCATTTTCTTTTCTAAATTCATCAACTAAGTAATCAATGATCACTTGGTCGAAGTCATCTCCACCGAGTCGGTTGTCCCCAGCAGTAGATTTTACTTCAAATACTCCGTCACCTAGCTCAAGGATGGAAACGTCAAACGTACCTCCACCAAGGTCGTAGACAAGAATCGTTTGGTCCTCTTCCATCTTATCAAGACCGTAAGCAAGGGCAGCTGCTGTTGGCTCATTGATGATACGCTCAACCTCTAAGCCGGCAATTCTTCCAGCATCCTTTGTTGCTTGACGCTCAGCGTCATTAAAGTAGGCAGGAACGGTAATAACCGCTTTCGTTACTGGCTCGCCAAGATAATCCTCTGCATAGGATTTCAAATACTGTAGAATAATCGCTGAGAGCTCCTGTGGTGTATAATCCTTCCCTTCGATTGATTCTTTATGGGAAGTTCCCATATGACGCTTAATTGAAAGGACTGTGTTTGGGTTTGTGATCGCCTGACGTTTTGCTACTTCCCCTACTTGTCGCTCACCATTCTTAAATGCAACGACTGAAGGTGTTGTTCGATTTCCTTCTGGATTTGGAATAACCTTAGGCTCTCCACCTTCTAAAACAGCGACGCAGGAGTTTGTTGTTCCTAAGTCAATACCAATAATTTTACTCATAATACTACCTCCCGAATATGTAGACTAACTCTTCATTCTTACTGATTTACTTTAACCATTGAAGGACGAATCACCCGATCCTTCAACATATAACCTTTTTGGAATTCTTCAACCACTATATTGGAATCATAGCCTTCTTCCGCAACCTGCATCACAGCCTGGTGGAAGTGGGGATCAAACTCTTTCCCTTGGGCTTCAATCGGCTCCACGCCCTCTTTTTTCAGAGCTTCTAGTAGCGAGCGATAAATCATATCCATGCCCTGAAGAATTGATTTTGTTTGCTCATGATCCGATTCCACATTTAGTGCCCGTTCAAAATTATCCAAAACAGGTAACAAATCAGATATTAATTCCTGTGCTCTATATTTTTGCGCCGCTTCAAAGTCAAGTCTTGCTCTACGACGTGAATTTTCAAAGTCAGCCTGTAAACGCAAAAAGCGATTTTCCTTTTCTTCTAACTGGGCCTCTAAAGCCACTACCTTTTCCTGTAATTCAACTAGCTCATTCTCAAGTGACGAAGGATTCTCTTCTTCCACGTTAGCCTCATCAAATATCGGTTCAATGGATTCCTTTTCAATTTGATCCTGATCGTTGGTCACTTGTGTTTCCTCTTGTAGTTTTTCTTTTTCCTCAGCCAACGTATTCACCTCCCTTATATATTCAAGCAAAAAATCCATTCCAGATTATGCGCAGGCAAAAGGGATGGAAAAACGTTTCCACCCTTAATCAATATTTCCAGCGCTAATTACTTTGATACAGCTTCGTCAACACCTGTGATAAATCATTGCTTAAAAATTTCAACAAACTGATTACACGTGAATACTCCATGCGCGTTGGTCCCAAAATGGCAATCGTTCCAAGCTGCTCAGCCCCAACAGAATATGAGGCAGTAATTAAGCTGCAATCCTCCATGGCTGTATTATCATTTTCTTTACCGATCCTCACATGAATGCCCGTCGGATTCCTACGGATGATGTCGTACATATCCTCTTCATGTTCAATCATATTCATAAGACTTTTGATCTTGTCGATATCGTGAAATTCTGGTTGGCTTAGCATGTTCGTTTTTCCACCGAAAAACAATCTTTCATTTGCTGGTATTTTGAATGCATCCAAAATCGCAGAAAGCATGGAGTCATAGCTTCGAATATGCTGCCTTAATACGAGAGCAACCTCTTTAAAGATTTTCTCGTTTAAATCCTCAAGCGGAACCCCTGTTAAACGTTGATTTAATATGTTAACAAGCTTTTCAATATCCCCCGTATCAATGCCCGGAGGAAGATGGAACATTTTATTTTCCACATGCCCCGTATCTGTCACGATAATCGCTATGGCCGTTTCTTTATTCAAAGGTACGATTTGAACCTTTTTTAACTTGTTCTCTCTAACTGCAGGTCCAAGAACAATGGCTGTATAGTTAGTCAACTCGGAAAGAATCTTGGCAGATCTCTGTACAATCTTCTCCAATTCATAAATTCTCTCCGCAAAAATTGAGCGAACCGTGTCAATGTCCTTTGAATCCAGTTTCTGTGGCGAGAGCATATGATCAACGTAAAATCGGTATCCCTTCTCGGATGGAATTCGCCCCGATGAGGTGTGTGTTTTCTCGAGAAATCCCAATTCTTCAAGGTCAGCCATTTCATTTCTAATCGTCGCCGAACTAAGCTTGATCCCTTCCTTTTTCGACAAACTTCTCGAACCGACTGGTTGAGCAGATCGAATAAAATCATCAACAATCACTTGGAATATTAATAATTGACGATCTGTTAACACGGATTATCACCTCTGTTAGCACTCCGACATAACGAGTGCTAAATCTACTAATAAATTATCAAATTTAATGGGAAGATGTCAATCCTAAAACCTTAATATCTCCCTATCATAAAGTAATTTCAGATTATACGACTCCAAGAAATGACTGAAATACTTCATTTCCTAAAAAGCGACCCTTATTCGTTAATTTTACGTATCCATTTTCGACATGTATCAATGACTGTTTTTGCAGCTCTCTTATTTCTTTTCCAAAAAGCACCTTAAGATCTTCCCCAAATTTTTCTTTGAATTTTGAAATCGAGACTCCTTGGTTTTTTCGCAACCCTAGAAATATTTCTTCTTCCATGCGCTCGGCCTTTGTCGGTCGAACCTCTTCGAAAATAGGGAGCTGCCCGTTCTCTAGTGGTTCCATATACTTTTTAAGCGGACCAAAATTGGATCGTCTGCTCCCACTCGTATAGCTGTGGGCACCTGCACCAAATCCATAATATTCCTCGTTGTTCCAATAGGTTAGATTATGCCTGCTTTCATAGCCGGGAAGAGAAAAATTGCTTATCTCATATTGTTTAAACCCATGGTTTTCCATTGCTTTCATTAGCTCTTCATACATGCCAGCCTCTGCATCCTCCCCTGGCAATGGAAGGCGACCTTTTTTCAGCAAATTATAAAAAACGGTCTTCGGTTCAATAATCAAGGAATATCCGGAATAATGGGTGATGTCTAAAGTGAAGGACGTATTTAAGGTTTCGACAAAATCATTTAAAGTTTGCCCCGGTAAGCTATAAATTAAGTCAATGCTGATATTTTCAAAGCCAGAACGTTTTGCTAGTTCTACTGACTTGAATACGTCGACAGCTCGATGAACTCGACCGATACGCTTCAGCAACTCATCGTTAAATGTTTGCACTCCGAAGCTTAGGCGATTCACTCCTGCATCATGGAGGATTTGAAATTTCTCTTTTGATAAATCCCCTGGATTCGCTTCAAAGGTAAATTCCGTTCCTTTGTCAAACGGGAGCAAGTCATTTATCCCTCGGCAGAGGACTTCTAATTGCCTTTCATTTAGCGCAGTTGGTGTGCCACCACCTACAAAGATCGAGTCCAAATGATTCGTTGGGGCAAGCTCTAGAGTTAATTCAATTTCTTTTTTCAATGCCTCTAAATATTCATCCACGGGCTGACCTTGTAAAAACACTTTATTAAAATCACAATAATGACAGATGTGTTCACAGAATGGAATATGAATATAAGCAGCTTTTATCAATTTTCATCACAACCTCATATTTCTATCAAAAAAGAGGTTAGATCACTTAGCGAACCAAGCCATTCTAACCCCTTCCCGTTTATTTTTTCGAACTACTGTCATCCATTTTTAAGACGGCCATGAAGGCTTCCTGTGGAACTTCGACGGAACCAACCTGCTTCATGCGCTTTTTACCCTCTTTTTGCTTTTCTAAGAGCTTTCGTTTACGGGAAATGTCTCCACCGTAACATTTCGCTAAGACGTTTTTGCGCATCGCCTTAATGGTTGAACGTGCTACAATTTTTTGGCCAATTGCCGCTTGGACAGGCACTTCAAATTGCTGTCTTGGAATGAGTTCCTTCAGCTTCTCTACAATGATCTTCCCACGATCATAGGCAAAATCCTTGTGAACGATAAAGCTTAATGCATCGACTTGTTCAGCGTTCAAAAGAATATCCATTTTTACAAGCTTTGATGGCTTGTACCCGATAAGCTCATAATCAAAGGAAGCATATCCCTTTGTACTAGATTTCAGTTGATCAAAGAAATCATAGACAATTTCTGATAGTGGAATCTCATAGAGGATGCTGACACGAGTCTCATCCAAATATTGCATATCAATGAAATGGCCGCGTTTGTTTTGGCAGATTTCCATAATCGCACCGACATAGTCATTTGGAGCCATCATCGTTGCCTTCACATAAGGCTCTTCAATACGGTCAATTTTCTGTGGATCTGGCATATCGGAAGGATTGTCAATTTTTAATTCTGTTCCATCCGTCATCACCACATCATAAATAACACTCGGTGCTGTAGTAATTAGGTCAATTTTGAACTCACGCTCAATTCGCTCCTGAATGATTTCCATATGGAGGAGACCAAGGAAACCACAGCGGAAACCAAAGCCTAAGGCCTGCGATGTTTCCGGTTCATATTGAAGGGCGGAGTCGTTTAATTGCAATTTCTCCAATGCTTCACGCAAATCATTAAATTTGGCACTATCAATTGGGTATAATCCGCAGTACACCATTGGATTCAATTTCCGGTAACCAGGTAACGCCTCTGTCGCGCCGTTTTTAGCATTTGTAATCGTATCCCCGACTCGTGTATCTCCAACATTTTTAATGGCAGCCGTTAGAAATCCAACATCACCGACTGTAAGCTCCTCTGTCGTTACCGCTTTAGGTGTAAAGACACCAACTTCGGTTACTTCGAATTCCTTGCCTGTAGCCATCATTTTAATCTTATCCCCGGCTTTAACCGTGCCGTCGACGACTCTGATATAAGCAACGACTCCACGATAGGCATCATAAAGGGAATCAAAGATTAACGCCTTTAATGGTGCATCCGGATCCCCGGTTGGCGCTGGGACCTTTTCCACGATTTGCTCTAAGATATCCTCGATTCCGATTCCTGCTTTGGCACTGGCCAGAACCGCTTCGGACGCATCCAAACCGATGACGTCTTCAATTTCATTGCGTACCCGATCGGGATCCGCACTTGGGAGGTCGATTTTGTTAATGACTGGGACAATCTCAAGGTCATTATCAATCGCCAAATACACATTCGCTAATGTTTGTGCCTCAATTCCTTGGGCAGCGTCCACAACTAAGACTGCTCCTTCACAGGCTGCTAAGCTTCGTGACACTTCATACGTGAAGTCGACATGTCCTGGGGTATCGATCAAATGAAATGTATAGATTTCTCCATCTTTTGCCTTATATTTCAATTGAACAGAGTTCAGTTTAATCGTGATTCCACGCTCTCTTTCCAGATCCATCGAATCTAAGAGCTGATCCTTCATCTCACGAGCGGTTAGCGTATTCGTTTTTTCCAAAATCCGATCGGCTAACGTCGATTTTCCATGGTCGATATGAGCGATAATGGAAAAATTACGGATTTTTGATTGCCTTTCAAGCCTTTCTTCTCTATTCATATCGTTCACTCCTACTATACTTCCACTTGCACTATTTTTTGATTATAGCAGTCGCTAGTTTAAGATTCAATGGAAAAAGAAGTGTGGGCATGGGTTCAGTCTTCCTCTTTACTAATTAATGAAGTCATGACCCCGATTATTTTTTCAGTTACGATCGAAACAGCCCCTGCAAATTTTTTCCCTACATCAGAGAAGAAATTATAGGCCTTCATTTGTTCTAGCTTTTGTTTTTTCTCTTCCAGGTCATGGCTTCGTATGTCATTGCCTAGGAGAGAAACCTCTACCTGACCGTCTGTCTCGTTTATATTAAGAGCTTCCTTGAAATTGGAGTCCTCAAACCCCTTCATCCGATGGATGCCGACATTTGCTTGCTGCATCCCAAATAACACAGAGACGAACATCAACGCAACCACTAGGAAAAATTTTAAAAGGAACATCTTCATTTGAATCACCCATCACTTTATTTTTCAATTGCATTTCTCTTAAACATTATGGCCAGTATGAATGCCATTCTAAAACTTGTACAATCCACCCTACAGAAAAAGGCAACTAGGTATTCCCCAATTGCCCTTTCCTACTACTGTTCATTTGCCAGCTCATCAACTGGTGAATGAACCTTCTCCGCCTCCCAGAAAATTTCACTGAAAACTTCTGCGAAGGCATCTGCTGAACGATTTAATTCCTCAAAGGTATTATCAACCCCGCCAAATTCAATAAGCATGGCATTCCCAGATAAATCTTGATTGAACTTTCCATTCGTGGATGCCCCCGCTTTTTCAATAATTCCTCGGCTCAGTCCTGGGTATCTTTCCTTTAGTTTTTGATGAATCTGACTGGCTAGCTTCACGTTCTTTTCATAATTTGGATTTTCCGCCCCGATGACAAAAGCGAGCTTCGCATATGATTTTCCATTAATATTAATGGTTGTTTTTTCCCTTCGTTGAGAATCTCGATGAATATCAATTAAATAAGTTAAATCCCGATTGGAGGAAATGGCAGCCTCCACAACCTTCCTTGATTCAACGTAGGATTTTTGGTATTTTAGCCCCTTCTTGTTTAAATTCGTCATAATATCGGTTTTATCTACTACCGTTCCAATCCCAAGACTCTCCAATTCGCTCATCAGATGGTCGCCAATTTTTGTTACATTGATTTTAGAATGCTGAGCACTGTTTGGATCTGTCACTCCTTTTAAATAAGGGAGGAAAGACTCGCGCGTATGGGTAAAGTAGATATACACCATTTTGCGATCGCCAGTTGACTGAGAAGGTGTTGGTTTGTCACCCTCAACCGTTTCTTCAAGACCTTCAGTGTTTTGTATGGATGCCTCATTCTCTTCTTTTAAAACTTCTTGAGGGGGAGGAGATTCAATCGGCAGATTCGTATAATTTGTTCCTTCTCCGGCCACAAGAATTTTTCCATCGAATAATGAAAATCCTGGAAGCTCCCTACCAAGTAGACTTCTTGGGTCATCCAAATTAATATTGGTAGACGCTTGAAAAACAAGATTCGATAGTTTTGGTGCCGCTTCCCCTTCAGGTAATGCTTGTTTAAAGGCATGGTTCTCCGACGTCATGAGCTGAAAGAGAATTTTCCCATTCAAATGGGTTGTCGCGCTATTAACAGAGGAAGATTTGATTCGATACTCTGGATTTAAAGATGTAATTAATCCACTTATGGAAAAAATCAGCAGCAATAGCAGCGTAATTACGAGAAAAAAATTGAGTATACTTGTCCCTTGAACCGTCACAACAAATGAAGAAGCTCTATTATATTTCATTGTTCCACCTCTTAAAGTAAGTCTACTAATTCTTATGACTTTGCTAGAAAAGGTAGAACCATTATTTTCACTTCATCAAGTTATCTCGTATAAAAACCAGCATTATCCTGATTGATAGATTGGTGGAGCGAAGCATTTAATCCACTGGCAATCAAATTGGCCATATCTTCAATAAAAACGTCAACCTCCTTCGGTGTGACCATTAGATTATGGCCTAAGGGGGAAAGGACCTCAGAAATTAGCTTTCTTTTCTCCTCGTCCTCCAAGGTCCCAATCATGCCAAGAAATGTTTTTCGGTGATGCTCCTCCGGCAAGTCCTCATCAGTTAGCTTTTTTCTTTTTCCAAAGGTCATGCCCGCAGGTGTTAAAGCTCGAGAAGGACGATTTCCCTCCTTCATTTCCTTGCCAAAATGCTTTAATATATAGTCGATCGTATCGCTTGTGATCGACACCGCGTCGACGACGGTAGGAACCCCGATCGCAATCACCGGGATTCCAAGCGTCCCTTTGCTTAACTCCTTTCTCTTATTCCCAACACCAGAGCCAGGATGAATGCCTGTATCGGAAATCTGTATGGTAGAATTGACTCTTTCAATCGATCTTGATGCAAGAGCATCAATGGCGATCACAAAGTCAGGCTTTGTTTTCTCCACAACCCCAAGGATAATATCACTCGTTTCAATGCCAGTTAGGCCCATGACACCTGGGGCAATGGCACTTACAGGACGATAGCCCTCTTCCACGCTCTCCGGCTGCAATTCATACAGATGACGTGTGACAAGTAAGTTTTCACAAACCTGGGGTCCAAGGGCATCAGGTGTGACATTCCAGTTTCCAAGGCCAACTACTAAGCATGATGCATCCTCCTTGATGCCAAGCTGTTTCAGGAAATGAGCAAATTCTTGAGCAAAGGTCTCCTGAACCTTTTCCTGCAGCTCGGTATCTTGCTGTCGAATCCCAATGACCTCTAATGTCAAGTATTTCCCCGGTTTCTTTCCAATTGCATTGGCACCTTCCTCTGTAATTTCGACTAAGGAAACTTTTATATCATTTTCCTCTCTTTCCTTTATAATGACACCCTCAATATCTGAAATATTTTCCTCTTCATACACATCTTTCTTTTTTCTTTCCGCAATCACCATTTCCCTCGCCTCAACGGCCAGGTCTGTTCGTACGGAATACTTGCTTAAATCGATTGAATGATTCACTTTATCGCCCTCTCTATCATATTTTTCCATAAAAAAAGCTATTCTTTAGCATTGCCGAGCTATTTATAAAAAATTCATTTGTTAACTAAATCGATTTGCTGTAAAATAAACAGATAGTATTGCAAAACAGGTATTCGTTTGATAAAATATCTCTTGTTCTGCAAATTATGTTAGGGATTGTGAATATCGAGTTTTTCAATCATCTCGATTACATATAGGAGGTGAATGGTATGGCAAATATTAAATCTGCTATCAAGCGTGCGAAAACAAGCGAAGAGCGTAACGCTCATAACACTACAGTTAAATCTGCAATGCGTACTGCTGTTAAGAAGGTAGAAGCTGCAGTTGTGAATAATGACGGTGCTGCTGCAAAAGAAAACTTTGCAGTTGCTGCTAAAAAGCTAGACAAAGCTGCTTCTAAAGGTCTAATCCACAAGAATGCTGCTGCTCGTAAGAAATCTCGTTTAGCGAAAAAAATCAATGCGGTAAACGCATAATTGATGTAGGCTATCTTTCCAAAGATAGCCTTTTAATTTACAAAAAAGGAACCTCTGCGGCTCCCTTTTTAAATGTAAAAATATTTAATTTTCCCCCTGCAATCGAAACAGAAACATTTCTAAAATCATTTCCTTATTCATTCCACCTGTTTTTGCGAGGTAATCTGCATCGGCAAGCATGTTCATAATCCGAGCTAGCTCCTCATCCTTAAACAGCCTTGCTTGGCCTGCTGCAAGTTTTACACGAAAGGGATGAACCTTGACAAACCCAGCAATTTGCTGCTGTCCATAGCCTTTTCTCGCAAGCTCCTTGACCTGATAAATCAAACGAAATTGGCCTGCAAGAATGGCGAGAATTTTGAGCGGCTCCTCATTTCGCTTAAGGAGATCGTAGTAAATTCGAAATGCATCCTCAATCTTTCTTTGAACAATTTTGTCCACTAGTGAAAAAATATTTTGTTCCAACGAACGGGAAACGAGCTTCTCCACCATATTCACATCGATTTTTTTGCCACCATTCGCATACAATGCAAGCTTGTCGACCTCTGTCGTCAGCATCAAAAGGTTTGTCCCTGATAGCGTGAGCAACTGGTGAACGGCCTCATCATCAATCTCCACACCGTTTATTGCCACCCGTTCCTTAACCCAAAGGATCAGTTCTTGTTCATTTAATTTTTTAGCCTCCACAACCGTCCCTTGTCTCTTTAATTCCTTTGTCAGTTTTTTTCGTTCATCTAATTTCTCATAAGCTCCCGAAAAAACGATAATGGAATAAGGTGCTGGCTCCTTGAGATAGGCTTCTAGCTTATTTAAATTATGTTCAATTTTGGACTTTGATTTTTCCCCGGTTAAAAAAGTAGGATTGTTTAGAAATATTAGCCTTCTCTCTCCGACAAATGGAAAGGTTTCAGCATCTTCTATGGCAACCTCTATCGGTGTCTCTTCCAAATCATAGGAGGAAAGATTAAACTCTATTTCCTCTTCACTTAAAGCATAATTGATCAACAGTTGTTTCGTTTCATTGATTAGAAAATCCTCTGTTCCATATAATACATACATGGGCGTAAACTGTTTTTTCTTAATTTTTTTCCAAACGTCTAAAACCAATCTCCTTCGCCCCACTCCATCATATTCTTTCTTAATCCTATAAAAGCAAATGGAATTTGACAAGTTAGAATTGATGGATGAATATAAAAGGGAATTGGCATACGAATAATGCCAATTCCCTATCTATAGTAAACGCCAGCAAATAAGGCCTAGGATACTTACCGCTGGCGGTACACCCTTTGTAAAGATTATTGTAGCCACAGATTAACAAACTATTTGTGACAACTCTTGTCAGTTGAGGAAAAGTCGATTATACTTAAAAACGTCTAAACATTTGAAGAAATGGATAAATGAACTGGATTTAGTCGTAGAATTGACTATTGCTTTATGGAGTCCATCTACTATAATGGAAATGGGAGGGATTGAAGTGAATCCATTTGAAAAGGATGTTCAATGCAAGCGAAATGACGCTGTTGATGCTGGAGTAGGTTTTATTGTATCTTTCGGTTTCTTTGCGACTTTATTTATAATCGCAACAGTTGTGAAGGTTATCGGCTCTTAATAACCTACATAGATTAAGCTCTTTTCTAAATATCTTACAAAATGGGAGACTGCACATCATCTGTTGCAGTCTCTTTTCGAATTCGGAACTATCCTCGAACATGGCTGTTCTTGAGAATATTCCCCCCTTTGCTTCATAGTATGAAGCTCTGTAAAAAAGGTTCCTCTCTTGCCCTTAAATTGATAGGTAACAGCACCGTGTAAATCAGTGCGAAATACTTTGATTTTTCTTTGCTCTAATCTTTCCGTTACCTCTTGATGAGGGTGGCCAAATCGATTGTTTACACCAGCAGAAATAAGCGCTGCCTTAGGGTGGATATGATCGAGAAGTTCTTCTGATGTCGACGTCTTACTGCCATGATGGCCAGCCTTAAGGATATCTGCAGTGAGCTTTGGAAAGCTTGAAACCAATTTATTCTCTCCTGTCGCTTCTAAATCGCCAGTGAAAAGCCACCGTTTTCCCCCTAATACAATATAGAGAACAATCGATTGGTCGTTCCTCTCCAGATGATCATTTGAACCAGGCGACATGATCCTAAAAGAAAAATCATTGACCCTCCAGCCGTCTCCCTTTTTTCCATAACGGATTGGAATTTTTTCTTTCTCACAAAGCTCTACCACATTGCTTTCAAGCTCTGACTTCTCCTTCACATCGGGCAACACAACCTCCTTTACAGTAAGATTCTGAAGGACAGCAGATGCGCCGCCCATATGGTCCATATCACCATGGGTCAAAATTAATTTGTCAAGCTTCGTAATCCCTTTGCTTTTCAAAAACGGAACCAAAATATCCTTCCCCACCTCAAAGGGATCCCTTCGCTTCTCCCACTCTTCACTTGGAAACACCATGGTTCCTCCTGTATCAATCAGATAAGTCCCCTGATTTAAAGGAAGTTTTATTAATATGCTGTCTCCCTGACCTACATCAATCATCGTAACCTCGCCATTCGGATTCATTTTTCCAGTCGCATAGTGAAAGAAAAGGAGAATGAACGGAACAAGGAGAGCGATTGCGAACTGTTTGATTGTCTTTGCTTTTTCCCAGCGGTAGAGAGAATAGGGAATTCCCATACAATACAGAAAAAGTAAGATGAAGTCTGGACGACCAAGAACTAGTGTATTAAAGGGGAATTTTGCAAGAAACAGAGTGGATTCATTTAAAAGGGATAGGCAAAAATCAACAAAAGATAACAGAGGGTAAAGGGTGTTACCAACCACCATATGAAGTAAATACAGGACCAAAAGGGTCGGTAGAATAATGACTGAAAAAAGCGGTATATAGAGAACATTTACCAACAAGGAACTAAGTGAGAATTCATAGAAATGGTAGAGTAGAATGGGTATCGAAGCAAGCTGAGAAATAAGGGATGTTGAAAGAAGCAGATGTACTGGCTTAAGTGTATATTTGGCAATGATCGGGGAAGATAGAAGCAGAGAGAATGTGACTAAAAATGAAAGCTGAAAGCCAATATCAAAGATCACATAGGGCTGCAAAAACACATAAACAACGAAGACAATACTTAAAATATCAATCGTATGTAATTTGCTTTGGTGGATCTTGGATAACAATAAGGCGAGAATCATCATGAAGCATGCACGAATGACTGAGGGCGCCCCTCCTGTCAATATGATATAAACAGGCAAAAAAGCAATTAAAAAATTAGTCATCCTTTCCCGTGGGATTCCAACTCTAATCCCGACATAAAATAATATCCCTACAAGCATCCCCACATGAAGTCCGGAAATTGCTAGTAAATGAACGATTCCCAGTCTTTGATAGGCAGTGATTAAATCCTCCTCTATTGATGACCTATCGCCAAATACAAGGGCTGAAGCAAGAGGTGCTGTATCCGTTGGAAAATGAGTATGAATATATTGAATTCCTTTTTTTCTGATATTCTGGATAAATATTAAAGGGCTATTCTCCTGTGTACATGAATTCACCTCTTTAGCTTTCAATATCCAAAATATTTTTTCATGACGCAAGTAATTCGCATAATGGAAGGCGTTCGGATTCCTAGGTGGCTCAGGGACTTTCAATTCCCCCTTCACCTTACAAGTTGAGCCTACGCGAAGTCTCCCAACCTCCTCCTTTTCTTTTATATTAGAAAGCCGATACTGAATAACGAGCTTTTCCTTTGTTTCCGCATCTACTCCGTAGGCTGAAAAAAAGTTCCCATCCAGCTTCATCGGTTCCTCCAAGGTAAGGGTAAAATCACTTTCAGAACCTGTTAACTGCGTTTGATTAAGGGTTTCTTCCGCCCCTGCCCTTGTTGCAAATAGTAAGAAGAAGCCTAAGATGTAAAAGAGGTGCTTTGTCGAAAACTTTCTGACCATTTTTAAAAACAAGAGGTAGAACAGAAAGAAGGCAGGTATAAATATGCTACCATACAAACCATAGAGACAGCCTAAAAGCACAGCTATACTGATGAAAAGCCATTTTCCTTTCAACTGGCATAAAGACCTCCTAAAAAGAGGCCGGTCAAAGCAGCCTCTTCCCTATTATAATGGTTGAAATTCCCACTTTAAGCTTCCTTCAGAATCATTCTCATTAATGTAATTCTCAATGTTGGCATCCATTTTTACTGCTTCTACATTGCTGATTTTCAGTAGGTGATAGCAGTACTCATGATTTTTATAATCATAATTGTAGTAAATCCTCGTAATCCCCGCCTGCAAAATTTTCTTCATGCAATGGACGCATGGAAAATGCGTGACGTAAATATGGCTGCCCTTTGTTGAAACACCCTCAAGGGCACATTGAATAATCGCATTTTCCTCGGCATGCAGACATCTCAAACAATGATTGTCCTCGACATAGCATCCAGCATCCAAGCAATGCGCATCACCACTTATCCCGCCGTTATAGCCAGTGCTAATAATGCGATTATTCTTGACAAGAACAGAACCCACCTTTAAGCGGTTGCATGTACTCCTCATACTAATCAGATGGGCATTTAGCATAAAATATTGATCCCATGTTAAGCGTTTATCCATACTTTTTTCACCCTTTATCTAGTCTTTGTCTTAAGTTTAGCGAGAAAGGGCAAGCGACGTCAATTTGATCTTTCTATTTTGGTTGTTTTCGAACAGATTGTGGTGAATGTATAAAAGCAGCAACGGGAGGGAAATAGCCTTTAATTTACAGAAATATGCTCCTTAAGTTTTTCAAATGTTTTCTGACCAAAACCGCTGATCTCCATAATATCTTCAATTGCCTTGAAAGGACCGCTTGAATCTCGGTATTCAATAATCGCTTGCGCTTTTACTGGCCCAATTCCTGGAAGAGTTTCAAGCTCAGACTGGGAAGCCTTATTAAGATTAATTTTGCCGCTATTTGACTCACCGGAAGCGGAGGCTGTCATATCGACATTTTCCACCTCCTCTCCAATATGAGGTACATAGAGAACCATTTCATCCGTCACTCTCATCGCAAAATTTATCGCTTTTGAGTCCGCCGCTTCCGTTACCCCACCCGCCCGGTCAATAAGATCGATTACTCTCTCGCCCATTTTCGCCTTATAGACCCCTGGCTTTTGTACCGCCCCTTTGACATCTACAAGTATTTCTTCGACGGGCAATTGCTCTGGCGGCACCTCTTCTTCTCCATCGATTTCCTCCATTTCCCAGCCTTCCGCATCTTCGGGAGGAGAGAAGCTAACATCATTGGAAATGAAATAATAGACCACTAGTATGACCACAAGCAGTCCTGCCCCCACGAATTTTATCCGTTCTTTGAGCCATTGTAACATCTTCATCATCCTTTCATTGACATAATTTAATTAAGAAATTCATACAGATATAAGAGAATGTTTGCTTAAATGGAGGAGGGTAGTACCATGAAGGTCGGAATCATTGGAACGGGCAATATGGGGAGAATTCTGGTGGAGGCGCTTCTAGACGGGAAAGCTATATCCCCTTCTTCAATGTTTATTACAAACCGCACGATTGCAAAAGCATTCGATATACGTCAAACCTACCCGGAGATAATCGTTGAAAATAATGCTGAGGAGATAGCAAAAAAAGCCGAGCTAATTTTTGTTTGTGTTAAGCCCCATGACGTATTCAATTGCATACAAAATATAGTTCCTTTTTTAACCGAAAATCATTGTGTTGTTTCCATTACGAGCCCGATAAGTGTTGAACAATTGGAATCCGTTTTGCCATGTTCAACGGCTAGGGTCATACCGAGTATTACAAATAGGGCTTTATCTGGGGTATCACTTTTAACATTTGGTGAAAAATGTGAGCCTCATTGGAAAGAAACGCTAACGGAGATGCTCGGGGTTATCTCTACCCCGTTGCAGATTGAGGAAGAAATCACAAGAGTAGCTTCTGATATCGTGAGCTGCGGACCAGCTTTTTTTGTCTATTTAACAAGAAGATTTATCGATGCAGCCGTTTCAGAGACATTAATAGATGAGGAAACCGCAACAAAATTAGCAAGTGAAATGCTAATCGGCTTAGGAGCATTGCTAAAGAAAGACTTCTACACACTGCCTACACTTCAAGAGAAGGTTTGTGTAAAGGGTGGAATCACTGGGGAAGGAATCAAAATCTTAGAAAGCGAGCTTGGTGAGGTTTTTGAGCATCTCTTTCAAGCAACCCACTCAAAATTTAATGAGGATATTGAAGGAACAAAAAAACAATTCACACTACACTAATTCGACCTTAAAGCCAAAATTCCTCCATGAACAAGAAATTTTTTGAGGGTGCACGAACGACACCCTCTTTCTTGATCACTCTAAAGTTGCAATAAAAAATACTCTTTCAGTTTGTGGCCTTGGAGAGCCTTGAAAATCTCCAATGACCTCAAGGACATTAAATCCTCTAGCTTCAAGCCATTTGGTATAGTCTTCAATCGGGAAAGTTCTTTGCATATGATATTCATCGAAGCGGTCATACTTTCCTGCTTCATCCATGACAAAGAAGGTTAGCTCATGCTCTACGCTATTTGGCTCTTTCCCTTCAAAGCAGTTCCAAATATAACAGATTCCATCCTCATCGTAGGAAAAGGTATTGCCGATAAAGATCTCATTCATTTTATAAAGTGAATGAACATCAAAGATGAAAAGGCCGCCTTTTTTTAAATAGTGCCTAATATTCTGAAGTGTCTTTTGGACCTCCTCTTCTGAATGTAAATAATTCAGAGAGTCACAGAATATCCCTACAATATCATAGGTATCCATTAATTCTAGCTCTGTCATGTCCTGCTGCAGAAAATCGACGTTTACTCCCTGTTCCAACGCCTTCGCCTGTGCAACAGTGAGCATATCTTCGGATAAGTCGACCCCTGTCACGTCAAAGCCTAAAGCGGCCAATCGAATGGAAAGCTCGCCAGTACCACAGGCCAGATCCAGCACCTTGTTGCCCTTTAAACCATGGGCTTGCCTCTTTTCCTCAATGAGCTTGATCCAGTCGTCATAGGGAACGTCCTTCATAAGCTCGTCATAAAGATAGGCGAAACGGCCGTATGTCATGATTCAAGCTCACCTTGTAGATGAAGGGTCGGAGCATCTCCCCAAAGGCGTTCTAAATTATAATAGCTTCTTTCATCCCGATGAAATACATGGGCAACGACATCGCCTAAATCAATGAGGACCCATCTAGCTTCATCATAGCCTTCGATCCGCTTAACATCGTAGCCAAGTTCATGGGCCTTTTCCTTAATTTCACGAGCAATCGTTTGAACCTGCTTATCGGAATTTCCATGACAAATAAGGAAATAGTCAGCAATTAAGGAGATTCCCTTCATATCTAGAACGATAATATCTTCTGCGCGTTTGTCATCAGCGGCCTTATATGTCGTTAAGAGCAATTCATTTTCTTGCATTTAATCATGCCTCCTGTTTGTAGTTAAATCATTATATGTATGGAAGGTATCTGGATAAACGGGTTGATTTTTCTTCATAATAAAAAGGATTGTGTTCTGTAACGCCTTGATTAATGCGCTGTCTAAATCCTCTTTGGCAAGCTCCCGTACTTCGTCAACCCCTGGAAAATGTCTGCCTGGTTCAATATAGTCTGCTAAATAGATAACCTTTTCTAATACAGTCATGCCTGGACGCCCTGAAGTATGATATTTAATAGCATCTAAAATATCGGGATCGGTGATTCCCACTTCTTTCTTCACCAAATACGCTCCTACAGGGGCATGCCATAATTCCGTATTATGCACAAGCAGCTCTTTGGGCATTTTTTCCTGAATGATAATTTGTTTCATTTCTTCCTTTGGGCGAAATTTCGCATAGTCATGAAAAATGGCAGACAGCTCCGCCTTCTTCTCATCTGCTCCGTGCTGCTTAGCTAGCACGAGAGCTGTTTCCATAACGCCAATTGTGTGCTGATAGCGATGTTCAGTCAGCTGTTCTTTGACAATCTCTAGTGCCTCACTGCGATTCATATAGCTTATTCTCCTTCAAATACTCAATAATCGAGTTTGGAAGCAAATACTTTATCGTTTTTCCTTCCAATATCCTTTGTCTTATCATGCTGGATGAAACCGCAAATTCCGGAATATCCAGATAGCTGATTGGATAAATGGTTTCATTACGATAATTTGGACGGTTGACACCCACAAAGGAAACGATTTTCAATAATTCATCAATCCTATGCCATTTTGGCAGATACTCCACCATATCTGCCCCGATGATAAAATAAAATTCTTTATCCTGGTGGATTTCTGTTAGCTGCTTCATTGTATCATACGTATATGAAGGGCCGGAACGTTCCAGCTCGAGCGTTTCGATCCGAAAGGAGGGAGCGTCCGCAATCGCTAACTCCAGCATCCTCACGCGCTCTTCATTACAGACGAGATTTGTTTTTTTCTTATGAGGTGGTTCTTGATTTGGAAGAAACCAGATCTCATCAAGCCCGAGTCCATGAAGAACCTCATTGGCAATGAGAAGATGGCCATAATGGGGCGGATCAAAGGTTCCCCCTAGAATTCCAATTTTCTTCATTCCTTCACCTCCAAGAGCTTAAGGCAAGACGATTTCTTTCTTCTCCTTCGACTCCTTATATAGAACAATGGTATTGCCGATAATCTGTACAAGCTTCGCATGACAGCCTGCTACAAGCTTTTTGGCAACTGTTTCTTTATCTTCATCACAGTTTTGCAGGACACTCACCTTGATTAACTCTCTCGCTTCTAATGCCTCACTTATTTGCTGAATCATATTTTCGTTGACCCCACCCTTGCCAACCTGAAAAATTGGGTTAAGGTGATGAGCTTTCGCTCGAAGGAATCGTTTTTGCTTTCCAGTTAACATTCATTTGCCTCCTAGTTGTTTTTGTACGGTAATAGCCATTCGATTAGTATCTGGCAAAATCCCTGTCCATTTTTCAAAGGCAAGAGCCCCTTGATTGACAAACATCGCTATACCATTTTCCGTAATTGCTCCTCTTTCCTTCGCTCTTTTCAGAAACTCGGTTTCGAGAGGATTATAAATAATGTCACTAACAAATGTATTTTCTCTTAAATTGTGCAAAGATATCGGTTTGCATTCCGTTTGTGGTGCCATGCCAATGGATGTCGTCTGAATAATAATATCATACACAGCTAATTGCTCTTCCGCTTCAGACAAAGTTAGAATCGAGGTTTGAACCTCATAAGGACAATCATACGAAAGCCCCTTGGCTTTCTCGAGCGTACGGTTCGTAAGATCGATGGTACCCACACCAACACTAGCAAGGGTAAAATAAATCGATCTCGCCGCCCCACCAGCACCGATAATCAATACTTTTTTGTTCACGATAGAAGGGAGCTTTGATTTTAACCCATGAACAAAACCACTGCCATCGGTATTATAGCCTATTAGGCACCCATTTACATTCACAACCGTATTAACCGCACCAATTGATTTAGCAAGTGGATCGATTTCATCCAGCAGGGGCATAATCGCAACCTTATGAGGAACCGTCACATTGAACCCAGCCAAATCGATCGCTCTGAAGCCATTTACTGCAATTTCAAGGTTTTTCTCCTTGATGGCAAAAGCATGATAGTGAGCATCAATGCCATAAAACTGAAATAAATCATTGTGCATAATGGGTGACATCGATTGAGCGATTGGGTCACCGATAACCGCATATAGCTTTTGCATACTCCTCTCCCACACCCTTCACCTTGTTCTTTTTTATGTTTTCTCTTATCTATTACCGCCTTAATGTTGCGCATTCACTAAGTTACTCGTACCGAGTAAAACCCGTTCATGCGCAACATTAAGGCTAGATAAAGAACGAACATTAAGACCACCGTTATATTAAGGACTTTCTTAGCATCGCATGGACTCCTTTTGGTACATAGGCAGCGATTTTCGCTCCGGGCTCATTGACCGTAATCCAGCCCAGTCCTGAAAAAACAACATCTGTTTTTCCTTCTTTAATCGTAAATTCATGCTTCACAAGCGGAGGAAACGTATCAAGCTGCTCCTGGCGAGGAGGCGTTAACATCTCTCCAACATGTCTTTCATAAAGATCATCCGCTTTTTCAAGCTTTGTACGGTGAATTTCAAGCTCATTGGAGAAATGGCATACGAATGAACGTCGTCCTCCGCTTATATAATCAAAGCGAGCAAGTCCACCAAAGAACAAGGTTTGACCTTCATTTAGCTGATATACCTTTGGTTTAATTTCCTTTTTCGGTGTGATAATTTTCAGATCCCTCTTATCTACATAATGGGCCATTTGGTGATGATTAATAATCCCTGGCGTATCGACTAAGGACTTTCCATCTGAAAGAGGGATTTCGATCATATCTAACGTTGTTCCTGGGAAATGAGAGGTCGTAATCACATCTCCCTCCCCAGTAACTTCCTTTAAGATACGATTGATAAACGTTGACTTTCCTACATTCGTGCAGCCAACGACATAGACATCCTTGCCCTCACGGTATTCTTCAATGGCTTCCGTGACTTCCTTCACAAAATAACCCTTCGCCGCACTAACGAGGAATACCTCCTTCGGTTTCAGCCCCAGCTCCTTTGATTCTTGCTTCATCCAATGGATAAGCTTATTAGGCTTCACAGAAGCAGGCAGCAAATCAACCTTGTTGCCGATTAATAGAATCGGATTATTACCGACAAAGCGATGCAGTCCTGGTAGCCAACTTCCGTTAAAATCAAAGATATCCACAATTTTGACGATCAGTGCATCTCTTTTTCCAAGTTCATTTAGGATTTTTAGAAAATCATCGTCCGTAAGATTGACGTCCTGCACCTCGTTATAGTGTTTTAGACGAAAACATCTCTGGCAGACAATATCCTCTTTTTCTAATGAAGATTTAGGCGCATAGCCAATTTCATCCTTATTCTCCGTTTGTATTTTCACACCACAGCCGATACAAATATATTGTTCACTCAATGACTAATCCTCCCACACAAGCATTCCTTTTTTCCGAAACCAATTGAGTATTCGTCTTTCAATCATGCGATTAAACCTTGTCCAAAAACCGTCCGTAGAAGCAACTGGAACAACCAGAATCGTCTGGAACCCGCTGCGATTCCCGCCAAGGACATCCGTTAGAAGCTGATCTCCAATTACAACGGTTTCCTCTTTTTTCAAGCCCATATCGGCCACTGCTTTTCTGAAGGCCTTACCAAGTGGCTTTCTCGCTTGAAAGATAAAGGGAATCTTTAGTGGATCAGCAAAAGCAGCTACCCTCTCTCGATTATTATTCGACACAATCGTGATTCGAATGTTCTCCTTATTCATCTCGTCAAACCACTCGATTAATTTTGGCGTGGCATTTGGGCGATCCCATTCGACCAAAGTATTATCTAAATCCGTAATTATTCCTTTTATTCCTTTTTCCTTTAAACTCTTAGGTGTTATTTGAAAAATGCTTTTCACATGTTGATTTGGCAAGAATTTTCTTAACAAGTAGGACACCTCATTTTCATCGGCAAAAAAGAGCCTTTTCATTCTAACATTACCAATTCTAACCGTTAAATCAAGAGGAGTGCAAGCAAGGATTCTTACTTGGAGCCATCCTTACTTACAATTCTTATTGCGATCTTGTACCGCCTTATACGTACGCGTTCACTAAGTTACTCGTACCGAGTAAAACCCGTTCACACGTACGTATAAGGCTAAAAATTAGACTGAAAACAATTTTCTACAACATGAAGTCGGGTATCGTCTAATTCCGTCGAAAAATGAACTATATCAGTGGTTTTAGAAAAACTTTTCGACACAGTCACCTTCTTTTCAACAGCTGTGGATAACTTTATTCACATTTTCCCCATTGAACTATCACGTTTTACACTCTTTATAAACATATTAATCACAGTTTATCCACGACGGATTGTGGATAACAAGAACGGTTGTTCTACCACTATTTTTTTGTTAGAGTAAGATTACACAAAAGCAAACTACATTATATGTATGGTTTTTCTTGTTTAGAACCTTTTTTGACAAGGGAGGTGAATTCTGACATGAGGAAGCTGTCAGATGACTTACTATTAGAATCTTATTTCAAAGCAAAAGAGTTAAACTTGAGTTCAGACTTTATCCTTCTTATTGAAACAGAAATTCACCGACGTGCATTGTCACACAAAATTAAAGCATCCTCGTAATTGTTATTGCCCCAAAGGGGTTTTCTTTTTGCCTTCCATCCCATTCAGTCTTGAAATTCACCAATTATTTCACCAACTTTTACCGCTCTTGGTGTATCGCTATCATGGCGTGGTACGAAAGAATGCTCATCAAAAAGGAGAACAACGGTTGATCCAAAAGTAAAATAGGCCATTTCCTCACCTTTTTGTAAATATTCACCACTATAGGTCGTTTCAATCGAGTTCACAAACATCGCTCCGACTTTAACGATGGCTGCTTTACCGAAAGGATGCTCCAACTCCGTAATCTTTCTATAGTTTTTTGATAGTGCTTCCCTTCCATACTTTAGTCCATATTGATTAACCGGATACGATTTGCGTCCCAGTGTCCATTGCCCTATCACCTTGCCAGAGAACGGGCTGTGGATACGGTGATAATGGCTTGGACTTAAATAAAGGAGAACATAGGTGCCATTCGTATAGTCATTCGCCTTCTCGATACTGCCTAGCATATCTACTAAGGAATAGGACTTCCCTTTTATTTGAAGGGTTAGGTCAGGGGAAACCTTCCCTATATCCTCAAGGACTGCATCAACAGGGCTCACCACTGAGTGCGAATGTTCATCAATGAACCGTACGTCATCCTTAAGCCTTCGAATAAAAAAATCATGCAGCGTTGAAAACTCGTGCAAGGATTGAGCCATTTCTTCCTGATTGATTTGATATACTCTTGCAAAGGACGGAATGACCAGTCGACTCAGACGAGATTGGGCAAATTTTTTTAATAGATAGGAGCTCCACCTCCCATTGGTTAGTTCAATTAATGCACGATAAATAGATTGAAGCAAGCTAGATTCCTCCAATTGAAATATTCTCTTTACGAACACGCATATTCCCATTAAAATTAAATATTATTAACAATAATATGTACTTATGCTTTCCCTTCCCCATTTGAAAGGAGTGAGGGTGTTGTTTCTATTGGATGTCTTTGATCAAACGATCAAGAAATTGAAAGCGCAAATGGCAAATATAATTACTTTAACAAATCTGTCTCTTGGAAGCTTTGCGATCATTCAAGGGTTAAAAGGGAATTTAAATCTTAGCCTCCTACTCATATTTATTGCTGCACTTGCCGACCGTTTTGATGGGATGGTTGCTCGTAAGCTTAACATTGAGTCAGAGCTTGGAAAGCAATTAGATTCCATGAGTGATATTATATCATTTGGCGTTGCTCCTGCACTATTAATTTATCAAGGAATCTTATTTGAATTTGGGGCACCTGGGGCTTTTTTTACAGTTCTGTACATTGGCTGTGGAGCCTTCCGTCTTGCTAGATTTAATATTACTGAAGGAAATGGTTATTTTACGGGACTACCTATTACCGTAGCAGGCTGTATTGCTACTTTTAGTTTCTTTTTTATTCCTTATTCTTCACCACAGGTCTTTATTTATATCATGATCATTCTTTCATTCTTAATGATTAGTCCGTTTAAGATTAAAAAAATGTAGCAAAGCAGGGATAACAGCACCTTATAGAGGGGTGCTGTTTTTCTTTATTTAAAAAATCCATCACAGGTTCCGCTAAACAAAGTGTTCGGAAATATTTTCCTGAGCTAAATATTACTCGGACAGACAAAAACAACCTACCTGCTTCATAGGTATTAGTTATAGGCGAAAGTCTTAATAGCGGGGGTGTCGACATGTCAGGAATTCTAACTGCGTTTGGGATTTTAGTTAAAGAGATCATCTTTCTTGTCTCATATGTAAAGAACAACGCCTTTCCTCAACCATTGTCGCCTGAGGATGAAAAGAAGTATCTACGGCTAATGGCCGATGGGGATGGTCATGCCCGAAATATGCTGATTGAGCATAACCTAAGACTCGTCGCCCATATTGTAAAAAAGTTTGAAAATACTGGTGAGGATGCTGAAGACCTAATCTCCATTGGAACCATCGGTTTGATAAAAGCGATTGAAAGCTACTCTGAAGGAAAAGGAACGAAGCTCGCCACCTATGCGGCTCGGTGTATAGAAAATGAGATCCTCATGCACTTACGGGCTTTAAAAAAGACAAAAAAGGATGTTTCTCTCCATGACCCGATAGGACAGGATAAGGAAGGGAATGAAATCTCCCTCATTGATGTACTCAAGTCCGACTCTGAGGACGTCATTGACACGATTCAATTAAATATGGAGCTTGAGAAGGTGAAGGAGTATATTGACGTCCTCGATGGACGGGAAAGAGAAGTGATTGTAGGCCGCTTTGGCTTAGATCTTCAGAAGGAAAAAACGCAGCGAGAAATTGCTAAGGAGCTAGGAATATCAAGAAGCTATGTATCCAGAATTGAAAAAAGAGCGCTCATGAAAATGTTCCACGAATTTTACCGGGCTGAGAAAGAGAAGAAAAAGAACGGACCTAATTTATAGAATTGAACCGAGAATAAAAGAAGCATCCCTAAATTGGAATGCTTCTTTTCATTCATATAACAGACTTAGTCTACACTGACCTCTGCTGCCACAATACAACCAATGGTTCCGCAAATAATAAGCCCCATCACGATTGAGAACATTCGTCCACACCCCTTTGGAATATTCCTGCTAACCTAAATTTACCATATACCCATAGTAAATAACTTGATGGGATGTGAACTTTTTAGGACTTTTTCTAGTGGCAAGCATCATACCCTGTGAAAAATCCTTATTTCCCTTTCTTTTTCCGAAAGGGAAGGGTAAGCAATAGGACATTTAAATACATAAGGTTCACCCCTAACTCCTTCGAAGTGTTAGGTGGAATCTGTCTCCACCCAGAAAATAGCTGTTCTTCCTTGAATAAGATAAATCATCATTAAGCCCACCTTTCCTTTTATATTTGTGAAAATTTAAAATTAGAGCAATCGATGTACAGAATAAGCACGCAGCTTATTTTCTTCGTAAGCCTCTCTCACCATTTGATCGCGAAGAGCTTCCTCAGCAGAAATCTTTCTAGTTTTAATCGTAATCGTAAAAAATAGAATATTTAGGGTCATATCTATCACCTCCTTTAAAAGTAATTTGTTTTGGGCACAAAAAGGCCGTAAAGAATAATCTCTACGGCCTTTTTGTGCCCAAAAAGCCGCAGGGCACATTTCTCCCTGCGGCTTGAATGCATAAAAGTCAATAAAAACTATGCGATCCATTCCTTATAGGTCGAATGTGAAAATAAACAATATGAATTTGTGAAAGCTTTCAGTACAATTCCATTAGTCAACATCATTTTCCTCGACCTCCTTTTAGAATATTTCGCTTACAATGGTAATTATAGCCACTCAAACTAAAATTGTAAACCTTTTTCTACCTATTTTTCTAAATAATTCTTTCGACAATTTTCATTACAAGGGTTGCTGAGTGCAGAGCCGCCTTGTCTAAAAATTGATCAAAGGATACATCTGATTCCTTCCCAGCGATGTCCGATAAGGAACGAATAACAACAAATGGAGTTCCAAACTGATGCGCAACCTGAGCGATTGCAGCGGCCTCCATTTCAACAGCCTGAAGGTTCGTAAATTTGTCCTTAATGAAATCGACACGCTCGGGATCGCTCATGAAGGTATCTCCTGTAGCGATTAACCCCTTTACAACCTGAATTCCCTCGATTTCTCTTGCGGCCTCCTCCGCAATTTTCACTAACTCATGATTTGCTTCAAATGCAGGTGGAAGCTGAGGTACCTGCCCATATTCGTATCCAAATGCTGTGACATCAACGTCATGATGACGTACCTCTGAAGATATCACGACATCTCCCACGTTCAGATTAGGATTGTAACCACCCGCTGAGCCTGTATTTACGACATATTCAGGCTTATATTTTTCAAGGAGAATGGACGTAGCCATCGCAGCATTTACCTTTCCGATTCCGGAACGTAGCAAAATCACATCTTTGCCATTCATTTTTCCGCTCGTATATTCACAGCCAGCAATTGTTTCAACCGTCTTCTCTGTCATATGGTCACGTAGGATCGTTACTTCCTCTTCCATTGCTCCAATTATGGCAATCTTCATGTTGTTACCTCTTTCCTCATTCTATATTTATTGGTCCTATTTCTTTTTCTCTGGAACAGCCGCCAATTCTTCAACCTTTGTTGGTTTCCAGCCTTGACCGTCAACCCATTCAATATACACTCGGTAAATTTGGTCTTTATTCTTTGTATAGACGGTGCCCACTGATTTATTCGGACCATTATTCCCTAAAAAATGAATCGTCATATTCTCCTTTGTCAATCCTGTACCATATGTGATCGCCTCAACCATTTCATCCCAATCGACCCCACTATAGACATTTACATGCTCACCCTGCTGTACGGTCCCGACTGGCTCCCAAGCTGGATTAACGATCGTTCGAATGACATTTGGTTCAGATCCACCTTCCGTAACAATCTTCTCTGCATCGACATTAGGAGCTTCTTCTTTTGTTGCTGAATCCTCTTTCTCCTGTTCCTGAGGCTTAGTAGCTTCAGCTTCTTCGGCTTCCTCTTCTTGGTCGGTCATAACCTGCTTAGAGTCCTTCTTCTCTTTTTCATCAGAGGTAGAGTTCTCTTGTTGCTCTGTATCTGGCTCCTTTTGCTTTGCCGATTCCTTATCATCATTTCCGAAAAAAATATTAAACGATACAATAATAATGAGTAATAATACGATCCCTATTAAACTATTTAGGATCACATCTTTCTTTCTTTTTTTCGTGCGTCGCACGATGCGAGATCCATCGTTTCCCCTACTCATGATTTTCCTCCTTAAACAAGATTTTGGTTCAAGCTTTCAATACTTTGTAAGGATGTCAACATTCTAACACGCATGAACCAAAACTTGAAGCAATATATACGTTTGAAGAAAATCCTCTTTATGAAGAAACCTGGTCTTTGAGCTTTAAACTTTGGTCAAATTGGTAAAGCTCTTTGACCATATCGGCAAATAACGGGGTAACCGCCCCCTCAGCATCAAACACACCAAGATTCACCGTGACTAGTGCATATTTCGGCTTATCGAAAGGAAAATAGCCAGCAAACCATTTATTTA
Organism: Anoxybacillus andreesenii; assembly: GCF_030813005.1. Lineage (NCBI taxonomy): Bacteria > Bacillati > Bacillota > Bacilli > Caryophanales > Anoxybacillaceae > Anoxybacillus > Anoxybacillus andreesenii. The sequence continues at coordinate 38,297 of NZ_JAUSTU010000010.1, forward strand.
GAAGCTCCTGATCCCCTTCAAAAAGGCCTGTTTCCGCTGTACCGGATTTTCCTGCGACTTCATAGGGAAGGGATTGTAGGCTCCTTCCTGTTCCCTTAGGGTTAACCACGACCTCTCGCAGCAGCTTTTGGAGCTTCATCGCAGTATAAGGTGATATCGAGTCGCTAGCAAGCTTCTTCTTTTCAAAGGGCAACAAGGATGTTCCGTTCTTATATTCAATCCCTGTTACGACCCTTACCATTTCACTTTTTCCACCCTTGGCAATGGTCGAAATCATATTAGCCACTGCGAGGGGCGTTACTCGCACTTCATGCTGACCAATTCCCGTCATAGCGACGAAATTATCATCCTTTTTCGCAGCTTCCTCAAGAAACACGCGACCGAAGTTCTCGTCTGCTAGCTGTTTGAATTGGTCAAAATGATAAACATCCCCTTTCCAGCCAACGGGGCCCAAAATAGACAATTTTTCCGCATATTCCTCAATTATATTTTCATCCATTTTCTTTAGTTCCTTTGCCAAGGTACCAAAGGTATTGTTACAGCTTTGAGCAAAGCTTTCCGTGAACGTAAGGAATCCATGCTGGTAATTTGGATCATCTGTTCCAGCGATTGTTTTGTTACAGTCAAACTCCCTTGTTGCATCATCTAACTCATGTTCAATGGCAGCAGCAGCCACTACAGTTTTAAATACTGATCCAGGTATATGCTGGGTGGTCATCATATTATGAATCCCTTTTTCATCAAAAGGAGCATTCCTGTTAATTTTCGGACGTGAAACCATTGCCAGAACAGAATTGGATTCGATGTCTAAAAGGACGAGGCCTCCATTTTTGATCTGATGCTTGTCAACCAACTCCTCTGCCAATTTCTGCAGGTCCTTATCAAGGGTAGTTCGAATATTCACGGGATAGAAAGGATTCGCTGGCTCCACATATTTCACATGAATTCCAAATAATGGGCCACCTCTGCCATCAACATGATAGACGAGCTTTGATTTCCCATCAGGGAGCAGAAACTCATCGAAGCTTTTTTCAAGGCCTGTGAGACCCACGATCGTCTCAGCTGGCAACTCCTTATCTGGATATCGTTTTTTTAAGACCTGATCGTTCTGTCCGGTTATTCCGATTAACTGTTCTGCCAGCGTGTCGGTCAAAGTATATTTCTTTTCAATTGCAAACACTCCGGGAATCTCCAGTTGATTAATCTGTTTCATCTCACTCTCCGATAGCTCCACAACCTTTGGTCGCCCAAAAGCGAAGGGCTCCTTTGCCTTCTCAAGGGATTGAAGAATCTCAAACTTTGGGACCCCGATAATATTGGCTATTTTTTCAACATCCCAATCCATGTTTTTTAAAAAGGGAAAGAGAACGAGCACATTCATTTTCTTATGGACCAATGATTCCCCATTTCGATCCAGAAAGCTACCTCTGCCATTATCAATGATCATTTCCTGTGACCGCTGCCTAACACTAGCTTCTAACAGATTCACACCACGCTCTGAGAAATTTTCAGTAGCGACCAGCTGAAGCTGAACAAGACGGGCAATCAATAGCGAAACGGTGAATAAACATAATGATAAAAAGACAATCGTTCTTTTCCTCCACATAAAAAAACACCTCGTCAAAAGTGTTGACGAGGTGTTAGGATTTCAAACGGTTTCGCTTATTTTATTTTAATAATTCGAACGTTCATATCGCCACCAGGAGTATGGACAACTACTTCCTCATCCACTTTTTTGCCAATCAGGCTTTTTGCGATCGGTGAATCGTTGGAGATTTTACCTTCAAACGGATCCGCTTCCGCACTACCTACAATCGTATAGGTTTCTTCTTCCCCATCAGGAAGCTCTTTGAACGTTACGGAGCTACCAAGTGTGACAACATCGCCGGAAAGTTCGTCTTCGCTAATGATTTTCGCATTGCGAATCATATTTTCAATCGTTGTGATCCGACCTTCTACAAAGGCCTGTTCTTCTTTTGCTGAATCATACTCAGAATTCTCTGATAAGTCACCGAAGCTTCTTGCAATTTTAATGCGTTCCACAACTTCTTTTCTTTTTACTGTTTTAAGATGTTCTAATTCTTGTTCTAGTTTTTCCTTCCCAGCCAGTGTCATCGGGAATACTTTTTCTGTAGCCAAAATCCTTCACTCCTTCTAGTTTCACAACCCCCATTATAGATTGTGTATGTATATTCTTAATAATAAATACGCATTTACAATTTCGTAGATGCAGAGGAGCGCGCCCTCACATTTGGGGCGCGCAATTGTTAGACTTTTTAACAGGAGAATGTCCTATGAAAAGGATTTCACTCCTTATTATTTAATGCTTATTGTGTCACAAAAATGATTTTTGTTCAAGGATTGTTTGAATCTTTGTGACCATTAAATCAATCGCAACATGATTATGGCCACCCTCAGGTATGATGATATCCGCATATCTCTTTGTTGGTTCAATAAATTGGTTATGCATCGGCCTTACAACGTTTACATATTGATCAATAACCGAGTCAAGAGTTCTCCCCCGTTCCTTAATATCACGGGAAAGCCTTCTGATGATCCGTATATCAGCATCGGTATCAACAAAAAGCTTGATATCCATGAGGCTTCTTAAACGCTCATCCTCTAACACTAGAATCCCCTCAAGAATGATGACTTCCTTCGGCTCCACAAGAATGGTTTCATCCGATCTCGTATGAATTGAATAGTCATAAACAGGTTTTTCAATCGACTGATAGCGTTGAAGCAGCTTTATATGCTCATATAATAGATCATTATCAAAGGCTAATGGATGATCATAATTCGTCTTTAATCTTTCCTCAAAAGGAAGATGACCTTGATCTTTATAATAGGAATCCTGCTCAAGCATGAGAATAGAATGTCCCTGAAAACGATTAATAATGGATCGGGTTACACTTGTTTTTCCGGAGCCTGATCCCCCTGTAACGCCGATTACAACCGGTTTACGCATACATTAAAGCTCCTTCCGCATCATGTCGTTCGGATAAACCGGATGATTCACCTTAAATTGAACAATTTGGAGTGGATGACGGGCCGCATCAAGTTCATTGCCATCTTCATCCCAAATTTTCTCAATGACATGTGTGAAATTGGAAATTTTCGGACCAAAAAACTCAACCTCCTGACCAGGCTTGAAATGGTTGCGCTGTTGGAGTGTCACCATCTTTGTTTCTTCATCGTAATCTAATACTAAGCCGGCAAAGTCGAATTTTGTCTTCTTACTATGATTGCCAAACATTTGCTCTTTATAGCCTGGAATACCCTCAAAAAACGCCGGTGCAGTGTCACGGTTTGCACACTTATCCAGTTCCTCTAACCACTCTTGCTTAATTTGAAAGTTCTCCGGGTCGGCACAATAAGCGTCAATTACTTTGCGATAGACACTAACGACTGTAGCTATATAATGGATGGACTTCATCCGTCCTTCGATTTTTAAGCTATCAATTCCTAGCTCAATCATGCGAGGAATGGATTCGATTAGCTTCAAATCCTTCGGGCTCATTGCGAATGGAGCATCCCCCTCTGAGAAAAGAGAAACCTCATCATCACCCTCAAGCTTAAATAAGTCATAGTCCCAACGACAGGATTGACAGCAGCCCCCACGGTTGGAATCTCGGGCAGTCATATGGTTACTCAAGGTACAACGTCCAGAATAGGCAATACACATGGCCCCATGGATAAAGGTCTCTATTTCAATATCCACCTTTTCCTTCATTTCTCTTATTTCCTCCGCACTGGTTTCACGGGCAAGCACGACCCGTTCTAGACCTTCTTCCTTCCAGAACTCTACGGCCTTCCAATTGGATAGAGATTGCTGGGTACTTAAGTGCACTTCAATTTCGGGAGCAAGTCTGCGACAGGTTTCAATGATCAGGGGATCCGCCACAATAATCCCATGGATTCCCGCTTCCTTTAGACCAAGAATATAATCCTCAAGACCGTCAATATTCTCATTATGGGCAAAAATATTGGTTGTCACATAAATCTTTGCACCATACTGCTTCGCAAATTCGACGCCTTCTTTCATTTCAGCAAATGTAAAGTTATCAGCATTCGAGCGTAATCCGTACTCTTGTCCACCAATAAAAACAGCATCTGCACCATACTGAACAGCAATTTTTAATTTTTCCAGATTCCCCGCTGGAGCAAGTAGTTCTGGTTTTTTCACAATCACACGTTTTCCATCGACAATTTTTGAAATACGATCCTGCATTGTTGTTGTCATCAGTGAACCTCCTTTATTTCTTGATTCTGCAAAATTTTGTTGTAGCTCCATATTCCGCCTTACGCGTATGGGCTCACTAAGTTGCTCGTACCGAGCAAAACACGTTCACTCCATACACATAAGGCTAGTAAACTGTTTCTTTAAAGAAGAACCCAGTATCCAGCTGACGATTGGCTGGTTGAATTTTTTCAATTTCCTGCAATAATTCATCTTTTTCATCTTCATAGCGATCTGGATCTGTTACACATAAATCAATCGCTTTTCGATAGAGCTTTGTAACCGTCTCAATATATTCAGGTGATTTAAGAATCCCATCAATCTTAAAGCAATCGATCCCCGCCTCTAGAAAATCCTGCAGCTCGTCTATCATACAAATATCATTCGGGCTCATGATATGAGTCCCATTGGAATCTTCAAAGATTGGATACTTATTGTTTCGCTCCTTATCATGGAGAAACATATTTTTATTCTGTTTGCGATTCTCCACCTCTAGTACCTTGCCTTGATATTCAAAATAATTTCCTAGAAGCGAGCGCTTGGATTGGAACATGGCCGACATCCCGTGTACTTGGATTTCAATTTCCACTTCAGCGTGCTCTTTGATCTCAACAACCGCATCCATGCTAATCTCTCTAGCCAACACGGCACGCTTAGCGCCTTTTCTACCCCAATAGTTACAATGATACCAGTTAGTTGCCGTCGTTTCTGTGCTCCAGTGCAGCTTGAGATCAGGTACGACCTCCTTCGCAATCATTAATACGGCAGGATCACCAAAAATAACGGCATCTGCATTGACCTCCTGAACAAACTTTAAGTAATCATAAAGTTCTTCGATCTTTTCATTATGAAAAATCGCATTCACTGCCACATAGACCTTTCTGCCTTTGGAATGGGCAAGCCCGATTGCCTCTCTTACCTCATCTCTCGAAAATTCCCCTGCAAGTCTTAATCCATAACGTTCTTCTCCAACCACAAATGCATCTGCACCTGCATTGCATAAAGGAATAATATCTTCAACCTTTGTAGGTGTTACTAACAATTCTGGTTTATTCACATTTGTCACCTCTTTTTACTTATTGCCACTCCATCTCCAACAGGTAAAATCACTGTTTGATAATCGGGATGACCCATCAACCAGTGATTATATTCATCAATCTTCCTTACGAGACTCCTGATGCGTCTGTTGTCAATTTCAGGCTCACACACAAGCCCTTTAAATAATACATTATCTGTGATAATGAGACCATGATCTGATAGGTACTTAGAATAAATCTCAAAAAAGCGTTTATATTGTCCTTTGGCTGCATCAATAAAAATTGCATCAAATGGAGCAAAGCCCTCCACTAAATCAACTACCTCAAGGGCATCCCCTTTAATAAGGTGGATTTGGGTCGACTTATCAGCTATTTGAATATATTTTTCTGCTGTTGTATACCGCTCGACATCTCTTTCAATCGTAACGATCTGACAATTCGGTAATGCATCAGCCATTCTTAAGGCAGAATAGCCAATGGCCGTTCCAACCTCTAGAATCGATTTCGGGTCTTGAATGCGCAGGATTTGGAGCATGGCCTCTATCCCGGTTTTTTCCATAATAGGAACATTATTTTCAGTTGCATCCATTTCCATACGCCTGAAGAGCTCCGACCTCGCTGGAATCAACCTTTCAATATAGTCCTCTATACCGCCGTTCATTTCGTTCACCTCATGATTTATTTCAAAAAGGTGTTCACCAATTTGACTATTTTAGCACAAAAAATCGGGGAGTGCGAATTAAAATCATTCCCCGAATTAACAATTATTGGATGTGCTCCGCTTTCTTTTGATTATGCTCCTCTAATGTTTTCGAAAAGAGCACCTCTCCAGATGACGTGGCAAGGAAATACATGTAATTTGTTTCAGCTGGATGCAGGGCAGCTTCAATGGACGAGATGCCTGCATTAGCAATTGGTCCTGGAGTTAATCCTTTATTTTTGTAAGTATTGTACGGATCGTTAATCTCCAAATCCTTGTATAAAACCTTCTCCTTATGCTTTCCTTGCGCATAAAGAACGGTTGGATCTGTTTGCAAAGGCATTCCAGCATCGATACGGTTATAAAATACACTGGCAATTTGGTCTCTTTGCACCTGCTCAGTTGCCTCTTCCTCAATCAATGAAGCCATCGTCAGAAGCTTATGCGCAGTAAACTCCCTCTCCACCATCGGACCCGAATATTCCTCGATGACTTTCTCCGTCTTATCGAGCATAACTGACACGATTTCTTCTATGGATGGATTCTCCTTATAAAATGGATAGGTTGCCGGGAATAAATACCCCTCAAGTGGAAACTTTATCTCAGGATTTAGGATTTCATCCGTTAACAGATTTGGGTATTTCTCAATAAGCTGCTGGATGAATTCCTTATTATTTAATTGGGTTAAGACCTCATTCGCATTATGTTTGGTTTTTTCAGCAATAATTGTAGCGATTTCTTTTAATTGCTTTCCTTCTGGAATGGTAATCTTAAAGACAACCTCCTCCATGATTTTCCCTGTTTTGAGACTCTCAATAATTTCAGGGAATGTCATAGCAGGGGTCAAGGCATATTCACCAGCCATAAATCCAGATTCATTCCTGAGCTTAACATAATATTTAAAAACCTTCGCATTTTTAATAATCCCGTTATCCTCCAAAATTTGCGCAATCCCTGAAACGGAAGATCCAATAGGAATTTCTATCTTTTTTTCTGTTTTGTTTTTAGGATCAACAGGCTTTAAAGCACTGTTTATATAGAAATATCCACCTGCGATTGTACCACCAAGAACCAGTAGTAAAATAAGCGAAGCAATCAAAACAATTTTGCGAACAATTTTCGCTTCTGCCTGTCGCTCCATCATTTTCTCACGCATGTATTCCTTTTTGGAATGTTTATCCTCCTGCGACATCATATTCCCCCGATCAACAAAAGTAGGGAATTTCCTACTTTGCTACATTCATCCTGACCATTATACTATATTTTCACATGAAAATCGCAAATTCTATCGAAAAAAGGAAAAGAGACTGACATCTGCCAGCCTCTTCTTCGTTTTTTATTCGTCGTCCTCTTCCTCAAGGAATGTATTAAGCATTTCCTCAATTAAGTCCCATTCCTCATCCGTTTCAATTGGCTGCAGGTCCCCATCCTTATTGTCTTCAGATGGAATGAAGGCAGATGCGTGGATTTCTATATCTTCGTCATCTGTATCATCCTCACCAATTGGATAGTAAAGCACGTAGGATTTTCCAAATTCCTCTGAATCAAATGTGAAAAGAATCTCACATAGCTGCTCATTTCCTTCTTCATCAATAACTGTAATATGGTTATCACCGTGATTCATTTCTTCACCTCATAGTATTTGACTACTTTCATAAGTGAAAGAGTCTTTATTTTTGACTATCCAAATAGCCTTGCAAAATCATGACTGCTGCCATTTTATCGATTACTTTCTTTCTTTTTTTTCGGCTCATATCCGCTTCAAGAAGGACTCTCTCGGCAGCCATCGTCGTCAAACGCTCATCCCAATAGATCACCGGCAACCCGAATTTCCTCTCTAGTTCACGTCCATAAAATTGGCTTGCCTCTCCTCTTGGTCCAATGGTGCCGTTCATATTCTTGGGTAATCCAACCACTACCTTGTCAACATCGTATTGCCTAATTATCTCTCCAATTTGCTCAAAACCATATTTCTTTTCATCTTCATTGATATGAATGGTATTTAAGCCCTGGGCAGTCCATCCCAGTTCATCACTTAGAGCGACCCCAACTGTCTTCGAGCCGACATCAAGTCCCATTATTCTCATACATTAAGAGCCCTCTCGCCTTTGTTTTAAATAGGATTTTACTAGTTCCTCAATGATTTCATCTCGCTCAAGCTTGCGGATAATATTTCTTGCATCCCGATGACGCGGTATATAAGCAGGATCACCAGAAAGTAGGTAACCAACAATTTGATTTATTGGGTTGTACCCTTTTTCTTGAAGAGCCTCATACACCTCAAAAAGAACTTCATTCACATCATGTTCAAAAGGCTCTTCCGGAAAACTAAATCTCATTGTTTTATCAAATGAGCTCATGATTTGCACCTCGCTTCTTCATTCACACGCGAATCAAAAGTAAAAGGCTGTTAAAACTTGCCTCTTAGTTACCTACATTTTACACTACTTTGTCCCAATATCAAACGATTTCACATATTCTTCGACATATCCAAGGGCCTCATCTAGCTTGTTCGGATCCTTACCACCGGCTTGGGCCATGTCGGGACGTCCACCACCCCCACCACCGCAGCGAGTAGCTACTTCTTTAACGAGTTTTCCAGCATGGTAGCCTTTATCAATCAAATCCTTTGTCACAGCCGCAATAATGTTCACTTTGTCATCATGCACACTGCCGAGAACAAGGATTGCTGAGCCAAGCTTTTGCTTTAGATCATCCGCCATATTTCGTAGATTGCTCATGTCAACGCCTTGAATCTTGGCTGATAAGACATTGACACCTGCTATATTTTTAGCATTTTCGATTAAGCTCCCCGCTTCAATATTGCCCAATTTTGCGGCAAGAGATTCATTTTCGCGCTGCAATTGTTTGATTTCCGCTTGAAGGAGGTCTACACGGTTCGCTACTTCCTTCGGACTGGTTTTAAGCTTTGAAGCTGCTTCTTTCAATATGCCAATTTGTTCATTCATTTGTAGGTAAGCCGCTTCCCCTGTCACCGCTTCAATACGGCGGGTACCCGCTCCAATACCACTTTCAGACACGATTTTAAAGAGGCCAATTACCGATGTATTAGGTACATGGCAGCCCCCGCAAAGCTCCAGGCTATAATCTCCAACCTGAACAACACGAACGATTTTACCATATTTTTCACCAAAAAGAGCCATGGCACCCATCGACTTTGCTTCGTCAATATCCTTAAAGTCAATATTAACGGCTAGGCCACGCCATATTTTCTCATTGACAATCGCTTCAATTTGCTCCAGCTCTTCAGCTTTCACTTGACCAAAATGGGAGAAGTCAAAGCGAAGGCGGTCGCCCTCTACCAGTGACCCAGCTTGGTTAACATGGCTTCCAAGCACATCCTTCAGGGCTTGGTGCAATAGGTGTGTCGCAGTATGATTTTTAATGATACGGCTGCGATTTTGTTCATCAATCGTTGCTACCACTTGAACATCCTTCTTAAGCGTTCCTTCTACTACAATCGCACGGTGCAGGTTCTGACCATTTGGTGCTTTTTGAACGTCCTTGATCTCTACCTTCACACCATCTGCTTCTAATGTACCCTGATCGGCAATTTGTCCTCCGCTTTCTGCATAAAAAGGCGTTTCATCTAAGATAAGCTGTACCTCATCACCGGTATGTGCTTCTTCCGCATATTGGCCATTTTTTACAATGGCAAGGACGATTGATGTCGTTTGCAGCTTATCATAACCGACAAACTTGCTTTCTACTTTAATTTCTCCAAGGACCCCGCCTTGTACCTGCATGGAATCGACATCCTGTCTTGCCGCTCTAGCTCTTTCCCTCTGAGCTTCCATTTCCTTTTCAAAGCCCTCATGGTCTACCTTAAGTCCTTCTTCCTCTGCGTATTCCTCAGTTAATTCCACAGGGAAGCCGTAAGTGTCGTAAAGACGGAAGATATCCTTCCCTTGAATCGTGTCGCTGCCCGCTTCTTTCTCCTTCTTGATAACAGAAGCGAGAATATTTAAGCCTTCATGAAGTGTTTCATGGAAGCGCTCCTCTTCATTCTTTATAACCTTTTCGATAAAATCTGCTTTATCTTTTACCTCTGGATAGAAATCATGCATAATTTCTCCAACAACTGGTACGAGCTCATACATAAATGGACGATTAATGTTAATTTGCTTTGCGTAGCGAACAGCACGACGGAGCAAACGACGGAGCACATAGCCACGACCTTCATTGGAAGGAAGAGCTCCATCTCCAACCGCAAAAGCAACGGTACGAATATGGTCGGCAATGACCTTGAAGGCTACATCGGTTTCTGTGCTGCTGCCATATTTGACGCCGGATATTTCTTCGGTCGCACGAATGATCGGCATAAACAGGTCCGTATCAAAGTTTGTCGGCACATCCTGCAGGACAGAGGCCATCCGTTCTAAGCCCATTCCGGTATCAATATTTTTCTTTGGCAGCGGAGTATAGGTGCCGTCTGGATTATGGTTGAATTCAGAAAACACAAGATTCCATACTTCTAAATAGCGATCATTTTCTCCCCCTGGATAGAGCTCAGGGTCCTCAGGATCGTTGCCATATTTTTCACCACGGTCGTAGAAAATTTCTGTATTTGGTCCACTTGGTCCCTCACCAATATCCCAGAAGTTGCCTTCAAGGCGAATAATTCGTTCTTCAGGAATACCAATTTTTTTGCTCCAAAGCTCAAACGCTTCTTCATCCTCGGGATGAATCGTAACGGATAAGCGCTCCGGATCAAATCCAATCCATTTCTCATCAGTTAGGAATTCCCAAGCCCATTCAATCGCTTCTTCCTTGAAATATTCACCGATGGAAAAGTTCCCGAGCATTTCAAAAAAAGTATGGTGCCGGGCTGTTTTTCCAACGTTCTCAATATCATTTGTACGGATGGATTTTTGCGCATTCGTGATACGTGGATTATCTGGAATCACACGTCCATCAAAGTATTTTTTGAGCGTTGCCACCCCAGAGTTGATCCATAATAGGGAAGGGTCATCATGGGGAACAAGGGACGCACTTGGCTCAATCGAATGTCCTTTTCCCTTAAAAAACTCAAGATATTTGCGGCGAATCTCAGATCCAGTCAGTTTTTTCATTGCTTTTTTCCTCCTTAATACTTTATTAAAAAACAAAAAAGCCCCATCCCCATACAGGGACGAGACTTGTCTCGCGGTACCACCCTGATTACGAATGAAAGGCTCATTCATCTCTCAAGACCTTTAACGCAAGGTTTACGGCAGGGATTAGCTGCATTCAGGAATAGCTTTCTGTTACCCTTCATCTAGAATTTCTTTCAGCCACGGAAATTCCTCTCTTTAAATGGTCTGTAACATACTTCATCCTTCAACATGTTTCAAATATACATTTTCCTATATAGTCGAATTATAGCGATTTAAAATTAGGTTTGTCAATGCTCTGAGACTCCATCCTTCATCTGTCTTGAACGAATCAAATGATTGCGGGCATGTAGGATGCTCACCTTGACAATGGCAAGGATGGGTACAGCGACGATCAAGCCAAATACGCCTCCCATCTCTCCACCTGCTAAAAGAGCGAGCATGATCATCAATGGATGCATGTGTAGACTTTTTCCCACAATTAAAGGAGATAAAATATTCCCCTCTGCAAACTGCAAAACTAAAATGATGACGATTGACGTGATCACCATCTTGATAGAGATGGTAATCGCAATAATCACCGTAGGAAAGAGGGCAATGATTGGCCCAAAATACGGGATGATATTGGTGGCCCCAACGATGAATCCAAGAAGCAGTGGATACTTCATATCAAATAACCAGAAAAGAAGTGCGGCAATCGAGCCGAGAGCAGCTCCAACAAGTAGCTGACCGCGAATATATCCTCCGAGGGATTTATCCACATCCCGTAAAAACTGGATGCCACCCGACCTCCATTTTCTTGGTGTCAAATACCAGATTGCCCTTTTGATTGAGTCAATATCCTTCAGCATGTAGAAAGTGATGAATGGGATAAGAGCAATGATAAGAATAGAATTCAGAATACCCAGAAGGAAATCGACCACCTTCGTTAAAAACTGGTTTAACGCTTCCTCTGCTGCATCAATACCCTCGTCTATTTTCTCTTGAAATCCCTCAGGCCATGCGGACGTATGCTCCTGAATGGTTGTCACCCAAACTCGATATTGACTTGTGAAATGTGGAGCATTTTCTACCAAATCTCTCAGTTGCATAATAAAGGCGGGGATCCCTTTATATAGCGCAAAGCCAACTCCCCCGAAAAAGAGTAGGTAAATGATTAAAATAGCCGCCCATCTCGGGAGAAAATTCTCATGTAATTTTTCAACGATGGGATGAAGCAAATAAGTGATAAATCCTGAAATGATAAAGGGAGATAAGACGATTAGAATGGTTTGAAGGAGCGGAAGCCATATGGGCTTGAGCTTTAGGAAAACATAAATGACGATAAAGACCAAAAGAAGAAATCCAAATCGATAATACCATTTTAGACGAATATCCATACCCGACCTCCAAATAGAAAAAGCACAAGTGTCTTCGGAATTAATGGGTTAAGAGCTTTTTCTGGGACTCATACAGCCCAATTCCTTACCTCTCTGTCCAGATTCATCGTTTTTCAGGACTGAAATTGCTCATTTCCTTACTTTCGAGTCCCGATTCTTGCTTATTTGAGACTCGCATTACCTCTTTTCACCCTTTTCAGTCTCGAATAGCACCTTATCGGGACTCAATTTACCTATTTCCACCCATTTGAGTCTCGATTAGTACCTATTCGGGACCCAAATACCGCTTTCTCAGACGGTCGAGTCCCGATTTACGCTTATTTGCGACTCAATTTACCTATTTCCAACCAGTTGTGTTTAGATTCAAATCTATTTTCAACTTCACGCTACTACAACTACTACAAAAACACAGATTGCACAGCAAACCCCCTTTTTAAAAGGGGGTCACAAATTAGAAGAGCGCTTTGGAAATCTTATTTTGCATTTTTTTCATATTTCGACGAGACATCATATTATTTTTTTGGACCAAGTTGTACGCAGCTATACCAGCTCCGATCGCTACGACAGATGTTAACATCTTTTTCATAATGCGTCTCACCTCGGGTTTATATTTTTACAAATTATTTAAAGGATATACCGGCGCTGCTCTTCATCAAAGAGATCATCTAAGGAACTTAAGGAACCATCCTCCTCAACTTGATGAGTGTTGATCATTCCCTGGGAGAGAGAAAGCTCGATGAAGCAATTCCAGCAATAGTATTGATTGATCCCAATCTTCCCGATATCTTTGCTTTGACAGTTAGGACAATTGAACATTGGAAAAGACCCCTTACCGTTTTTTAGTGATTTATACTAACGATGATGGCATCTTTCCCAATCGTTGGCGGTTCATTTGTTTTGATGATCCGTTTCCCCTCTGTGATGTCAGCAAAGAAGCCATCCGAACATTCATACCCTACAATTGTTCCCAGCTCCTCATGAAAATATACATCATTTAAGAGCCCAAGATGTTCTCCTTCGCTTGACAACAACGGCTTCCCAATCAGCTTCTCCTTCCCCTCAAACATTTGATACATATCGCTTTGTAGCGGCTTTGCAATGGATGCGGTTTCCAGCATCACTCCGTCGATTCCAAAAGCAGATACATCCTCTACACGAATAAATGAGCTTTTTTTCAGGATAGCTCCATTTCGGAGAATGAGCCCTTGCACCCTGCCACAATCAGACAAGCAAAGATCAAATACTTCACCCAATTTCTCACCTGTATCTTTCACATATACAGGGAGACCCTTCAGCAATGAAAATGTCCGCAAAGAGCGTTCCCACCTTTCCGAACACCCTTAGTTTCTGCATAATACAAGGATTCATTAGAGAAAGGTTTACCAGCTAATTATTTTTATCGCTGCGTTTCTGATTTGCGATATATTCATTTCTTTCCCCGCCGTCCGACAATTCTTCCGAATACCCATACCCTGTATCTGATGGCACTAAATTAGAATTCTTAATTTGTTCGTTTGACAAATTAAGATTAGGTGCAGCTTCATGGTTGAGCTTACTCATTGGATCACCTCCACCCTTATTTTTTGTGAATTGATTTTAGAGATACAAAAAAAAGAGTACCAAAATTGGCACTCCTGATTATTTTTCCAAGAAATCATAGGGTGTTATGTTCTCCATTCCAATTAACGGATCGATATCTAGCATATTTTCCTCGTATAAGAAGGGTTTACTTTCCTTTGATTCGAGCTGTTGAGGAGACTCCCCTTCCTTAGCTATCGCTTCCCTTAATTTTGATTGAAGCGTCGTCAGTCTGTTTTGCTCATCTGCTTTTGCTACGGCCATTCGTAATGCCTCTTCCTCCCCACATAAAATGAGAGAGCTTTTGGCCCGGGTAATCGCTGTGTAGATTAAATTTCTTCGCAGCATCCTGTAATAGCTTTTTACTATCGGCAGGATGACAATGGGAAATTCACTCCCCTGTGATTTATGGACCGAGCAGCAATAGGCATGGGTAATTTGATTCAAATCCTGACGCATATAGGTGGCTTCAATGCCCTCAAAGGAAACAACGATCATGTCCTCTTTCTCGGTGTTTTCCTTTGCATAAAAAATGGATACAATCTCCCCGATATCTCCGTTATAAACATTGTTTTCCGGCTGATTAACGAGCTGCAGGACCTTGTCTCCAATTCGGTATTTCACGTCGCCAAATTTGAGCTCCTTGCGGGTTCCACTTTCATTGCTGTTAAAGATCTCTTGAACAATTTCATTGAGTCGGTCAATCCCAGCCGGCCCCTTATACATCGGAGCAAGTACCTGAATATCCTTAGAGGTATATCCCTTTTTCTTGGCATTTTCGGTAACCTTCTCAACCACTTCGCTAATCTGCGCCGTCGTACACCTAATAAATGAACGATCATTTTGCGGTTTTGTTAAATTATCGGGAAGCTGTCCGCTTTTGATGTGGTGGGCAAGCTCAATGATCGAGGAGCCATTCTCCTGCCGATAAATATCGGTGAGTTTCACAGTCGGAATACGTTCTGAGGCAAGTAAATCCTTAAGCACTTGCCCAGGTCCCACCGATGGCAATTGATCCTCATCACCCACCAGAATCACTTGAATATGCTCTGGCAATGCTTTAAATAATTGATGAGCAAGCCAAATATCAAGCATCGAGGTTTCATCAACGATCAAAATTTTTCCTTCAAGAGGATTGTCTTCATCTCTACTGAAGCCCTCTACGCCATTCCATCCAAGAAGGCGATGAATCGTGACAGCTGGGAGCCCAGTAGATTCACTCATTCTTTTCGCCGCCCTTCCTGTTGGCGCCGCTAGTAAAAAAGGAAAGGGCTCTTCTCTTTTGTAATCCTTTGGATCCAATGAGCAGCCATGCAATTCACCATAGAGCTCCACAATACCTTTTATTACCGTTGTTTTTCCTGTTCCAGGTCCACCGGTCAGAATAAGCATAGGGGACATGAGCGCAGTTTGAATGGCCTCCCTCTGAGTTGGAGCGTACTGAACCTTCAGTCTTTCCTCCAATGCTCCTAAGGCGAGTAGAAATTCGGACTCTGGAAATTGTTCATCATATTCTGTTTGCTCGAGCAAGCGTTTAATATTCGTGACGAGACCTTTTTCGGAAAAATATAAGGAAGGCAAATAGATGCGTTTCTCTTCAATGATGATTTTTCCTTCCTCTTCAAGCTTAATGAGCTCGTTTGAAATATCGGTATACTCAATGGAATCCCTTTTGTTTTCCTCGAGGAGCCTTTTGACGTTAATCAAAAGCTCTTTGGCCGGAAGATAGACATGGCCTGCCTGCATACACTGCGCATCTAGGACAAACAAGCAGGCTGCCTTTATTCGGTCAGGATGGTTCCCTGAAATCCCCATTTGAAAACCTAATTCATCCGCCCGAGTAAAGCCAATTCCCTCCACATCCTCGACAAGTCTGTAAGGATTCTTCTGGATGATCTCAATCGTTTGTTCCTTGTATATTTGGTATATTTTCATCGAGATTTGCGGACCAAACCCAAATTGATTAAGAGCAATCATGGCTTGTTCTAAGCCTTGATTGGCCAGGAGTGTATCATACAAGTCTTTTGCCTTTTCGGGAGGAAGCTTTGGTACCGAATCCAATAATGAGGGCTGGCTTAATATTCGAGAAATGGCATTCTCCCCTAGAGTCTCGACAATTTTCTCTGCTGTCTTTTTCCCGATTCCTTTAAAAAGCTCCCCAGATAGATATGCAATCACACCCTGCTTCGTTTGGGGCAGCTCCTTGCGAAAATGCTCAGCATGAAATTGCACGCCAAATTTCGGATGCTCCTTCATTTGCCCGTAGAAGGTATAGGTCTCTTGATCATGTACTCTCGGAAAATAGCCTGTAATAACAGCTTCCTTCTCGTCGTAGGATTCATTTGTTTCTTCCACTCTAATTCTTAGAACGGTATATAAATTTTGCTCATTGTGAAAAATCGTCACGAGATGCTTTCCCTTTATGTATTTTGCCTCTTCATTAAAAAGATCAAGCTTTTCCTGCTCTGCCAAAGTCCTTCCTCCTTTCGTAATATTTTTTTATGTTAATCGTCTACTGATCCGTTCCCTTTTCCATTAGCTTTTTTCCGTAGCCAGCTAGCATATGATCGGGCTGAATTTGTAAAGCCTTCTCGAACATTGCGAGTGCCTGTTCACCGTTTTCTTGATAGCCATAGGCTACACCCAAATTATAAAAGGCATCTGCATGGTTTTCATCGAGCTTGATGCACGCTTGGAATTGTTCCATCGCAGCATCGATCAGCTCCAAGCCTGCCAAACAGAGCCCATATTGAAAATGCGCCTCTGGATCATTTTCGTTCAATTCGACACTTCTTTGTAGATAAGGAAGGGCTAAGCGTGGCTGTTCGAGCTGAGCCAGTGTCAATCCGAGCATAAAATAATTATCGCTTGAATCCAAGCCCTTTTGAAGTGCTTTTTCGAACATATTCTTGGCTGCTTCTAGATTCTCATTTTCAAAATAGAGATTCCCAGCACTATAATAAGCGGCTGCCGCATTTTCATCGAGTTGCATGGCTTTTTCAAAGAAGCTTAATGCCTTTTCATTTTCCCCTACAGCTGCCAGTACATTGCCAAAATTAATATAGGAAACAGCATCCTTTGGATTCTCTTCAATCGCTTCCATAAAAATTTTCGCTGCTTCCTCCCATTTTCCCTCTTGCATATATTTGATTCCCTGTTGATTCTTGTCCATATCTTCACGCTCCTAATGATAAGGGCTTTTATTTTTGGCTATGTTGATTTTCAGTGTTGATACAGCCATATGTGCATGGGTGAATGGGTTTTGCTCGGACGAGCAACGTAGTGAACCTATGCACATATGGCGGTATAAAGATCAACATCAAAATTTAACTGCGCCTATTTTTTATAAAAAGTATAGCATAATTTCGCCATAGGAAAACCTCGATTCTGTTGGAATCGAGGTCTACCCTACATATGTTAATCGCTTTCCATCCCGATACACTTCATCAATTGTTCCCCCACCAAGACATTCATCTCCATTGTAGAAAACAACTGCTTGTCCAGGGGTCACGGCACGAATCGGTTCATGGAAGATGACCTTTGCTTTGCCATCCTCCAATAGATGAACGGTCACCTTATTATCAGGCTGACGATAGCGAAACTTTGCAGTGCAATCAAAGGTTTCTGGTTTTTCTTTGTTTGAAACCCAGCTTACATTTACCGCTGTGATGGAATCCGAATAAAGCATGTCATTATGGAAATTCTGTCCAACATAGAGAACATTTCGCTCGAGGTCCTTGCCAATGACAAACCATGGATCCCCTGCACCACCGATTCCAAGCCCATGACGTTGGCCAATCGTATAATACATCAGACCATCATGCTTACCCATAACTTCCCCATCAAAGGTCTCCATGTTACCTGGCTGAGCAGGAAGATAATTGCTCAGGAATTCTTTGAAATTTCGCTCCCCAATGAAACAAATCCCTGTGCTGTCTTTTTTTGTGGCAGTCGCAAGATTCGCTTCCTTCGCAATTTCTCGAACCTTGGATTTCTCAATATCCCCGATTGGAAACATCACTTTTTCTAGCTGATCCTGGGTTAGTTGGTTCAAGAAATAGGTTTGATCCTTATTCTCATCCACCCCACGGAGCATTTTCACCTCTCCATCCCGCTCTTCGACTCTTGCGTAATGGCCCGTGGCAAGGTAATCGGCTCCAAGACTGACGGCATGCTCGAGAAAAGCCTTAAATTTAATTTCTTTATTGCACATCACATCTGGATTTGGTGTACGTCCCGCCTTATATTCATCAAGGAAATAGGTAAAGACCTTATCCCAGTATTGCTTTTCGAAATTCACCGCGTAATAGGGAATCCCGATTTGATTGCAGACACGAATGACGTCATCATAATCCTCTGTTGCTGTACAAACGCCATTTTCATCTGTGTCGTCCCAGTTTTTCATGAAGATACCGATGACATCATAGCCCTGCTGCTTCAAGAGCAAAGCCGCCACCGATGAATCCACTCCACCGCTCATACCAACGACCACTCTTGTATCTTTCGGATCCTTCTTCATTTCCTCACCTCACTTGCTGTAGATCATCTATTTGTTAACCGTTTCACAATTTTCGCCGTTGATTCAGCAACCTTTTCGATTTGTTCCTCTGTATTGCCTAGTCCGAAGCTAAAGCGAATTGAATTTCTGATACGGTCGGATTCATGGCCAAACATAGCAACCAGTACATGTGAAGGCTCGATGCTCCCGGCAGTACATGCAGAACCGCTTGAAGCGGCAATTCCTGCAAGGTCCAAGTTGACAAGCATCGCCTCAACATCTGTACCTGGGAAGCTTAAGTTTAAAACATGAGGCAGTGATTTTTCAAGTGATCCGTTCGGCGAAAAATTGATTTCAGCTTTCTTCAAGGAACTGAGTATGATTTCTTTATAATGGTTATAACGGTTTGCCTTCTGCTCTCTCTCCACAATGGCAATTTTTACCGCCTCTTCAAAGCCAGTAATAGCAGCAACATTTTCAGTTCCCGCTCGTCTTTTTCGTTCTTGCTCTCCTCCAAAAATAAGTGGAGCAAGCTTGACCCCTTTTTTGGCAAAAAGGAAGCCAATCCCCTTTGGCCCATTTATTTTATGTGCTGACACACTTAAAAGGTCAATATTCAATGCTTTCACATCGATATCAATTAGTCCAAAGGCTTGAACGGCATCGGTGTGAAAAACAGCAGAATGATTTTTCAAAAGCTCACCGATTTCTTTAATTGGCTGAAGCGTCCCTACTTCATTATTCCCAAACATGATCGTCACAAGGATCGTATCATCACGTAACGCATCGGCCACTGCTTGGACGGATACACAGCCCTGTTCATCCACAGGTAAATACGTAATGTCATAACCTTTTTTCTCAAGCTGTTCACAGGTATGAAGAACGGCATGATGTTCAATTTGTGTTGTGATGATATGCCTTCCATTCTTTTGGTTAGCTTCTGCCACACCCAAAATGGCGTAGTTGTCAGCCTCTGTTCCACCGCTTGTAAAAATGATCTCATTTGCTTCTGCCCCGATTGCTTTAGCAAGGGTGTTTCTCGCTTCATCAACAAGATGTCTCGCCTCGCGCCCAAATGCATGAATGCTCGACGGATTTCCAAAAGCCGCTTGCATCGTACTCGTAATTCTTTCAATCACCCTTGGATCCATAGGTGATGTGGCTGCATGATCGACATAAATTCGTTCCAAAGTTTGTTCACCTACCTCAAATATAAAACATATAGGCATCTGTTTCTCCATCATCGCGATGGTTTGCCAGATCCTCTAGTGTTGTATTCTCCAATACATTTTTAACAGCATCACGAATCCGAATCCATAGCTCCCTTTTGGCAGGCTCTTCATCTTCGATCCCTTCAACAGGTGTAATCGGCCCTTCAAGGACACGAATAATATCACCTGAAGTAATCTTCGATGGTTCATCTGCCAAAACATAGCCGCCGTAGGCACCGCGAATGCTTTTTACTAGACCCGCATTCCGTAGAGGGGCAATCAGCTGCTCCAAATAATGCTCAGACAGATCATTTGCCTGGGCGATTGCCTTCAATGAAACGGGGCCCTCTCCATACTTCTTCGCTAACTCAATCATGATCGTTAAACCATATCGACCTTTAGTTGAAATTTTCATACCCTTGCACCTCGATTTGTGTCTTGTTCTATTCCTTTATCCTCTCGTTTTAGCTTTCGCAGCCATCCATCTGTGAACCGCTGACATTGAGGAAGACATATCCCAGCGATTGGTCCAATCATCAGGCTTATTAATATTGTCCCCCAAAAAACAGGGCCACCTAACTGCCAGCCAACAATAAGAACGAGAACCTCCATAAATACTCTGACATTTCGGATCTTCCATTTTGTTTTTTCTGTCAAAGCAATCATTAGACTATCACGTGGTCCGGCTCCAAATTGAGCAGAAATATATAATCCCATTCCATATCCGTTTAAAAGGAGTCCTGCGGCAAACATAACTGCCTTCCCGCCAAATCCTTCCGGCGTTTGCAGAAATGGCAGAAGAAAATACATATCGATAAAAAGGCCGATTAGGACCATATTTAGAAATGCGCCGATTTGCGGAAACCCTTGTGAAATAAACGACGCAATTGTTAAGATAACCACCCCTACAATTATCGACCAAGTTCCAATGGTTAAACCAAATTGATAGTATAAACCAACATGAAGCACATCCCATGGGGTTGCACCCAAATCAGCTTTGATTAAAAGGACAAGTCCTAATGACATAACAAGCAGTCCAAGAATGTAAATCACGAATCTTGGTCCAACCTGACCTTTGCTCTGAATCCCCATCGCTGCGTCTCCATTTCCCCTACATGATTTTTCTCCCATATGAATTTTATCAAAATCCTGATTAATTTGATAGGCTTTTGCTATTATTGCCTAACCATGCTTTCTATTAGTTGGAAAACGATGCAAATCCCTTCATCATTTGGTATCGTAAAGGTACTGGAAACTTAATGGCTGGCACTCGAGCCATTCAATAGCCTATTGTTAATGGAGAGAAGGATTATGAACGTTAAACCACTTGCTTATCGTATGAGACCACGAACAATCGATGAAATCATTGGACAAAGCCATCTTGTTGGTGAAGGAAAAATTATTTACAGAATGGTGAAGGCAAAACAACTGTCATCAATGATTTTGTATGGACCACCAGGAATTGGAAAGACCTCTATCGCCAGTGCGATTGCAGGAAGCACTAAGCTTGCTTTCAGAATGCTGAATGCAGTGACGAATAATAAGAAGGATCTAGAAATTGTGGCCGCAGAAGCGAAAATGTCAGGAAGTGTCATTCTCTTGCTTGATGAGGTCCATCGCCTTGATAAGGGAAAACAGGATTTTCTTCTTCCTCACCTAGAGAATGGTTCCATCGTTTTGATCGGGGCAACCACAAGCAACCCTTACCATGCGATAAATCCTGCGATTCGGAGCCGCTGCCAAATTTTTGAACTTAAGCCCCTCGAGCCGGAAGAGATTATGGAAGCACTAAGAAGGGCGATTTCCGATAAGGAAAGAGGACTTGGAAACTATTCAATTCGAATAACAGATGACGCTCTCTTGCATTTCGCCACCGCTTCCAACGGCGATGTGAGAAGCTCTTTGAACGCCCTAGAGCTCGCAGTTATCTCTACGGAAAAGGATGAAGAGGGCATCGTCCAAATAGACCTTGGAATTGCCGAAGAATGCATGCAAAAGAAGAGCTTTTCTCATGACAAGGATGGAGATGGTCATTATGACGTTCTCTCCGCTTTCCAGAAATCGATTCGAGGCAGTGATGTCAATGCTGCTCTCCATTATTTAGGTCGTCTTATCGAGGCGGGAGATTTGGTGAGTATCGGCAGAAGACTGGTTGTCATCGCCTACGAGGACATTGGACTAGCCAGTCCTCAAGCTGGGCCAAGAACACTCGCAGCGGTAGAAGCGGCAGAGAGGATTGGTTTTCCTGAAGCGCGAATCCCACTGGCTAATGCAGTCATTGAGCTCTGCTTATCACCGAAATCAAATTCAGCGATTATGGCCATCGATGAAGCGATCGCTGATATTCGTAAGGGCATTAGCGGTGAGGTCCCAGACCATTTGAAGGACGCCCATTACAAGGGTGCCAAGGAGCTCGGTCGCGGGATCGAATACTTATATCCCCATAATTATGAAAACGGTTGGATCAAACAGCAGTATCTTCCCGATCGGATTAAGAACAAAATGTACTATGAACCAAAAAAGACAGGAAAATTCGAGCAGGCATTGGCGATTGTCTATGAAAGACTCATGAAAAGTTAATGAAGGAAGCAAAAAACCGCAGGATGATCTGCGGTTTTTTGCTTGGACGGATTTGCCGATATTTGCGATAAAATCAGTTTATTTGCGGTATTTCCATTTTATTTGCGGAAATTCATTTTTATTTGCGACAAATCGAATATATTAGTGAAACCCCATTTACGCTGCAACATCACGCTTTTTGAAGACAATATGCGCAAGCAGCTGGAACAAGACGAAATAAATTACGAGCATGATGACCGAAAAAGGTAAAGTCATGCCTTCCACAAGGGGATAGCCCTCAAAATACTGAGTTAGGTCTGTGTTTGCAAATAGGATGTACTTAGCCCAGTCATATTTCATCGCCACTAAGGATGTCAATTGGCTTCCTGTAAACATCAGGAAGAGCGAGATTCCAATTGCGAGTGAGCTGCTTCTGAACACAGCTGAAATCATAAAGGCCATTGTCGCAAGCATGAACATACTGATCGAATTTAACCCGTAGGAAATCAGTAGATGAACGAACATGCTTTGTTCTGTTACCGTCCCCTCATGATAATTTAAATATGGAGTAGCTGTTTCAGGTCCACCGAATAAAGCAAATCCGAGTACGGATGAATAACCGAAGCAAATTCCTAATACTGCTAGTGCGAACAGAAGCACCGATAAATATTTTGCTACTAATATTTTTCCTCTTGTAATCGGTCGGATTAAGAGGAGCTTGATCGTGCCCCAATTAAATTCACTCGCCACAATTCCCGCAGCAATGATTATCGTAAACATCCCAGCAAAATCGATAATCGGAAGAGCATCCGTTACAAATTCCCAAATCGAATAATCGCCGTTTGGAGAAAGATCATGCTCAATTCGATACTCATTCAAAGCGATCTCCTGCTTGAAATAATTAATTTGTTCCTCCGAAACCTGGCCTTTTAACTCCTCAATTTGTTTATTTAGACTTGCGTTCTCCATTTGGAGTCCCTTTTTCCAGTCTGAATTATCAGGAACAGTCCCACCAGCCTCCTGGTATTTGATAAATCCACCAATAACGGAAACCATGACTACTAAAAGCCCAATCATTACGTAGGTCCCCGGCCTTTTAAAAATCTTCATTAACTCATTTTGAATAAGTCTAAGCATGTACAACACCTTCCTTACTATTGGTTACTTCTAGGAATCTGTCTTCTAGTGTTTTGTGTTTTTCTTGAATTCCATAAAGAAGAATATCCTCTTTCACTAAATGTTTGACAATTAATGGTACCTCTTCCTTCACAGCCGATACCAGTATCCCTACTTCAGTTTGCTGTACCTGTAACTGTGGCAAGGCTTCCTGAATGACAGCCTTCGCCCTTTCACTTGCATCCACTTCAAACTCAAAAATAATCTCTTCTCCATTGACGAAATCATTGACGAGCTGAACATCGATAAGCTTTCCTTGCTGAATAATCCCGATCCGATCGCACATCATTTCCATTTCGGATAAGAGATGACTTGAAACAATAACAGCCATATTTCTTTCCCTTGCAAGCATGCGAATATGATCCCTGATTTCTCGTATTCCTGCCGGATCCAGCCCATTTGTAGGTTCGTCTAAAATCAAGACATCTGGATCATGCAGCAGGCATTGTGCGAGGCCCAGACGCTGTCTCATTCCAAGAGAATAGGTCTTGACTTTGTCCTTTATCCGACTGGTTAGCCCAACTAGCTCGACCACTTCATCGATTTTTTCCTTCGTAACCCCCTTTGACATCCTCGCAAAATGAAGGAGATTGTCATAGCCGCTTAGGAATTTATACATTTCAGGATTTTCGACAATCGCACCAATATGACGGACTGCTTTTTCAAAATCAGTCTTGATGCTGCTTCCCGCAATTTTAATGTCTCCTTCCGATATTCCCATAAGGCCAACGATCATTCGAATCGTTGTTGTTTTCCCCGCTCCATTTGGACCAAGAAAACCAAAAACCTCGCCTTTATACACATCAAAGCTAATTCCATCAATAATCGTTTTTCCCTTAATCCTTTTCGTAACTTCTTGAATTTCAATAATTTTTTCCATCATAGACTCTCCCTTAAGGTTCAAAGATTTGTTTCATCCACTCTAAAATCGATAAGCCTTTTGTCTCCCGAAGTTCCTCGACATTTTCGATGGCGAGAATACGACCGTCTTGAATGGCAATGACATCGTCTAAAAGCATTTCAATTTCGTCAATTTCATGGGTCGCAATTACAACCGTTTGCTTCTCAAAATCAATATAGGATAGCAATCCTTTGACAATAGACGCCCTTACCATAGGATCAAGTCCTGAAAAGGGTTCATCTAACAATAGAATGGGGGTATTTCTGGCTAATGAAATCACAAGTTTTAGTCTGCCACGATTTCCTTTAGACAGCTGCTTTAGTTTTTTCTTCCGATCCAGCTTCATAAAGTCGAGTAACTCCTCAGCCCTCGTTCGATCAAAATCAGCAAATTGGGAAGCCGAATATTTGAGCATATCATTCACGGTAAAGGAGGGGTAAAAGAAATCTAATTCAGACAGGTATGCAACATCTGCGGCTGTCTTTCGGTCCGCCTTTTTACCATTGATGATTACGTTTCCACTAGTTGGAAATACAAGGCCTGCCATCATCTTTAAAGTGGTGGATTTTCCACTTCCGTTCGGTCCGAGTAATCCATAGATTTTTCCCTTCTCTAAAGAAAAAGTCGAATCCTCTAACGCAAAATCACGACCGTACTTTTTTGTGACATGTTCGAAGGCAATCATCTAGATCTCCTCCTCTTCCACATATTTCTTGAGACCTGACAGCATCTCTTCCTTCGAGAAACCTAGATCGATCATGTTATTGACAAACCCTTTAATCAAATCCCTTTGCAACTTCACCTTCAGCTCAACAATCCTATCATTGGCTTCTGTCACAAATGTTCCTTGCCCGCGCCTCGTTTCCACGATTTCCATCCTCTCCAATTCACTATAGGTTCTTTGAATCGTATTTGGATTCACCCCTGATTGAATGGCCATCTCCCGTACGGATGGGAGCTTTTCCCCTGACTTGATATCACCTCTAACAATTTGCTGACATATCTTATCGACAATCTGCATGTAGATTGGTTTCGATGCCTGGAATTCTTCCATTCCTACTACACCTCAACTTTCCGCTCAAGGAGCCAAACCGATACAAGAAACACAATGATAGTAATCAAAATGTATTGGCCAATGGTCGCAAAATTAATATGAGCCATTTCAGCGGAGAATGAACCTTGACCAACCGTTGCATCGAAAATGGAAACGCTGAATGTTCCTTTTTCGTTGATGACCCTCATCATGCTTGTATTTTGAATCATACTTCCTATTGTGGAAAGCACAATCCAAACGAATAGAATCACGAGCCATCGGATTTGATTTACAATCGGAATCCTCTTAAGAGAGTGATATAAGGACCAATAAAATAGAACCCATACACTAAGATAAATGGACGTTAACGTGATTCCTGCTCCCATGATGAGCAGATTTTCCCGTACCATCTCTGAGAACCCTTGATAGTCATTCGAAACGGATAGACCTGAAAGGGAAAGCCTGGCTAGGAGCATCGTTACAAGGATCGAGATCAGATAAAACGTCATTCCTGCCGTTATTTTAGAAAGGAAAAGCTTTGCACCACGATTAGGATTATGAAGCCATAGCTGGCTTTGGCCCTCAATTTGCAGAGAAGAGAATAGCATTCCTGGCAAATAGAATACATGAGCAACTACCGCGATAAAGAATAAAATCGCAGGAATCAGTGGCTCATCAAAATACTCCTTCAATCCCAGGGATAAAATCGTTAACACATTTAATAGAACCAGTCCTATAAAAAAAGTAGCCGCCGATATTTTTAGATCTTTTAGATAAAGTCCCTTAAAAGATGACATGTTTTCTCCTCCCATCTAATATCGGTGTTTTAGTGTTCTAGTCAAATAGTACACTAGGACATGAAAAAAAACAACATAATTTTGTAAATTTGGTAAAATTCTTTTTTCAGAGCCTGAACATAGATTCCATTCCCTTCGGTGACGATAAGGAAAAGAACTTTGAGGAGGGTTTATGTGTCAAGGAAGAATCAATGGACGGAGGAAGAAAATAGAATTCTTGCAAATATCGTGACGGAGCATATCCGAATGGGAGCCACCAAAACAGCGGCCTTTAAGAAAGCGGCTAGCATATTAGGTCGAACAGCAGGAGCTTGCAGCTACCGTTGGAATACAGTCTTGTGTAAAAAAGAGCCAAGAGAAGCCGAAGAAGAGAGCCCTCTATTACTGCTCCCTCCTCCAAAGGTTGATCTGGACTTGAATGTAGACGACATTATTAAATATTTGCAAAGTCTAAAGGAAAGTTCACTAGAGGAATTAAGAGAGGAGAATCAACTCCTGATCAAGGAACAAGAGGAGCTGAAAAACAGACAGGCCAAGCTCGAAAAATTATTTGCTGAGAAAAAGGAAAAATTCAGGCAGCTCTTTGAAAGGTATGAGGGCATTACCGAATCCTTCGAGAAAGAGAAAATTCTGCATTAAAGCTGTTTTCCACGGATTGTGGTTCTAGAATGTCCTTAATACCGGCCATTCCGTTTCATACTAAGCGTGCGATACGCATAGATTGAGCAGCACTTTTCTCCATTGTTTCTACAGATTGACTACATCAAGCATCGTTTGATCTAATTATTGATTGTTCGATAGCAACAATGTTTGAAAAAAGAGCCTTCATTAAAAAAGTAGGCCGAGCTTAAGGCCTACTTTTCATCTGCAACACGCTGAATTTTTATATCCTTTAGAAGCTCTCGCACGACATAGCTTGCCATGATAAGACCAGCAACAGATGGAACGAACGCATTGGAGGCAGGGGGCATTTGCGCCTTTCGAATAGGGGCATCTTCCTTTCCCACAACCTTCTTGACATCCTCACGAATAACAATTGGACTTTCATCCGAGAAGACAACGGGAATTCCTTTGCGGATTCCTTCTTTTCTTAATCTTGTACGAATCACCTTCGCAATCGGATCGGTATGGGTTTTAGAAATATCAGCGATTTGAAATCTCGTTGGGTCCATTTTGTTGGCTGCCCCCATACTTGAAATCATGGGGATATTTCGTTTTAAGCATTCCTTCATCAGATGAATTTTATAAACAATCGTATCGGAAGCATCGACCACAAAATCTAATCCATATTGAAAAATTTCTTCATAGGTTTCTTCTGTGTAAAACATCTTCAGGGCGAACACTTCACAGTCAGGATTAATATCCTTGATTCTCTCTTTCATCAAATCCACCTTAGGCTGTCCAATTGTAGAAAGCAAGGCAATGATTTGTCTATTCACATTGGTTATATCGACATCATCTTTATCAATCAGCACTAATCGTCCAACCCCAGAGCGCGCTAATGCCTCAGCTGCAAAGGAACCAACACCACCAACCCCAAGCACTGCGACCGTGCTATTTTTCATGATGTCTAGCCCTTCTTTTCCAATCGCTAGCTCATTTCTCGAAAACTGGTGCAACATGTATCAACAACTCCACATTATATAGGATAAAAAAAGTTTCATTTTATTTTTTCCGTTAAAAACTATACCATACTTAAAGGCAAAAACAAGTAAATTTATCGGTTTTCTTCAAATTTAGGCATAAAAAAATCATGCTTTATCGCATGATTATTTTTGTAAAATAGGAAAGAGTCCCAATTGTGCCGTCGTATTCTTTCCTTCGTTTTGAACCTACACTTAGTAGGTGGGTGTTCTGTTCCAGGCCTTTGTAAGTCCTATGTACTAGGCATTTACTCCACTTGGAAACGCAAACTCCCGAAGGTCATATGTTAGGTCAAAACATGGTTTACCACTAACACATCAGGACTCTTTTTGTTATTTATATAATAGCATATCGACTAGGCACCTTCAAGAGGGGCTAGTGAGTACATATTACCATTTTGTGAAAAGGGCTCTGTTCTCAAGCAATTTGCTTTTGAACAATCATATTAAAAGACAATGGTATAGAGAATAGACAATATAACATTTAATTCTTTTTTAGAATAGACAAATGTAATTCCTGCAGCTGTTCTTCACTTACCTCTCCAGGCGCTTCCGTTAACAAGCAGCTCGCACTTGCTGTTTTCGGGAACGCAATGGTATCGCGTAAATTCGTACGTCCAGCAAGAAGCATCACAAGCCGGTCTAGCCCTAAAGCAATACCACCATGCGGAGGAGTGCCATATTCAAATGCTTCGAGAAGGAAGCCGAATTGCTCTCTTGCCTCCTCTTGGCTGAAGCCAAGAACGGCAAACATTTTTTCTTGGATGTCTTTTTCAAAAATACGCAGTGAACCTCCACCAAGCTCATAGCCATTTAATACTAGGTCATAGGCTTGTGCACGGACTGCTCCTGGATCGGAATCCAAAAGACCTAAGTCTTCTCTAACAGGCATTGTGAATGGATGATGCGCGGCGAAATAGCGGCCAGCTTCCTCATCGTATTCAAGCAGTGGCCAATCTGTCACCCAAAGGAAATTGAACTTGCTCTGGTCAATCAACCCTAGTTCCTTTCCGAGCTTTAGACGAAGCGCTCCTAGAGCATCAGCAACGACATTCTTTTTATCAGCGACAAAAAGAATCAGGTCTCCTGCTTCGACCTCTAAGGCAGCATTGATGCCATTTGCTTCCTCGTCAGAAATGAACTTTGAAATCGGCCCCTTCAAGCCATCCTCTTCTGCCTTCAGCCATGCAAGTCCCTTTGCTCCATAGACAGCCACAAACTCCGTCAACGCATCAATGTCTTTTCGGGAATATTTGCTAGCAGCACCCTTGACATTAATCGCCTTCACCTGACCACCTGAAGAAACAGCACCCGCAAATACCTTGAAGCTTGAATCCTTGACGATTTCCGATAAATCAACGAGCTCCAAGCCAAAACGTGTGTCTGGTTTGTCCGACCCGTATCGTGCCATCGCTTCATCATAGGGCATTCTTGCAAAAGGAATCGTCACATCCATCCCTTTTACTTCCTTCATCATCTTTTGCATCATCGCTTCCATCATCGATATAATATCATCCTGACTCATGAAGCTGGTTTCGATGTCGATTTGGGTAAATTCCGGCTGTCGGTCGGCGCGGAGATCCTCATCACGGAAACAGCGAGCAATTTGATAGTAACGTTCGATTCCACCGACCATCAAGAGCTGCTTGAAGAGCTGTGGTGATTGGGGAAGAGCATAGAATTCTCCAGGGTGAACACGGCTTGGTACTAGGTAGTCTCGCGCACCTTCAGGCGTACTTTTAGTCAAGATAGGAGTCTCAATATCTAGGAAGCCCTCTCCATCTAAGAAGTCTCGAACAACCTTAGTGACTTGATGACGCATCTTAAAGGTTTCGAACATAACCGGACGTCTTAGGTCCAAATAACGATACTTTAAACGAAGATCCTCGGAAACATCGGTTTTATTTTCAATGATAAACGGTGGTGTTTTCGCTTCATTGATGATCGTTACTTCTTTTGCCTTGATCTCGATTTTTCCAGTCTTAAGATTTTCATTGACGGTGCCTTCTTGACGAGCAATGACGGTGCCACGTATATCAAGAACATATTCATTTCTAATTTTCTCAGCTATGGCAAGTGCTTCCTTCGATTCCTCTGGACTAAATACAACCTGAACGAGACCTGTACGGTCACGTAAATCAATGAAAATCAAACCGCCTAAATCACGGCGCTTTTGCACCCATCCTTTTAAAATAACTTCTTCACCAATTGCCTGTTCAGGCACCTCACCACAAAAATACGTTCTGCCGTACACGAAAAAAACCTCCTCTATTTTCCAAACGCTTCCTTAAATTTATCGATAAACTGATCCAGTGGATATTCCACTTGATCCCCTGTTGCTAAAGTTTTGACGTTGATTTTGTTCTCCTTCAGCTCATCCTCACCTAAAATCGCTACAGCTCTTGCGTTCATTCGATCGGCTGCCTTGAACTGGGCTTTTATTTTACGATCGAGATAATCTCTTTCGGCTGAAAATCCTTCCATTCGGAGCTGATGCAAAAGACCAACAGAATAATCCTTGGCATCTTCCCCTAGGGCCACCAAATACACATCCAAGCCTTCATGAAGGGGAAGATCAATATTTTCTGCATGAAGGGCTGCAATGAAGCGTTCAATACTTAGCGCAAAACCAATACCTGGTGTTTCTGGTCCACCAATCTCCTCGACAAGCCCATTGTATCGACCGCCGCCGCAAAGCGTTGTAATGGCACCAAAGCCCTCTGCGTCACTCATGATTTCAAAAGCAGTATGATTATAATAATCAAGCCCACGAACGAGGTTAGAATCCACTTCAAATGGGATTTGCAGGTCAGTCAAATATTTTTGAACTTTTTCGAAATAAGCCCTTGATTCATCATTGAGATAGTCAAGAATCGATGGAGCTGATTTCATTAATTCATGATCCCGATCCTTTTTGCAATCAAGAATTCTCATTGGATTTTTCTCAAGTCGTCCTTGACAATCCCCACAAAATTCATCGATTCGAGGCCGGAAATGCTCTATCAATGCCTGTCTGTGTGCACTGCGGCTTTCTTTATCACCAAGACTATTAATGATAAGCTTCAGCTTTTTTAACCCCAATGATTGATATAAGCTATAGGCTAAGACGATCACTTCAGCATCGACAGCAGGATCTGCACTACCTAATGCTTCTACACCAAATTGAACGAATTGACGGAAGCGCCCCGCTTGAGGCCGTTCATAGCGAAACATTGGCCCCATATAGTAAAGCTTCACCGGCTGATTAGCTTGTCCAAACATTTTTTGCTCGACAAAGGAACGCACAACGGCAGCCGTACCTTCAGGACGAAGGGTTAAGCTTCTTTTTCCACGGTCAAGGAAGGTATACATCTCCTTCTGAACGATATCCGTCGTGTCCCCTACACTTCTGGTAAATAATTCTGTATGTTCAAAGATCGGAGTACGAATTTCTTTGTACTGAAATCTTTCACATAGCTCACGTGCTTTTTTCTCGATAAGCTGCCACTTTTCTACTTCTCCCGGCAAAATATCCTGTGTCCCTCTCGGTATACTAATGGTCATGAAAATCCTCCTTGTAAAACAATATGTATCATTCTTGAAAGGTTATTGTTGGACTTATATCTCGCCTTAATGTCGCACATTCTCTACGTTACTCGTGTCCTGAGTAAAACCCGTTCATGCGCAACATTAAGGCTAAAATCACATTCAGCATAAAATAAAAAAACCCCCATCCTTTGTATGAATCATACAAGGGACGAGAGTTTGAATCCCGTGGTGCCACCCTAATTGAAGAGACAATGAATGCTCCCTTCCGCTTTTACAGTTAACGCCTGTTCACGTCCATCTCCTACTAAAGACAACTCTCTTTCAGAGCGAATCCTACGGAGTGTTCGTTCATTAAGCCACAATGTAGAAATGCTTTCAGCCAGCGACATTTCCTCTCTTTTCATCTGGTTCTTAACTACTCTTCTCCATCATCGGTTTAGTTAATTTTTTTCTAGACTTGCTTGCGACCCATCTAGAAATCATTCATTCATTATTTATATAATAATACGGAGCAACAACTATATTGTCAAGCCTATTTAAGACCGTTCTAGTTGTTTTTTGAGTTTTCTCACATCCCGAACTGAAAGACCAAATTCTGATGCAAGCTCAACCATATTGGAGCTTTGTTCCTTTTGGAAAAAATCATGAAAATCAACGCCAAATAATTGGTTTTCACCCTGCTGAATAGACATTCCTTTATCGCTATATCTCATTTCTCGATCCACCCTTTTCTAGTTTGTCAGCTATAGTGTTTCCAGGATGGTCGAGAAAATTTCCAATACAGAAAAATAATCTCTACTTGCTCTCCAGAATAAGCGTCACAGGACCGTCATTGGTTAATTGGACATCCATCATCGCACCAAACTTACCAGTTTCAACATGGACTCCTTTTGCCTGTAAAAGATGATTAAAGGCCTCATAGATTCCCTCGGCATGATCAGGTTTTGCCGCTTCCATGAAATTGGGTCTTCTTCCTTTCCGACAGTCACCGTACAATGTAAATTGTGAAATAGATAGAATTTCTCCCCCTACATCAAGCAAGGATAAATTCATTTTCTCATTTTCGTCCTCGAATACACGGAGATGGACGATCTTATCAGCAAGGTATTCTGCATCCTCATGCTTATCCTCATGTGTGACACCGACTAGCAAAACAAAGCCATGGCTAATTTTCCCGACCACTTCACCTGCTACAGTCACCTGGGCATTCTTGCTTCTTTGGACAACAATTTTCATATTAAATCACCTTCTCATTATGATGAGAATGTCGATTGGCACACCTTCTCTTCGCTGTTGCTTTATAACCCAAAAGCAAAGGCTCGTAATCGACCATTCCATATACAGAAAAAGCTGTCGTTTTGACAGCTTTCTAGTTCATAATTCTACGTACCGAGTAGATATCTGAAATTTGCTTTATTCGGTCCACAATCTTCTGCAGATGGGACACATTAACAATCATAATCGACATGTTAATCGTGGCGACTTTATTACGGTCTGATTTTCCTGACACTGCGGAAATATTCGTTTTCGTTTCGTTAACGGCCTGAAGGACCTCATTTAATAAGCCTCTGCGATCATAGCCCGTTATTTCAATGTCGACATTATATTCCTTATGGTCATTAAGCCCTGTTTCCCACTCTACAGGAATCAGTCTTGCTTTCGCATCGGCCGTATCAATATTGGAGCAATCTGCTCGGTGAACCGATACCCCGCGCCCTTTTGTGATGAACCCAACAATCTCATCGCCAGGAACAGGACTGCAGCATCTAGATAGGCGAATTAAAAGATTATCAATCCCTGAAACTCGAACGCCTGACTCCCGCTTCTTTTTTGTGCTAGGGAATGATTTTAACTCATTCACTGCATTCGCGATGGTTGACACCTGCTCGAGATCTCGCTGTTTTCGCCATTTCTCTGTTAGTCGGTTCGCTACCTGCAAGGCAGTTACCCCATTATAACCAACAGCTGCATACATATCTTCTTCACTATAAAAATTAAACTTCTCGGCAACCCTTTTAATATTCTCAGGGGTAAGGATTTCTTTTAAATCAAAATCCATCTGACGAATTTCTTTTTCGACTAGCTCGCGACCCTTTTCAACATTCTCTTCCTTGCGTTGCTTCTTGAAGAACTGTCGAATTTTATTCTTTGCTTGGGAAGTTTGTGCAAGCTTCAGCCAGTCTTGGCTTGGACCATAGGAGTGCTTAGATGTAAGGATTTCGACAATATCCCCTGTTTTAAGCTTATAATCAAGGGTAACCATCTTTCCGTTAACCTTAGCACCAATCGTCTTATTGCCAATTTCCGAATGAATTCGATAGGCAAAATCAATTGGCACCGATCCAGCAGGAAGCTCAAGCACGTTCCCTTTTGGTGTAAAAATAAAGACCATATCAGAGAACAGATCGATTTTGAGCGATTCCATGAATTCTTCAGCATTTGTCGTATCGTCCTGAAATTCAAGAATTTCTCTGAACCAGGATAGCTTATCCTCTAATGAGGTGCTTTCCGCTGCGGTTTTCCCCTCTTTATAGGCCCAGTGGGCCGCAATCCCGAATTCTGCAATCCGGTGCATTTCAAATGTCCGAATTTGGACCTCAAGCGGCTCGCCCTTTGGACCGATCACAGTCGTATGAAGGGACTGGTACATATTCGGCTTTGGCATGGCAATATAATCCTTGAATCTTCCTGGCATAGGCTTCCAGCATGTATGAATAATGCCAAGTACAGCATAGCAATCCTTAATGCTGTTCACCACAATGCGCACAGCCAGAAGATCATAAATTTCATTAAACTGCTTATTTTGCTGCACCATTTTTCGATAGATGCTATAAATATGCTTGGGGCGTCCCGAAATATCAGCTCTTATCGATACCTCTTGCATGGAGGAACGCATTTCTTCAATGACTTCGTCTAAATATTGCTCACGTTCAGCACGTTTTTTCTTCATGAGGTTCACAATGCGATAGTATTGCTGAGGATTCAAATAACGTAGTGCCGTATCCTCCAGCTCCCATTTAATGGTGGAAATACCAAGTCGATGGGCTAATGGGGCAAAAATTTCCAATGTTTCATTAGAAATTCTCCGTTGTTTTTCGGGTGGAAGATGCTTCAGCGTCCGCATATTATGGAGACGATCCGCCAATTTGATGAGAATGACACGGATATCCTGTGCCATAGCGACAAACATTTTTCGATGATTTTCTGCTTGTTGCTCCTCATGAGATTTATATTTAATTTTTCCTAGCTTTGTAACCCCGTCAACAAGCATTGCTACTTCATCATTGAAAGCCACGCGTAGATCATCCAGTGTTACCGCTGTATCTTCTACAACATCATGAAGAAAACCTGCAGCCACCGTATCCGGATCCATTTGGAGGTCTGCTAAGATCCCTGCAACCTGGATTGGATGAATGATATACGGCTCCCCCGATTTTCGATATTGCTCACGATGAGCATGTCGAGCGTATTCATACGCCTTTTGAACAGTCTTGACATGTTCATCATTCAAATATTTTCTTGTCTTTTCGATGACCTGTTCAGCTGTCAAAACTTGTTCATTTGCCATGTTATCACCTAGTATAAAAAAATGAATTAATATCTATTATCGAAAAAAAAACACAATATGTAAAGGGATAGAGCTTTGTTTTTCAAGAAAAATAAAATATTGTCGATTTTTGCAGGTGATAAATGGAAGAACGCCCACAATAAAGCAAAAAGAGCGCCTTTAGCGCTCTTTCTACTAGAACTCCATTAATGTTAATACGTCATATCCATCTAGCTTGCTTCTACCCTCTAAGTACGTTAGTTCTACTAAGAAGGCAATTCCTGCAACTACCCCGCCTAGCTGTTCGACAAGCTTAATCGTTGCTTCAATCGTGCCGCCAGTAGCTAGCAGGTCATCTGTAATGAGAACTCGTTGCCCAGGCTTGATGGCATCCTTATGAATGGTTAGAACATCCTTGCCATATTCAAGGCCATACTCTACCTTGATCGTTTCTCTTGGTAGTTTTCCTTCCTTACGCACAGGCGCAAAACCAACCCCTAATGCATAAGAAACAGGACAGCCGATAATAAAGCCGCGCGCTTCAGGACCAACAATGATATCAACATTTTGCTTCTTAGCATATTCAACGATCTTGTCCGTCGCATAACGATATGCTTCTCCATCATTCATCAATGGAGTAATATCCTTAAAAGTAATCCCAGGCTTTGGCCAGCCATCTACAATCGCAATATGTTGTTTTAAATCCATTCTTTAATTGCCTCCTCTGCGTGAACCGATCCATCGATCATTTGGTCAAACCACCCTTTTAGCTGGTGTGCCGATGAATATAATAGCTCTCCTTCAAGAGCAGACTGTGCCTGCTTTTGTTGGTATGTGATCGATTCCGATAAATCCTTCTTATTTTTTACCTGATTTAAGGTAATAAACCCATCCTTCAATGTGATAAAATCCAATTCTAAAAAAACCTGTGACATAAAATCAATCGTTTCCATTGTCCAGCCTCGATATTTGGCGAGCTCATCTCCAAATCTCTTCAGGTCAAATGGCGCTTTTTTCATAAGAAAAGCATAATACCATTTAAAATGTTCCCGTGTTGGCATGGTAGAGAAAAATTCGCTTTCCTCACTATGAAAATGCACGTAGATCCTTGCTGGTTTTTTACCCTGCAGCAATGAAATAAGAAGCTCTCTTGTGGGCGGCAAATCGACAAGGATAAGATTTGCCTCCGTAACATTTTGCTCACTCGCCTTTTCAACTGTATCGATGAGGAGCGCGTTGGTATTTAGCATTTCAAGCTTTTGGAGATTTTTTTCGTTAAAAACAACCCATTTCCCCTCTAATGCCATTTCAACCAGCTTATCCAGCCGCTTTAATCCACGATAATCAAAAAGCTGCCATTCTGTTACACTTAAATCCTGCAAAAAAATTTGCGGCTTCCTCATATTATTCCATTCATTGATCGCTATTTCCCCAATTACGGAGAGCTTTGAATGAGGAGATACTTCATCATAAAGATGTCCCAGGCCAAAACCAACCCCATCAAGAGAAACACCGTTCTCTTCTAGGACAAGCTTTAAATGATTTTGGTCAGCACCTATTTTTTTCATTTGGGCAATGTTAGAATCTTTTAACTTAATTCTTGGCTTCGGGTTATTAACTCCAAACGGCGATAACAATTGCATTTCCTCAATTGCAGCAAGGTCTACCTCACTTAATTCCATTTCACCATCGAGCTGGGTGACAGGAATGAAATCCTCTTCGCTCAGCTGCTCGTTAGCCAATTGATTCAAGCGATCACGAAGCAGGTCCACATCCTTTAGACTCAGAGTCATTCCCGCAGCCATCGGATGTCCTCCAAAGTGAGGCAAAATATCTCGACAGGTGGAAAGATTTTGAAATAAATCAAATCCAACGATGCTTCTTGCAGAGCCTTTTGCCAAACCCTTTTCCTCATCTATGCTTAGAACAATGGCTGGTCTGTAAAAGCGATCAACCAGCTTTGAGGCGACAATCCCAATCACACCGGCATTCCAGCCTGGCTTGCCGACGACAATAACCGCATTCTCTTCGATGGGATATTTTTCTTCAACCTCTTTAATCGCTTCCGCTGCGATCTCATTAACGATCGCTTGTCTTTGTTTATTTAATTCTTCAATTTCCTCTGCAATCGTCTGTGCTTCATAGGAATCACGAGTTAGTAATAAATCTACTGCAATATCCGCACTATCCAACCTTCCCGCTGCATTCAGCCTAGGTCCAATCAGAAAACCGATCGATTCCTCATTTATTGCCGAAGGATCCGTTTTTGTTTGTTGCAATAATGCTTGCAGCCCCAAATTGCTAGTTCTCTTTAAATAATCAATTCCTCGTTTGGCAATGAGACGATTCTCACCAATTAACGGTACAAGATCGGCGATAGTTCCAATTGCCGCAAGCTCTAACAAATGCTCAGGCATCTTCCCAAGCAATGCATGAGCAAGCTTAAAAGCCACCCCAACACCTGCTAAATCCCGAAATGGATAGGGACTATTCTCAAGCTTAGGATGGATAATCGCAAGTGCATCTGGCAGCACTGGTCCTGGCTCATGGTGATCCGTAATAATAAGATCCACCCCAAGCTCCTTAGCTACATTCGCCTCATGAATGGCTGATATTCCAGTGTCAACGGTGATAATCAGTTTGACACCATTCTCGGCGGCATGTCTAAATGCCTGCTCATTTGGCCCATACCCTTCCGTAAATCGATTTGGTATGTAGTACTGAACGTTTGCTCCTAATTCTTGAAGTGTCATCATCATCACAGATGTGCTTGTTACCCCATCTGCATCATAATCTCCAAATATTAAAATAGGTTCAGACTTTTTGATTGCCTCATTGATTCGCGATACTGTTATATCCATTCCAATTAAAGAGAAGGGATCATGAAACGTTTGCTCCTTACCATACAGAAAAGCACTTGCCTCTTCAGGCGAGTCGATTCCTCGATTTACGAGCAAGGCTGCTACAAGAGAAGTGATATTAAGTTCCTTCATTAGTTTTTCTTTTTTAACGTTATCAGCTTGCTGAAGTATCCATCTTGTTCTAGACTTTAACATACACTCACCTCTCAACCTTTCTATTATACTAGAGGGTGAATAGGGGTTCAAACAAAAAAAGCAACCTGAAGATTTTTATATTCTATATGTTCACAAAAAGTTACGTGTCATGAATCAGTCTTCCTGAGGATTAAATGGATTAATGTGGACAAAAACATTTTCAACATTCTTTTGTTCCATCAGTTTTTTCTTAACCATTTTCCCTACCCGATGCCCCTCTTCAACTGTTAAATGGGGGTTCACAGAAATTTTTATATCAACGATCACATAATGCCCATGCTGTCTGGCGTGAAGCTGATCAATTTTTTTGACCTCTTGAACCCCGTGAACAATTGCTCTTAAATTTACTGTGTCCTCATCAGAAAGTACTTGGTCGAGCGTATTGCGAATGGATTCCTTCCCTAACGACCAAGCCATTTTCAAAATCATCATCGATACAATAACACCTGCAACCGGATCAGCATAAACGAGCCAATGAACCCCTAGATGGCTTCCCAAAATAGAAGCAGCAATTCCTATCAGCGCTGCAAAGGAAGAATAGACATCAGAGCGGTGATCATAGGCAGTGACGATCAGAGCATCGCTATTTAGTTTTTTTCCTAGACGGTATGTATAACGAAATAACCCTTCCTTCACTAAAATGGAGAGTAGCACCGCATAGATCGCCACCATCTTTGGGGCCTTTATCGGTGCAAAAAAAGAAATAAAGGAGGTTCTCCCAATTTCAAAGCCCACCAATACAAGCAGCACGGCGACAATGATCGCCGCTACCGACTCAGCCTTTCCATGTCCATAGGGATGCTCCTCATCAGGTGGTTGTTTGGCAGCTCTTAGTCCGATCAAAACGACCAAGGAGCCTGCTACATCCGAGGCCGAGTTTACCGCATCGGCGATCAGGGCTCGACTATTCGCATAGATTCCTATTATCCATTTCATTAAGGCTAAAAGGATATTCCCGACAATTCCTACCTTAGCAGCAAACTCCGCTTTCCGAAAACGATCATCCTTCTCCACCCTCAATGTACTCCCTTCTAAAAACGGCATACCCCATTTAGTTTAACCCAAAGGGAGCAATATGATCCCCAAAAAGAAAAACCGCAGGAAAATCCTACGGTTAAACTTGTGGCTCATCAGTAATTTTGCGCTTTTCTTTATAAGTGATAAGAACTCCTTTTTTCTTAAGTTCCATCTTCTTCCAATCATACCATATTTGTGCAGCCAAGCAGATAGATGAGTAAACACCTATGATTAAACCGACAAATAAGCCAAGAGTAAAGTTGGTGATTGCTTCACTACCAAACAATAATAATGCAAAGACAGCAATGATTGTAGTTAGAGCCGTATTTATTGACCTCGTAAAGGTTTGACGCAAGCTTGAGTTAACAATCTCTGCAAGCTCCTCAGCCGTTTTAATGCGCTTCTTCTTCCGTAAATTTTCACGAATACGGTCAAAGGTAACGATCGTGTCGTTAATTGAATAACCAATGATTGTTAGAACTACGGCAATAAAGGTTAAGTCAAGTTCGAGACGCGTTAGACTGAAAAAGGTGAGTATGAAAAAGGCATCGTGCACTAACGCAATAACCGACGGAATGGCCATTTTCATCTCAAAACGGAAAGTGACATAAATGATGATCCCAATGGACGCAATGATAATCGATTTTATCGCATTCTTGGCAAGTTCTTTCCCGATTGTCGGCGAAACCGTGCTGACATTTGGCTCTGCGCCAAACTTATCCTTGAAATCCGCCTTCAAGCTCGCGATTTCTTTCCGTGAAAGCTCATCTTTGAAACGGGCAACTCCGATATTATTGTTATCTCCAGAAATGACAATATCATCTGTACTAATGCCATTTGCTTTTAATTCTTTTTTATACTCAGCTGTTGTGATACTCTTGTTCGCCTGCAATTCTACTCTTGTACCACTTGTAAAATCGATTCCAAGGTTGACACCAAATAGGAGCAAGCACAGGATTCCAGCAACAGTTATTGCAATGCTAAAAGTGAAGAATTTCTTACGGTGCTTAACAAAATCCCATTTATCAAATCGAGTAGGCAATTCAATTGTATCAATGCCTTCTTTGATGTCATGGATTTCACTTTGCTTAACCCCAAACCAGCCTAGCTTTTTGTTAAAGAGATTGCTGTTCACCCATAAGCCAAGCAACCATCTACTTCCATAAACGGCCGTAATGAAGCTGACAAGGATACTGATGATTAACGTAGTAGCAAATCCTTTTACTGAGCTTGTCCCATAAACAAAAAGTACGGCTGCAGCTAGAATCGTCGTTAAGTTCGCATCCAAAATAGACATAAACGAATTGCTATTCCCAGCTTTAAAAGCTGCCTTCAGACTTCGACCAACCTTCAATTCCTCTCTTATTCGTTCGTACGTGATGACGTTCGCATCAACGGCCATCCCGACCCCAAGAATGAGAGCCGCTATCCCTGGAAGAGTTAAGACAGCATTCATCCAATCGAAAATTAACAGGGTTAGGAAAATATAAATCGTTAAGGTCACAACGGCAATGAAGCCTGGAAAGCGGTAAAATACAAGCATAAAAACAAAGATTGCGAGGATACCAATAATCCCTGCTAAAACCGTCTTTTGCAATGCCTGCTCACCAAACTGAGCTCCTACTGAGGTAGAATAAATTTCTTTCAGCTCAACGGGTAGTGCTCCAGCATCTAGAAGGTTGGCGAGTGTAGTTGCTTCCTCGAGAGTAAAGTTCCCTTCAATCGATACCGTATCTGTATTAAAAACTTGGCTTACCCGTGGAGCAGATAGATAGGCAGGATCTTCCTTAGCAGCCTCAGCTTTGAAAGAATCCTTCCCTTCTTCAAAATCGAGCCAAATCACGAGAAGATTATTAGGCTCTCCCATGCCTACAATTTTCTGGGTAACATTCTTAAACTTATCAGCATCCTTCAATGTGATAGAAACACTTGGGTTTCCATTTTGGTCAAAGCTCTGTTTTGCTCCGCCTTCTTTCAAATCGGACCCATCCATCATTAAATTATCATTCACATCACGAAAGGATAGCTTTGCTTCGGTTGAAAGCATTTCACGTGCTTTATTTTGATCATGTACACCTGCAAGCTGGACACGAATTCTGTCCTTGCCTTCAATTTGAATAACTGGCTCACTTACCCCTAGGGCATTTACCCGTCGATTCAAAGCTTCTGCAGTACTGGCTAATGTTTCCTCGTTAACCTTTTGCCCTTTTTCCGGTATGACCTGGTAAAGGACTTCAAAGCCCCCTTGCAGATCAAGACCAAGCTTGATATTTCCTAGTATATTTTTGGTCGTTGCTCCCATCGAACTCCCTATTAAGATAACAATGAGGAAAAACGCAACGATACGACTCCGTTTTACCATTATGTAAATATCCTCCTTACGGTAAAGCCAACGCGACTTCAAACATTGCTAGACTACCGTTCCCTATAATAAGTCAATAGTGTAATTATGAAACAGTTTAGAACGGCTGTCAATTTTGATTTCAATAGAATAAAAGTGAAATATTGGTGGTTTGTCCATTATTTTAGCAATTCCCGTAGCTCCTCTTCATTATCAAAGGAAAACTCCGAAAGCTTGAGAGCCTCAACTGATGCATAGTTCATATACTCTCCAGGCTTTACAGACATAATATCGTCGATAATTTCGTACAATTTTTTGTCTTCCTTTAATCTTCTCCATTTCTTCTGAACCAGAAACTCCCATAATTGTTCCTCTCTAACGGTTCCATAACCGAGAAGGCTTAATTCTTCTACTTTACTTCTCAAGGCTGGTATCACTTGGTTGCGAAAACGTTCAAACTCATGGACGGTATTCATCCAGACTCCCCCTTGATTCGAATAGAAACTTGTCATGCTTTGTCCACATGAGCGCATATAGATAATTGTATATGAATTCATCTATTTTGAGAAGGCAGGGAGTAGGATGTCTAAGTTTTTAAGAGGGACGTTAATATTATTGGTGGCAGGGTTCGTAACAAGAATTCTGGGCTTTATTAATCGTATCGTCATTGCCCGCTTCATTGGGGAAGAAGGGGTCGGACTCTATATGATGGCTTTCCCAACTCTCATGCTCGTCATTACCGTCACTCAGCTTGGCTTGCCTGTTGCCATCTCAAAAAGTGTTGCTGAGGCAGAGGCAAAGGGTGACTTCAAGAAAATCAAGAAAATCCTTGTTGTTTCCCTAGCTACGACATTTACTTTATCTGTCATTTTTACACCGATCTTATATTTTAGTACACCCTACTTATCAGAAATTTTATTTACCGATGACCGTACAATGCAGCCTCTTCTTGCCATTACACCGATTATCCCCATCGTCGCCATTTCATCGGTGATTCGAGGCTACTTCCAAGGTAGACAGAATATGAAGCCTGCTGCCTTCTCTCAGGTTCTTGAACAGCTTGTCCGAATTACCTTAATTGCGGTATTGACGAGGATGTTCCTCCCATTTGGAATTGAATATGCAGCGGCGGGAGCGATGCTTGCAGCAGTCATCGGCGAGTTAGCATCTTTAATCTATTTGATCACGGCTTTTAAACTAAAGAAGAAGTTTCCGGTGAGAAAGAATTTTTTCAAGCAAATCAAAAGTGGAAAATCCACCTTCAAAGAGCTAATGGGAGTAGGGATTCCAACACTTGGCAGTAGATTGATCGGAAATCTCTCATGGTTTCTCGAGCCCATTGTCGTTGCCCATAGCTTAGCTATTGCCGGCGTTGGTGCGGTGCTTGCTACAAAGCAGTATGGCTCTCTTACCGGACTTGCGATGCCCTTATTGTTTTTGCCCTCTTTTATTACGAATTCCTTGTCAACCTCTTTGGTTCCGGCGATTAGCGAGGCAAACTCCAGAAATGATAAGGGATTAATTGAGTATCGATTACAGCAGGCACTCCGCTTCGTTTTTTTAACCGGGGGCCTTTCGATTGCTGTTCTCTATGTTCTGGCCGAGCCCCTTATGGAGCTTATGTACGGGACGAATTCAGGTGCTATTTTCATCAAGATTATGGCCCCTTTCT
The DNA here is from genome assembly GCF_030813005.1 of Anoxybacillus andreesenii. Lineage (NCBI taxonomy): Bacteria > Bacillati > Bacillota > Bacilli > Caryophanales > Anoxybacillaceae > Anoxybacillus > Anoxybacillus andreesenii. The sequence goes on from NZ_JAUSTU010000010.1 coordinate 81,324, forward strand.
TCATATTCTATTATTTTCAGGCACCGCTCCAGGCGACACTCCAAGCCTTAGACCTAGCTAGGGCGGCGATGATCAATAGCATCATCGGCTCAGCAATCAAGCTCGGCGTCATTTTTGCCCTTGCCACACAGCCTAGCTTTGGAATCAATGGAGCTGCCCTTGGCATCATTGTTGGAATGGTGTTAGTCACCCTTTTGCACTTTTCAACCGTATTAAAAAAGATTTCCTTTACCTTCTATATTCTTGATTATGTGAAGTCTTTTATCGCAATAGGACTATCGGGAGGACTTGGTTATTGGATCTTTTCCAAAGCGTTATCAAATCTCTCCCTTCCCATCAGTATTTGCATTTCTAGCTTCATCATCAGCCTGTCTTATTTTGTTCTTCTATTGGCCTTTAAGCTGATTAGAAAGAGAGATGTGAAAAGAATTCCAAAAATCGGGCGAATCTTGACTTGGTTTGCCTTTGAATAACTAAATTAAACATTGACTTATCAACATGGAGAGGAGACAGATAGCTGTCTCCTCATTCATTCCCTTTTACATCAATAAAGAACTCACCATCCTGATAGCTGCAAAAGGAAATATTCTTCACATCCTTGTATCCAAGTTTTTTTAATTCCCGCCGAAACCAGAGAAGATTTTTCTCAATTCTTTCCAAGTTCCTTTCTTGGATTTGCCCGTCAATAATTAACGGGATGGTAATTCCGCTCCGATTTTTTTCCTTCTCAAAAACAGAAAGCTTGCCAGAGGTCTCAAGGATAGCAAACTCAACATCTGCAATATTCTTTATATTTTTTTCCCTTAGTTGGAGTAAAAGATCATCAAAATTATATCTTTGTTTTCTCATTTCCTCTTCATCAATTTTCCCATTATTAATGATGACGGTAGGTTTCCCTTCGACAATATCGCGGAATTTCTTGCTTTTCAGCGAGATAAAGGCAAAAGTTATCTGAATAGACATTAAAAAAAGCATGGGCACAATCGTATACAAAAGATTTTGCTTCGGTTTTTCAATAGCCAGAACGGCCATTTCTGCAATCATAATGTAGACAACTAAATCCAAAATGCTTAATTCTCCAATTTCTCTCTTTCCCATTGCTCTAAAAATGATGATAATGAGTGCATAAAAAATAATCGTTCTTCCTAGTATGAAAAAAATATCACTCACTTGTTTAGCTCCTTTACTGACCTTTTGCTTTATTATGGGCAAACTCGACAATTATATGAAGTTGTTATCAGGTTGGTCATGAATTAAGGCTTTTTCTCAAATTTTGTTGCTTATGAAAAAGCCACAATCCGTACGAAATAGCTAAAATAAATCATCAAAAAGGAGTCTATTTTCATTTGTAAGAGAATAAGCATGTACTAAAGAGTACTAGCATTAATGAGATATTAGAGGGGAGTGGGTCAAGATAGAAGAATCAAGAAATTATGGAACCTCCATTCTTTTCGGGATTATTGCGATTTTTGTTTTACTCATTGTAGCGAGCTTTGTTTTTTCATTAGTTTTAAGATTTACTTCCACACAAGAATCTTCTTTAGCCATCATCACGACCGTTATTTCATTTATTGCACTTTTTCTTGGGGGATTCATCTCAGGTAGTAAAGGGAAGCAGAAGGGATGGTTGAGCGGAGCATTAACAGGGATTGGCTACACACTTATTATTTTCCTATTCCAATATTTAGGACATGATAGTTTGTTTTCATTAGAGCAGATGGTGTACCATGCATGCTATATTGTAACAGCGATGATGGGCGGAATCCTAGGTGTGAATATGACCACTCCAAAGGTTAGGAAAGCTTAAAGTAAAGGCTCTTTTCTCAAACATTGTTGCTTTTGAACAACAAATCATTGGAGAATACGATGTTTGATGCAGTCTATCTGTAGAAATAACGGAGAAAAGTGCTGCTCTATCTATGCGTATCACACACCTAGTATGAAACGGAATGGCCGGTATTAAGGACATTCCAGAACCACAATCCGTGCGAAAATAGCCAAAGTAAAAAAGCGCCTTCCGAATGAAAGGCGCTTTTCCTATTAGCTCTTGGCAAGCAAATCGCTTGAAGCTTCAACAACCTCGCGGACTGCTTGACGATCATATGTAAGACGGCTTCCATCTCCACATTTGATGACAATCTTGCCCTCATCAATGGAATCAATGATTCCATGAAGACCGCCAATTGTAACGATCTTGTCCCCTTTTTTCAAGTCGTTCTGCATTTGATTGACCGCCTTTTGGCGCTTTTGCTGAGGACGAATTAATAAAAAGTAGAAAATCACAAACATTAAAATTAATGGTATAAATGTTGCTAAATTGCTTCCCATCTAAAAACCTCCCTTCCTATCATGTATTTGTCTTTATTTTAGAAGTTTTTTGCATCTGGCTTATTAAAGCCATATCTTTCAAAAAATTCTTCTCGGAAGTCACCGAGACGATCCTCACGAATCGCTTCGCGGACTTGCTCCATTAATTTTACCAAAAAATAAAGATTATGGTAAGATGTAAGTCTTATTCCGAAGGTTTCATCGCAACGAATTAGGTGGCGAATATAAGCGCGGCTATAATTTCTGCATGTATAGCAATCACAATGCTCATCGATCGGACCAAAATCACGTGCGTACTTGGCATTTTTGACAACAAGTCGTCCATGGCTTGTCATCAATGTACCGTTGCGGGCAATTCTTGTTGGAAGCACGCAATCAAACATATCGATGCCGCGAATGGCTCCATCAATTAGAGAATCTGGAGAACCAACACCCATTAAATAACGTGGTTTATTCGTTGGAAGCAGTGGAGTCGTGAATTCCAGAACCCGATTCATCACCTCTTTAGGCTCCCCAACCGATAATCCTCCAACGGCGTAGCCAGGGAAGTCTAGAGATGTGAGGTCCCTCGCACTTTGCTTGCGAAGCTCCTCATACTCACCACCCTGAACGATTCCAAACAGCCCTTGATCAGTTGGACGGCTATGGGCGTTCAAGCATCTTTCCGCCCAGCGTGACGTTCTTTCAACCGATTTCTTCATATATTCAAAGGATGCTGGATATGGTGGACATTCATCAAAGGCCATCATAATATCAGAGCCAAGGGCATTTTGAATTTCCATCGCTTTTTCTGGAGATAAGAAAAGCTTGTCCCCGTTCAAATGATTGCGGAAGTGAACGCCTTCCTCTTCAATTTTGCGGAATTCGCTTAAGCTAAAAACCTGAAACCCACCGGAATCGGTAAGGATGGCACCGTTCCAATTCATGAACTTATGAAGGCCACCCGCCTCTTTAACGATGTCATGTCCCGGACGAAGCCAAAGATGATAGGTATTGCTTAAGATGATCTTTGCCCCCATGTCAACAAGCTCTTCCGGCGACATTGTTTTTACAGTTGCAAGTGTACCGACAGGCATAAAGATTGGCGTTTCAAACGAGCCATGAGGCGTATGAACACGTCCAAGTCTCGCACCTGTTTGCTTACATGTTTTGATTAATTCATAACGTATTGCTGTCAACTTATATGTACCCTCCCAAACTAAACAAAGACTTCTTCATACGGACTTTGATATTGTACTGCCCCAATACCTACACTTATTTCGATTACCTAAAACTAGAGCGGCATGGATTGAAAAAAATGCCTAAACAATGAGCATCGCATCTCCAAAACTAAAGAAACGATATTTTTCCTTAACGGCTGTCTTGTAAGCATGCAGCACATTCTCTCTACCCGCTAAAGCACTAACCAGCATGATTAAAGTCGACTTTGGCAAATGAAAATTCGTGATCATTCCATCAATCGCCTTAAATTCATAGCCTGGATAGATGAAAATATTGGTCCAACCGCTGTCAGAAACAAACTTACCATCATTGGCCGTTGCAATCGTCTCCAGCGTTCTTGTTGAGGTCGTTCCTACCGTAATAATTCTGCCGCCTTTTTCCCGAACCTCATTAAGCAGCCTCGCTGTTCCTTCGGTTACTTGATAAAATTCCGCATGCATTTCGTGCTCATCTACATCATCCACGCTGACAGGTCGAAAGGTTCCAAGACCCACATGCAGAGTAATGAAAGCAATATGGACACCCATATCCTTCAGTTCTTCCAATAGCTCCTCTGTAAAATGAAGCCCTGCGGTTGGAGCAGCTGCTGAGCCACGCTCCTTTGCGTAGACGGTCTGATATCGGTCCTTATCTTCAAGCTGTTCCTTAATATATGGCGGCAGTGGCATCTCCCCAAGCGACTCTAGCACTTCATAAAAAATGCCCTCGTATTGGAAGGTGAAAATCCGCCCTCCATGGTCTTTTTCACCTACACAGACAGCCGTGAGTCGGCCATCTCCAAAGCGGATCACAGACCCTTCCTTAATTCTTTTAGCAGGCTTTACAAGGGTTTCCCATGTATCACCTTCCACCTGTTTTAAAAGGAGCACCTCAATTTTCGCTCCCGTCTCTTCCTTCTCTCCGAAAAGTCTTGCTGGAAGCACCTTCGTATCATTCAGAACGAGACAATCCCCTGCTCGTAAATAGGCTTTGATATTTTTAAAAATATCATGTTCCAGCTTACCCGTTTCCTTGTCTAATACCATGAGTCTACTGCTTGTGCGGTCCTTCAGTGGTGTCTGCGCAATCAATTCCTCTGGCAAATCAAAATCAAATAAGTCTACCTTCAATGATGTCACCCGCTTAGCGAAATTTTCCGATAAAATAAAAGATTAACGAAAGGACTATACTTAGTAGTATGGAAGTGACAATAGGAAAATAAAAGGTTGCATTTCCCTTCTTGAACACAATATCCCCAGGAAGCTTTCCAATAGGAATGAATTGCATCAGAAAACCAATCATAAATGTGATGGCTCCGATTATCATCAGAAGCTTAGGAATGCCTGTCATGGCCCGGCACCTCCATTTGAAAATGGCGATATACGAGGTCAGTCACTACTCGTCCTCTAGGTGTTCTTTGTAAAAAGCCAATCTGCAATAAAAAGGGCTCATACACATCCTCAATGGTCGTGGATTCTTCCCCGATGCTAGCTGCAATCGTATCCAAACCGACAGGGCCTCCACGAAATCTTTCAATGATCCCTTTTAATAATTTATGGTCAATATGATCTAAGCCTAAACGATCGACCTGAAGTAATTCCAATGCTTCCTGTGCCAAAAGGAAATCAATCGCTCCATCCCCGCGAACTTGAGCATAATCTCTCACCCTACGAAGCAAACGATTGGCGATTCTCGGCGTTCCTCTCGATCGCTTAGCAATTTCTGTGGCAGCGGCAGATTCAATATGAATAGCAAACAGCTCAGCCGTTCGAACCACTATCTCCTTCAGCTGCTCCTCACGATAATACTCCAATCTGCTTAATACTCCAAATCGATCCCTTAGCGGTGCCGATAAAGAGCCCGCTCTTGTAGTGGCACCGACCAATGTGAACGGGGGAAGATCCAAGCGAACCGCTCGGGCGCTTGGTCCCTTTCCGATCACGATATCTAGGCAAAAGTCTTCCATTGCTGGATAAAGGACCTCTTCTATCGCCCGTGGAAGACGGTGAATTTCATCAATGAAAAGAACATCGCCAGGCTCAAGCGCTGTTAGGATCGCTGCCAGATCCCCGGGCCGTTCGATCGCTGGACCCGCAGTTGTTCGGATATTGACCCCCATCTCATTGGCAATAATCGCAGCTAGAGTTGTTTTTCCAAGACCAGGTGGGCCGTATAAAAGAACATGGTCCAATGTTTCCTGCCGGAGCTTAGCCGCTTCAATAAAAATCCCTAAGTTTTCCTTTACCTTATCTTGCCCTATGTACTGCTTTAAAGTTTGAGGACGTAGGCTTTGTTCGAGTGATAGTTCCCCAGTATCAGCCTCGCCTGAAACGATCCGTTCCTCCACCGATTTCACCCCTTTATCTTAACAATTTTTGTAAGGCTTTCTTAATATATTGATCCGTCGTTAAGCTTTCCTTCTGCAGGTCTGGCGTAATCTTCTTAATTTCCTTATCAGAATAGCCCAATGCTTGCAATGCCAGAAGCGCTTCCTCAAGCTCTTGATTAGAAGATGTGGACGGCACTCTTTGGCCTTTTTCCGGAGAAAATAAGTCTGGGAAAAAATCTGGGACCACATTCTGAAGCTTGCCCTTCAGATCCAAGATCATTTGCCTTGCTGTCTTTTTACCGACCCCTGGAAACTTAATCAGGAAGCTCTCATCTTCATTTTCGATCGCATCAACGACCTGCTCTGGCTCACCCGAAGCGAGGATCGCAAGCGCTCCCTTGGGACCAATTCCCGATACATTTAAGAGCTTTGTAAAAAGCGTCTTCTCCTGCCGTGTCTGAAATCCATAGAGCGCCATGGCATCCTGACGCACATAATGGTAGGTATACACCTTCACTTCATTTTCTAAGTCTTTCGAATAAATAAATGGATTCGGGGTTTGAATTTGAAATCCAACTCCGCTTGTTTCTACGACAATATACTCTGGTCCAACAAAATCGACCTTCCCCTGAATAAACTCAAACAATCGTATTTCTCTCCTCTAATTTGCTGTAACTCATTGTAACATACAATCGGAATCCCATAAAGAAATCGACCTGTCTCGACATTCATATATAACACCAAAAAATGAACCGCAGCCAGTACGGTTCATTTCTCTAATTTTCTTCTTTTTCTTCTAATGTGTAATTTTTAAAGGTCTCTAATACTTCTACATAATGATCCTTATTTTTTATTGGGATCCCTTTTTTCAATTCTTCATGTCTTTTGCTCTCAAGCTTGCCCATGTCTAGCTGAAAAAAGGTATGAATAATTTTAGAAGGATGGGGTTTGCCATTAAATATCGTTAGCGTCCCGTCACCCGTTATCCCAAAATAGCCATTCGCTTTCAATAGCGGGGAAATATCATCGACATACTTCCTAAATACAACCCTTTTTTCTTCCATATCAATTAACTGCCAGTTATCGTATTTTGCCCAGAAATCCTCCATCGACAGGATCGTTTCCTTGACAATTTCTTGACTAAACTCCCCATCTAGATACCATCTTTCAAGCACGACCTCAACCTCAATCGGCTCGAATGTATCCATTTTTTCTATATTTTCTATTTGGGCATCGACATTTGTCTGAATAAATAACAAAGGCAGAAAAAGAAATACACCCATCATAACAGACCTATTGTTATTCACATTGGTCACCTCATTTAAAGGGTTAATTGTTTAAATATACCAAGCATTGTCCAGTAGTATTGTGACCAATCCTAACAAATATTATCCAAAGTAAAAGAAAAAAAAGAAGAGCAGGGGTATGCTCTTCTACCTATTCAAATTATTTCCCGTATTTTTGATCTGTCTAAACATATTTCCAAGATCCTTATCTAGTTTGTACCATTGCTCCCCACTCCTAAGAGAATTATCTATTGAGCGAATTTGATTATAGCTGCTCTCATTCGTCACAATAGTGAGGGATTTTCCCTTTAAATGGGGATCAACGGCATCGCGAATCGCTGCTTTTGTTTCGTGCTCACGTCTTGGATCCTCGAGTACCGCACCAATCAGCACATGATCCTTGTGGACAACGGTACGAGCATCACCGACATTAACGACAGAATTAGCTGTATGACTAATTTTCTTGGCTAAATTACCATCATAGGCAGTGTAATATCCACTCTTCGCTCTCCCATTATTGTCATTGAGATGACCATGATAATTTTGGTCACTTCTACTAAATAAAGTATCAATATTTCCCCTTCCCTGTGGGGCTGCTTGATTATTAATGCCCCTCAGGCCATTATTTTGTCCCTCTCCGCCAAATGTATGGTCCATCATTTCTGTTAAAGGACCATCGTTATCCTGATTCAGCCAATTGGCGTTTCCTCCACTTTTCTCATGATTCTCATTCGAGTAATATCCCATTGGGACAACATTATTTTTCCTGCCATTATTTGCGCCTTCATTGTTCCCACAGGCCACTAAGCCAATGGACAGGAAAATCATAGCTGGAAGTACGATACGTTTTGTTCGCATCCTTTTGGACCTCCTACGCCAAAATAAGAGCATCTTAAACAAATGCTCACTATTAGAGTGTGAGGGGAGCTAATAATTCATCCTGTCAGTTGCGCCCAAATCTGTCAACCATTAAAAATTTGTTCCCTCGTGGGATGCTACATCGTTAATTTTCTTATTTCTTTAAAAAAGCTCTTTCTCTCAGCAAATTGTCCCACTGTCAACTCCATTACAGGCCTTACTCGAACAGGATTATGATATTGTCTTTCCCGAATGAGTCGATTCCATTCCCGGAAAATATCCGTAGGGAAAGCCAAGCCATACAAGAATTTTTTATCGTTTAAAAAAGGACGGATAACCTCCAATTCAGATAAGCCCTCGAAGGACCAATCTAAGAAAGGCAGGATTCGATTGGCATATTGGAGATAATCCTGACTTTGTTCCCCTATGCTGATCAAATCAAAATCGATGAGATAAAGCGTTCCGTCCACTGAACGAAGAAAATTATGATGTGCAACATCGCCATGCAATATGATTGTTGATTCTGGGTTGCTTGGAGGAGTAGCTTCAAGATGTTCCAATGACCAATTTGCCCAGCTCATATATTCTTCGATTATTTCCTTTTGGACAAAAAATTCTATAACTGGGATATTCTTGATGAAGCTAGCGTTTCTCTTTTTCCATTTTTCCAGTGGCTGATGCTGTGCCAGTTCGGTTGCATAACGATTCACTAGCATTCCTGTTGTTTCGTGATATTTTTGCAAAAGAGTCAAGCCCTCTGCTCTATTTGTCCTTTCAAGAAAAGTAAATGTGTTAGTAGATGGAGGGATGTATTCCATTATTCCATAGTACCTATTCTCGAAAGACAATGGGCTTTGTGCCGCTAGAGCTTGAAACGAATAGGTATTGGAAAAGCCCGCCTTCTTCAAATCAGCTGTGAACATTTCCTGTAGCCTAAGCTTAGAGGGTGAAGAAAATCCTTTTAGAATATAAGGTTTATGGTTAACAGCTGTTTCAATCAAAAATACATGATTTCTTAGGGGCATGATGCGATGTATGCGGATATCAAATTGGTCGTTCAAAAAAGAGAGGAGACGCTTTATAAAAAAGGCGTCTCCTTGTACATTAGTCTTCATTGTCATTACTATAATTTGACATTCCGCCCATTCCATAACCGCCCCCATACGGACCGTATGGATTCATATATGGGGGATTTGGAAATTGCTGAACCTGAGGAGGAGTGTACACATGGGTCAGCCCTGGCCCTTGAACTCCTGGGGATGGAGCAAATCCTCCTGCTTCAGCAGCACCTTGGTCTTGTGGAGCTCCTTCCCCAAAAGCACCTGGTAAGGCCGGAGCGAATCCATCGGGACCTCCTGGAAAGCCTCTATACATACTTGGATCATAACCACCTACCATGCCAGGTCCATATGCACCTGGTGCGGCTCCACCATAGCCATCATACATGCCCGGACCGTAAGCACCTGGCATCCCTGCACCGTATGCTCCTGGCATGGCCCCACCATAGCCATCGTACATGCCCGGACCAAAGGCTCCCGGCATTCCTGTTCCATAGCCACCTACCATAGCTGGATCGTAAGCTCCTGCCATCCCGGGTCCATATGTTCCCACCATATGCGAACCACAGCCACAATCTTCAGCTACCCCCTGAACCATTGGAGGTGGCTGGTTGCCGGCCATTGGCATTTGATGTGGAAGATTCCCCGGCCATTCGGGAGTTTCCATTACTTCAGCTACCCCTTGAACCTCTGGCATCATAGGGGCACCCGTAAATGCTGGAATTGGTCCGGGTCCTGGTAAAACTGGGGATACAGGGAATAATGGAGCTGGATACGGTGGACATGGATTAGGTGGACATGGATAGGCTCCCTGCATGACTGGTGCAACCATTTCTGGCATCTGAGGCATCTGAGGCATTTGCGGCATATTTGGCATATTTGGCATGTTTGGCATATTCGGCATGTTTGGCATATTTGGCATATTCGGATGTTCAGCTACCCCCATTACACCCGGCATGAAGGATGAGGATTCATCATCATAGTAAGAATGCCCCATTTCAACGCCAGGCATCGCTCCGTAATTCATAGGAGGATACATGGCTCCTTGTACCTGTGGAAATGCTTGCTGCGGGGAATACCCAGATCCTGGTAAAACTGATGACGCAGGATAAAGATTTGGATAGTAAGGATTCATTTGTTCTTCAGCTCCTCCTTTTATTGGTTTAATTGGTTTAATTGGTTTTTGCTCCTCAAATGCGGCGGGTTCTAGTGCTTTTGCCTTTGGAATTTGAACTGGCTTCGGTGGGAGCTGTGGTTGCTTAATCGGTTGCATTTTGGGTTGCTCAATTGGCTTGATCGGTTGCTTTATTGGTTGCTCAATAGGCTTAATTGGTTGCTTTATTGGTTGCTTTATTGGTTGCTGTTCAACCTGCATATTCGCCATGTTCATCATATAGTAGTTGTTAATATCAATTTCTGAGACGATCGGTTTAGGCATTTTTGGAACTTGAGGGATGGGAGCCTCCTTTTTTGGCATTTCCTTTGGTTTTTCCTTCACAATCGGTTGTTCCTTTAATTTTGCACCCATGTGTCCTTCTTTTATTACGGTACCACTACCTGTTGGGACTTTTATTTTCATTCCGGGCATAATCATATCTGGATTGCTGAGCTGGGAATTCATCTTTTTCAGCTCTTCAAAATTCACGCCATATTTTTTAGCGATTTTCCAAAGAGTGTCCCCTTTCTGTACGATATGGATCTTCACTCTGGCTTCCCTCCTATGCAAATGTCCATATATTCTATGACAGAGTAGGCAAATTGCTATTCATCTTCAAAAAAACTTATGCATTTCTTGGAAGAATTATGATAAGGGAATATTCGGTCAAGCAATACTAGACCTGGAAGGGAGTCGACCAATTTAGAGAAGTAGGATAAAATTTATTTATGAATTTCCTGTTCGAGAAAGGTGTGACTGTGAATGAAAGGGAAGAAAATACTTGGGGATGAAAGAAGAGAGCTCATCCTCGATTGGTTGAAGTCCAGTGGCCAACCGATAACTGGCAGTGACCTAGCGGCGAAAACAAATGTCAGCAGACAGGTGATTGTCAGTGATATTACGCTGCTCAAGGCCAAAAATGAACCCATTATTGCAACGAGCCAGGGCTATTTATATATGAGTAATCCAGTCAAAAGAATCGAAAGAATTGTTGCCTGCACTCACAAGCCAGAGCAGACGGAAGAGGAATTATTGCTACTCGTCAACCTTGGTGTCACGGTTCTAGATGTTAAAATTGAGCATGCTGTCTATGGAGATTTGACCGCTTCTATTATGGTTTCAAATCCGAAAGAGGTTCAGCAATTTATTGACAAAATTCACTCTACTAATGCTTCCTATCTTTCAGAACTGACGAACGGCGTCCATCTACATACCCTTTCTGCCGCCTCTGAGGAAGTGTTGGATAAGGCGGAAGAAGCCCTGAGGAGAAATGGATTTCTAATTGAGTAGCCATGAAAAAAGTAAGGACACCATTATGGAATCCTTACTTTTTTTTGATTTGAAAATATGGATAGCTTCCCAACACATCAACTGAACAGCCAAGCGCTTCCAGTTCAGCAATGGCTCCTGGAATCAGGACCTCATCCATGCTCATCTCTATATCGATAATGAAAAAATAATTTCCAAGTCCTGTTTTTGTGGGACGAGATTCGATTTTGGAAAGGTTCAATTTTCTCCAAGCGAACGCTGATAAGACCTGATGAAGAGCTCCAGAACGATCATCCGCCGGTAAAGTAACCATAAGTGTTGTTTTATTACCCGCAACCTCCAATGGTTGATCGTCCAATTTTAACGGCTTATTCGCCAAAACGACAAAACGAGTATGATTAAAATCAAAGTCATGAATATTCTCTTTTGCAATGGCAAGCCCATATTCTTTCGCTGCTAGCTCGTTCGCAATGGCGGCCGCTCTTTCTTGAGGATTTTCACGGACATATTTTGCGGCTGCTGCTGTCGATGTCACACTTACTCTCGGAATGCCCTTACACTTGTGATGAAGGAATTTGTGGCATTGAGCGATGGCATGGGAATGGCTATAGATCGCCTCAATATTCTCCCAATCATCCTGATGATTTGGATGGACGAGCAGATGCTGTTTGATTGGGGCAGTAATTTCCGCCATTATTGGCAGCTTCATTTCGTGAATTAAATAATCTAATGTGATATTCACAGAACCCTCTAGCGCATTCTCTAATGGCACCACACAGACATCCACTTCATCTTTCATGACGGCTTCCAAGCAATCTGGAATCGTGATATAAGGGATCCCTTCATCATTGGGAAATAGCTCACGAACAGCAATATCAGTAAATGTCGCCCTAGGACCTAAGAAAGCAATTTTCATTTTAGTCTCCTCCCCAATTAAGAAAAACTCGCCCCTAAAGGCGAGAGAAAAATATTATGCTCCTGACCCAAGTACCTCTACATTTTCAACAAATTCAAGCTTTCGTAGATTGCTGAGAAGTTCATTAATCTCAATTGTCATTGCTGTCACATTTAAGGAGAGGGTAACCTGTGCACGTCCTTGAAGCGGAATCGTTTGATGGATCGTCAGAACATTGCAGCCTGCAGATGCGACGACACCTAATAACTGTGATAAGGTTCCTGAGCGGTCCTCTAAATGAAAAAATAGCGTAATTAACTTTTCTTTCACAATCGTGTGGAAAGGGAAGACAGTGTCTCGATATTTATAATAAGCACTGCGGCTCAAGTTCACCTCTTGAACGGCATCCCAAACCGATTCTACCTTTTTCCGCTCAATCATTTCCTTTGCATCAAGCGTCTTTTTCATCGCTTCAGGCAAAACATCCTCACGAACTAAATAGAATTTTTTATCTAATTTTTCCTTGCTCATTTTCTCCACACCCCATTAGAAAAGCGTCAAGCTGTCGAAACTCAAACTTCTTGCCTAATCTACAAACTCAAATTCATAATCCAACAGCTTCACCGTATCTCCGTTATTAATTCCTCTTTCGCGAAGAGCATCGTCAACACCCATTCCTCTTAGCTGTCGAGCGAAGCGGCGCACCGATTCATCTCTAGAAAAGTCGGTCATCTTAAATAGGCGCTCAACCGCATCTCCTGAAACGACGAAGCTTCCATCTGGATCTCGAGTAATGACAAATTCCTTTTGCTCTGCTTCATGCTTGTATAGGACACGATTGACTTCCGTCTCTTCCTCATGAACAAGAGGGAACTCTGGCGTTTGTTCAATTTTATCGGCGATCGCAAAGAGGAGATCCCTCAATCCTTTTCTCGTAATAGCGGAAACAGGAAAAATCGGATAATCCTCTTCAAGCTGTGACTTGAATTTTTCCAGATTTTCCTCGGCTCCCGGCATGTCCATTTTATTAGCGACAATGATTTGCGGTCTTTCCGTTAGCCTTAGGTTATATTCCTGCAATTCATGATTAATGGTCTTGTAATCCTCGAATGGCTCTCTTCCTTCGATCGCTGCCATATCAATGACATGAACAATGACTCTTGTTCTTTCGATATGTCTGAGGAACTGATGTCCAAGCCCGACTCCCGAATGGGCTCCCTCAATGAGACCCGGCAAGTCTGCCATGACAAAGCTTCGGCCATCTTCGGTTTCTACCATTCCTAGATTGGGAACAATCGTCGTAAAATGATAGTCCGCAATTTTCGGCTTGGCGGCGGAAACTACAGATAGAAGAGTTGATTTTCCTACACTCGGAAAGCCGACGAGTCCGACATCAGCTAATAGTTTCAGCTCAAGCACAACTTCTCTTTCTAGTCCTGGCTCACCATGCTCAGACAGCTCTGGTGCCGGGTTTGCTGGAGTGGCAAATCTCGAGTTTCCTCGTCCTCCTCTTCCCCCTCTCGCAATAACGGCTCGTTGGCCATGCTCGGTTAAATCGGCAATGACTTCCTTCGTTTCAGCGTCCGTTACAACCGTGCCAGGGGGAACCTTGACAATCATATCCTTCGCATTTTTTCCATGCTGATTTTTCGACATGCCGTGCTCACCACGTGGCGCCTTAAAATGACGCTTATAGCGGAAATCCATGAGGGTTCTTAAGCCTTCCTCTACCTCAAAAACCACGTCTGCACCATTACCGCCATCGCCACCGGCTGGGCCACCCTTTGGCACATATTTTTCACGGCGGAATGCAACCATCCCGTTGCCTCCATCGCCGCCTTTGACGTATATTTTGACCTGATCTACAAACATTTCCATTCCTCCCGTTTGTCAATGGTTTGATTTATTGAATAGCGCTCATATGTAAGGGAAGAACACTTCAAGTGAGAGCTCCTGCTCCGTAAGTTCTATTATTTTCCGTTTGAAAGCTGCTGGTCTCTGCAGGAATGTACGTATGTTCTCTCTGCCAGTTATTATTCCTCTAAAATCAAAAAAGAAACCAAGCCCTGTCTCTTGTATATCAATGGTAATCGATAAATGATTTTCATGAAATTCTTTGCTGGATTGTTGCAGTTCTATTAAAAATGCGCGGGTCCAACTCGCTAAAAGTTCATCTTGAATGCTTTGATTGGTTTCCCCTTCCAGAACCTCAAACTCAAGGTGAATGGAGTGACTCTCCCAGTTGTATGTTAGAAGCAGAGCCGCAAATTGAGGAAGATGAAGATTGGATAATTTTGATTCCTGTTTCGATTCATAGACGATCTCATCAATGATTTCTTTGACCCGCTCCATTTTGTTAAGTGCGAGATTCCCTTTTATTAATTGAATTTTGTTCAGCCAATCATGCCTAGCATGACTTAATAGCTCCACCGTACTCCATTCTTTACTCATACTCGCTCTCCTAATCGATATATAGACATAGTATATCAAAAATAGGTGTGGGGGGAAGCAAATTTGTTGAAAAAGGGTGCTTAATCTTGTTGTACTAAGCCGTAATTTGAGTAGTATTTAGGTGAGTTTCAATATATCGGTCAATAATATGGGGTTATCGGTCGTTATTTAGATATTTCGGTCAAAAAGTCAACTTTATCGGTCGTTTCTCTATTATATCGGTCAAACTTGGCCAAATATCGGTCAAACCCGCTAAAAGTCAAAAAAAACTCTAACCAAAGCGGTTAGAGTTTTTAAAAGACTTATGCCTCTTGAGCTACTGGGTAAACGCTCACTTGCTTCTTGTCACGTCCAAGGCGTTCGAACT
The DNA here is from genome assembly GCF_030813005.1 of Anoxybacillus andreesenii. Lineage (NCBI taxonomy): Bacteria > Bacillati > Bacillota > Bacilli > Caryophanales > Anoxybacillaceae > Anoxybacillus > Anoxybacillus andreesenii. Next base: position 96,521 of record NZ_JAUSTU010000010.1, read on the forward strand.
TGACAACACCGTCCACTTTCGCGAATAGTGTATCGTCGCCACCTTTACCAACGTTCACTCCTGGATAAATCTTAGTTCCACGTTGACGGTAAAGGATAGAACCACCAGTTACAAATTGACCGTCTGCACGCTTAGCACCAAGGCGCTTTGCGATAGAGTCACGACCGTTCTTTGTAGAACCTACTCCCTTTTTAGAAGCGAAAAACTGAAGATCTAATCTTAACATTTGTTCCACCTCCTACTTTTTGAAGGTTATTTTTATATATTTTCCGTAATCTCTTTCAATCGTCTGTAAGCTCACGATCATCCCTTCAAGCAATAGCTGAACCTTCTCTTGTACGTCCTCCGGGAGATTTTCCGGAATGACGCAGCGGAGAAAGCCATCTTCTCCTTGCTCGATTTCTGGCTGTACTCCTGTTAACGCAATAATGGAATTTACCGCGCCGAAGGAAATAGCAGAGGCTCCTGCACACACGATATCATTACCGTGATTCGCAAAGAGGGCATGACCTGACATCGTAAACGATCTAACTCGTCCAGTTTCAGTACGATAAATCGTTGTCTCGATCATCTGAATCCGCCTTACGCGTTGATTTTTTCAATCACAACTTTTGTGTATGGCTGACGATGACCTTGCTTCTTGTGATAGTTTTTCTTCGCTTTGTATTTGAATACGATGATCTTCTTCGCACGGCCTTGTTTTTCAACTTTAGCTGTAACAGAAGCACCTTCAACTACTGGGCTACCAACTTTAACATTGTCACCACCAACGAATAAAACCTTATCAAATGTAACTGTTTCGCCTGCTTCAGCGTTAAGCTTCTCAATGTAGATTGCTTGACCTTCTTCTACTTTGATTTGCTTACCACCAGTTTCGATAATTGCGTACATGAACTGCACCTCCTCTTAGACTCAGACTCGCCATCCTAGGTGTATTGCTACAACAATCAACAATCAACAATCACTTCATAACCTATTCTGTGCGGTTGTAGCACGGGTGCGCTACAAACATAACATCAAAATATTATCATAGAGAAAGGCTAGTGTCAATATCATTTCGGTCCTTATCTTTTTCATTGGTACCTGGTACCGCCCGTGGACAAAATGCCAAAAATGTCCGTGTGGAGTGGACACTCGACCTTAATCGGCTCTGCCTTTGATGTCCGCCAAATTGCCGATTTGTCTAATAGCATAAAACGGCTTTGATGCTTCTTTCACGGAGAAATAGAGCTTCAAGCCAATAATTTCTTCAAGTCTGCGCTGATGAACTTTTTGCTCTCCTATTAAGATGTCCTTCACTTCATCGGTTGTCTCAATCAGGATCGCCTCTTCTGCATTTCCCCTCTGTTCGAGGAGCTCCCGCTCAAGCTGGAAGGCAATGGTCTCCGCGCTCAATACCTTCCCCGTCCCCTCACATATCTTACAGGTGCTCGTTAATGTTTCAGAAATAGAAACCTTCTGTTTTTTTCGCGTCATTTGTAAAACACCGAGGGAAGTATAACCAACAATTCTTGTTCTTTTCTCATCAAAGCCAAGTGTAGCTTCAAGTTTCCTTTGTACCCTATTCCGGTCTTCAACATTCTTCATGTCGATAAAGTCGACCAAGATCATCCCAGATAAATCCCGCAAGCGAATCTGACGGGCAATTTCCTCCGCTGCCAATTGATTGGTTTTTAAGACCGTGTCGTGCCGCTCCTGTTTTCCAGAAAACTTGCCAGTATTCACATCGATAATCGTCAGCGCTTCCGCCTCATCAAAAACCAAATAAGCGCCATTCTCAAGCCAAACCACTCTCTTCAAGAGGTTTTCAGGCTCATATTCTATCTGATAGGTGGAAAAAATATTCTCCTTTGCTTGATGAAACAAAATTTCAATTTGTTCATTCTGATTGATGAGAAGAAGCTCATTCTTCATTTCCAGCGTATCGACGATAACCTGTCCAGAAGCCATTTTCCTCATGTCTTCAGTCAAACGATCTAAAAATGAATTTTTCTCAAAAATCAAACCTGGTTTTTTCATTGACTTAGCAGTGTGCATGATCTGTTCATATTGCCCTCGCAACCAAACTAGCTCAGCCAATACATCCTTCTCATCTTGCCCAATACAGGCCGTTCTAAATAGAATTCCTTCCTCCTTCAGCCTATGGGCATACCCAAACTGACGCCACTTCTCCCTTACATCTGAGTCCTCGATTTTTTTCGAAACTGCTACACTGCCCCCTTTCGGAGAATACACGAGCATTTCCCCAGGAAATTCCACCATTCCCGTCAGCCTTGGACCCTTGTCACCTGTCGCATCCTTTTCCACCTGCACGAGAATACGCTCTCCTTGATGCAGATAGGATGATATGCTTTTATCCTCTCTTTTAGCCGCAAAAGAAGGCAGCTTATCTCGATGCAGAAACCCATTCTTTTCAAGCCCGATATTGATAAAAGCAGCATTCAACCCTGGAAGAATCTTTTCGACAACGCCAAAATAGATTCCTCCAACGATTGATTGCTGCTCGGGCTGCTCGATCACAAGCTTTTCAAGCCTATTATTTTTTAATAATGCATATCTTTTTTCTCTTCCCATTACGTTAACAACTAATGTATTCAAAAAAATAACCCCTCACCTATTCACTCTCTATTATTATCCTCTATCAATAAAGGTAGAGCAAATCTCCAACCTTTGCCGTTAATTGTTTTTCAGCAAAGTAGGCGTGAAGGAGTTCATTTTCATCTAGGATTCCCGTTTCCTTTCCATCCTTTTCAATAATGATCGGGTGCTTACAGCCGCGCTGAAATTGCTCCAATACATGAATGACCAAGTCATCCTCCTCAACCACCAAGGGCTTTAATGTGCGAAGTTCATTTGAATTCCCATAATATCGCTCCATTAAAAAACGAAGAAAGACATAGCGGCTCTGCTTCCATTCATAATATAACGTGAATAGAATAAATGCGATAACAATCCAAACATTCAAATTCATTGGCTCGATTAATAGGATACAAAATGCAAAAATAGACACAGCGAAAATCGAAAGGCTTAAGGTTCTTTGAAAAGCTTTTGGAAACGATTCCCTTAAACTAAGCCATAAAAAGAGAATTTTCCCACCATCCAACGGCCAGATCGGAAGCATGTTAAAAATAAAAATCATTAAATTGTATTGAATAAAGAGCGAGTAAATATACTCCGACATGAGGTTCAACTGATATAGACCACTCCCCACCACGATTAGCCATACATGCTGAACGGGGCCAGCTAAGGTGACAATGGCTTCCTCTTTAAGGGGACGGTTTCCGTGCTCATCCATTTCCGCAACTCCACCAAAAGGAAGGAGGGAGATTTTTTTTAGCCTCCACGAAAAAAAAGATGCTGCGACCGCATGTCCCATTTCATGAATGAAAATTAAAAATAGCAGGAGGGATAATTCAATAAAGTGTGCAGTCGCAACAGCAATAGCCATAACAACCCATAATAATGGATGAATATATATTTTTTTCATGAGCGAAAGAAAGTTAGTCAAATTGGATCACCTGAATCGGGTCAATAAAGTCATCCCCTTTTTTAATGGCAAAATAAAATGTTCCTTTCGTGCCGTCGCCAGCGTCGGATGCCACTCCCACACTAGCCCCTTTCTTAACAAACTCATAAAGATTCACATCAATGGATGCGAGATTCCCGTACCAGGTCTCGCTTTTATCGGCATGCTGAATGATCACCGTTTTGCCGAAGCCTTCCTCTTCTCCAACAAAACGGACACGCCCCTCACTCATGGCAGCAACCGCTGCGTCCTTTTCCGTTTCTATCGTGATTTTTTGCCCGTTTTCACCAAAATCCTCTAAAATCCTTGCAGCAGCAGGAAGGGCATATTCTTGATTCAAATTCGGTTCGTTCTCTTCCTTTTGATTGGTTGGAAGAAGGGCAAGAGGCTTTCCAAATTGATTCTCATACCAATCTGCCACAGCCGTAAATTGAAAATCCTGCTCCATCGATTTGGTAACAAAGCTCTTTATTGGCTGCAAAGAATCTGAGCCACTTCGAAAAATAATCGCCAGCACAAGCACCAAGCAAGCAGAGCCCAAAATCTTAAAAAGAAAAACCTCTTTATTGAAAAGGGGGTGGCCGCTATCTCCCGGCCCACCTTCATAGGAAGATACTTTTTCGAATCCATATCTTTCTTCGTCTTCCACGATCATCATTTGATTATGATGAAGGTTTTTGGAAAGTCTTTCTCTTTCACGCTTGCGCTTGGCTATTCTCCTTCTAATATCATCCCTACTAGACATGCATACCCACCAATCCCTTTAACCTTTTTGTACAAGTCTATGAGTTGTCCACCGTAGATATGACAAAGAAGAATAGCGGCTGAAGATTTGTTTTTGGGCTGATCACTGTCCACCCCATACGGACAAAATTAGCAAAATGTCCACGAGCGGTACCAGGTACCATTTTCAGAAAACAAAAAAACCGAGGATTTTCTCCCCGGTTGTTTATTTTACTCCAAAGAACTTTTTTAGTTTTGAAAAGACGCCTCTTTGCTCCTCGTCAAGGGGCTGGAGTGGCACAGATTCCCCTAGAATACGACGGGCAATATTGCGGTAGGCAATAGAAGCCTTGCTGTTCGGATTTAGGGCAATAGGCTCTCCGTGATTGGAAGCCTTGATCACTTCGTCGTCGTCTGCGACAATCCCGATTAAATCGATCGAAAGATGTGTCGTGATTTCATCCACATCGAGCATATCCCCATTTTTCATCATGTGACTGCGAATCCGATTAATTACTAATTTAGGAGGTTCCACATTCTCCTCTTTTTCTAACAGACCGATGATTCGATCGGCATCACGTACAGCCGACACCTCAGGTGTGGTCACAACAATCGCCTTATCCGCACCCGCAACAGCATTTCGATAGCCATGCTCAATCCCCGCTGGACAATCGATAATCACATAATCATAGTCCTGCTTCAGGGAATCGACAAGCTCTTTCATTTGCTCAGGAGTAACAGCCGTCTTATCGCTCGTTTGTGCTGCCGGCAATAGATAGAGAAGATCCTCAAAACGCTTGTCCTTTACAAGTGCTTGATGGATTTTGCATCGTCCTTCCACAACATCCACTAAATCATAGATGATGCGGTTTTCAAGACCCATGATAACATCCAAATTTCTTAAACCTATATCTGTGTCTACTAAACAAACTCTTTTTCCTTGAAGGGCCAAAGCTGTACCAATATTCGCAGAAGTGGTTGTCTTTCCAACGCCACCTTTTCCAGATGTAATCACTATTGCTTCTCCCACTTTAGTGTCCCCCTTCCAATCTGTTTAAATTAGGTCTCAGATGCATCAAGACTTGTAATCTATCAATCATTATTTGGCCATTTTCACCTATGTATGCACATTCCATTTCTCTTTTATCATCGTCCAAGAAGACATCAGGTGCTCTCGTAATCACGTCACTAATCCTAATTTGAGAGGGCTTCATAACAGATGCTGAGATAACGGCATCCTGATTACCGTATACCCCTGCATGAGCAATCCCTCTCAATGCTCCCATCACATAAATATTTCCCCCCGCTACCACCTTCCCGCCGGGGTTCACATCGCCAATTAGAAGCAGATCACCCGTAGCCTCGAGCACCTGACCCGAGCGCACAATTCGGGCAACGGAGACGATTTCCTCTTCTTTCATCATCTTCTCTACTTCTGTTTTTGTTAGAACATTCGAATCAATATTGCCAACCACTAAGTTCTTCTCTTGTCGAATTAATGTTCTTAGCTCTTCCTTTTGTTCATCTGTTAAATATCTATTTCCTATTTTGAAGCTCACAGTAATCAGCGGGTAATCCTTATGGACCCGCTGATTCTCCGTAAGCTTATCAAGAAGCTCCTTTTTCAAATCCTCGTAGGAGCATTGATCATCTAAATGCAATATTAATCCATCTTTTGTCCCTTTTATTAGGACATTCTGTGTTTTCTTCATAACAAGATGTTCACCTCGTAAGAACAAGCATGTGAAAGGTATTCGACAAAACTAGCAAAAAGTCCTTTATAAAGATCATTCTTTTCATTTTTCTTTATTCAAGTAAGCGACATATTTTTCTGAAAGTCGCTTTAACGGATATGAAAAGAGAATAATAAATGTCAGATTCAAGATGAGAGTGGGTAACAATCGATATTGTGCATAGAACGAAAAGCTCATATCGGTCTTGTTAATTAAGAAGTTCATCTCATAAACCCCAAGCTCAAGGAGCGCGACCCCGAGCAGTGAGATGATCGAAACAACGACAATATTTGTTTGAAGGATTCTCATGATTTTTGCACAAATATAAGCGATTAAGGGAAATAAGAATAAATAGATGCCAAGAACTTCTGTGTAGACAACATCAAATAATAGTCCAAAGGACAATCCATATAGTATCCCCTGTTTCGAATCGCCATACAAGGTCAAAAATAGTATCGCAATGATTAAGAAGTGCGGAACAAGAATACGTTCACCATGAAAAACTTCTGCAGGTAAGGACTGAACAAAAATACTTTCAAAAATAAAAATGAATATGAATAAAAGAGGAAGAAGAAATTTTTTCACAGTTCCTCCTCCTCATCATCAATCATATCGCTTAAGTCAGGCTGAGCCATTTCCCTTTTGACAACCATCACATTTCGAATGTCATAAAAGTTTGCTCCAGGCTTCACATAGGCGGTTTGATTTAAACCAAATTCATCTGGCTCGACATCAACCACCTTCCCAATCGGCAATCCTTCAGGAAAAATCCCTCCTAAACCAGAGGTAATGACAGTTTGACCCTTTTCTATTTTGGCATCAAATGGAATCCTTTTTAGCTTCAATAATTCCCGTTCCTCATCATAGCCTTCAATTGTCCCATAGAACGATTCTTTCCCTGCCTCTTTCCCTTGGATTTCGGCGGAAATCCGATTCGTCGGGTCCAGAGCACTCAAAAGCTGAACCGTTGAGGTAAATTGCTGTGTGCTTTTTACCTTGCCGATTAATCCGTTCGCTGTGACAACCGCCATATTGGCCTTGATGCCATTCACTTTTCCCTTATTAATAATGAGAAGCTCATGCCAGCGGTCAGGATTTCTACCGATCACCGTCGCTTGAATTGGGGAATAATCTCTCAACGTTTCCTTTTTATCCAAGATTTCTCTAAGCTCGTCATTTTCCTTTGTTAACTGCTGAACATCTGCCTCAAGCTTCGCCATTTCATCTAATCGGGATTTGAGCTCCTTATTTTCGGAATATGTATTCTGCAGATCCTTTAGGTCTGCAAATATTCCTGACACATAGCTTTGTGGCTTCGCAAATACATTTTGAATCCATCCGGTCGTATCCTTCAAGAATTGCTCAGGCACGGTTAGTTCTTCTCGGTCTCTTAACGAAAATCCAATTAATGCCACGAGAATAATAATACTGATAAGCAAAAAAATCAGGCGTTTATTCAAAAAGAACTGTGGCACTCGTTACACCTCATTTATAACAAAATTAATGGCCCATCCTGTTGATAGAAGCTGCTTCATTGAAGAGTTAAAGCAGGCATCGATACTATTTTCATAGAGCCGCCTACAAATAAATTGAAAAAAGAGGGAGGAGACCTAAAGCGGCCGCCTCTTTCTTAGCGGGATTCCTTTGCCCGATTTTTGAACAAATTGATATTATCCAATGCTTTACCAGTACCAATAGCCACACAATCAAGAGGATTCTCTGCAATCAAGACTGGCATATTGGTTTCTTCACTAATCACCTTATCCAGATTTCGAAGGAGCGCACCGCCACCTGTTAAGACAATGCCACGATCCATAATATCAGCCGCAAGCTCTGGAGGAGTCTTCTCCAATGTTGCCTTAACCCCATCAACAATGGCATCGACTGTATCTCCAAGCGCCTTAGCAATTTCCTCTGCTGTGATTTCAATGGTCTTAGGGAGCCCCGTTAACAAATCACGACCGCGAATCTCCATGTTCTCAATTCCTTCTGGGTCGCCTGCGCTACCGATCTCCACCTTAATCGCCTCAGATGTTCTGTCACCGATCATAAGATTGTATGTCTTCCTTATGTAATTGACAATCGCATTGTCCATTTCGTCTCCTGCAACACGCACGGATTGACTTGTCACGATTCCTCCAAGTGAAATGATCGCCACCTCTGTCGTGCCTCCACCAATATCAACAACCATACTGCCGGTCGGCTCCCAAACAGGAAGATTGGCACCGATTGCCGCTGCAAATGGCTCCTCGATCGTATAGGCATCCTTTGCACCAGCCTGACGAGTAGCATCGATGACCGCACGCTCTTCAACAGCCGTAATTCCTGACGGTACACATACCATGACATACGGCTTGCTTGAGAAAATGCCGCTCGTTTTCACAGCTTGTTTGATGAAATGCTTCATCATCGTAGCTGTCGTCTCATAATCTGCAATTACGCCATCCTTCATCGGTCTTAGCGCCACCACATTGCCAGGTGTTCGCCCGATCATATTTTTGGCATCATTTCCAACCGCAACGATATCCTTTGTATCCGTTTGTAGCGCCACAACGGAAGGCTCGCGAACAACGACTCCTTTTCCCTTCACATACACAAGCGTGTTCGCCGTTCCTAAATCTATCCCAAGGTCTTTTGTTCCCATTCCAAACATAGCTGTATCTCCCTTTCTAGAACAAATCGTAAAAGCATCAAGTGCTCATATTAGAGTAGTTTCCATGCATCATTCAAACAAATTCATTTCCATCATGAACCGGTCCAAAATCACAAACTATATTATAGCCTAACGATGTTCAAAATCATAGTGTAATCCATTCTTATTATAAGGTTACGGTCAGAAATTTTCATTCCAAAAGCTATTGTCCCTATTAAGCATTTTGTGTAGCAAAGTCATTTCTCTTTTTTACAAATATCCTTTTTCCTTCAGACTGACGAACTTATTTTCCCCGATGATGACATGATCCAAAAGTTCAATGCCAAGGATTTTCCCAGATTCCACGAGGCGTTTGGTCACCTCGATATCCTCTCGACTAGGCGCTGGGTCTCCGCTAGGGTGGTTATGAAAGCAAATAACAGATGCAGCCGAACGCCGGAGGGCCTCTTTAAATACCTCGCGGGGATGAACGATCGAAGCATTTAGACTCCCGATAAACACCGTTTTCTTATGCAGGACTTGATTCTTTGTATTCAAATAGAGGCAGACAAAATGCTCCTGAGCCAAGAATCTCATGTCGTTCATGACATAGTTGGCACCATCTTCCGGGGTACGAATAACATAGCGGTCATCGTAGGTTAGGTTTGAGATTCTTCTACCAATTTCAACAGCGGCGAGTACTTGTATAGCTTTTGCTTTTCCAATCCCTTTTATAGCCGTTATTTCATCTAAGGTAGCATCTTTTAATAATCTTAAGCCCTCAAAATTCGTTAGAAGACGATTTGAAAGCTGTAGGACCGATTCTTCCTTTGTTCCTGTTCTTAATAAAATGGCAATTAATTCATGATTGGATAGACTTTCTGGGCCATTTTGCTCGAACCTTTCCCTGGGCCGCTCCTCCGCAGGGAAATCTCGAATCATTAATGTTTCTGCTTGCAATCCTTTTCCTCCTTCTCTAAATGAGCTCTAGGAGGTTAAAAGGGAAGTTGAAACCCTAGCTTTTTTAATTCTCGAATGGTCTTTGATAGAGGCAAGCCTACAACCGAATAGTAGTCTCCGTTAATTCTTTTTACTAGCAATCTTCCATACCCTTGTATTCCATAGGCTCCTGCCTTATCTAAGGGCTCTTTGGTGTCAACATAGCTTAGAATTTCATCCGCAGTTAACTCCCAAAACTCAACATCCGTTTTTTCAAAAAAATGAGTGTGTTCTGTTGGGGAAATAATTGTTACACCCGTATAGACTGCATGGGTACGTCCCGATAAGCTCTCAAGCATCGCTACCGCTTCTTGCTCAGATTTGGGCTTCCCGAGAACTTGTCCATCTGCGACAACGATCGTGTCAGAACCAATGACATAGGCAGATGGATGCTGTTTTGCAACATACTGGGCTTTTCTCCGTGCCAACTCCATGACAATTTCTTCAGGGGTCCATTCAGATTGAAAGGACTCATCAACATCACTGCTGGAGACTTCAAATGTTAAATGTAGACTTTCAAGAAGTTCTTTTCGTCGTGGAGAAGAAGAGGCTAAAATGAGGGTCTGCATGAAATCACCTAACCTTACTATTTGTTTCAAAAAGGAGATACATCTCCATCGTAACAAATATTCCCCTAACAGACAATTTCCAATTGAATTTTTTCTCACTTCGCAAACTTTTTCGTCCTAGAATAAGACGATCTTCATGACTGAAAGGTTTCGCCAAATATAAATATCAAATTCCCTTTTCTCTCTACCAGAGATGGACAAATTTAGATAAATGTTCACTAGCGGCACCCGCTGATCACTGACCATAGAGGTACCACCTGAAAAAGAGCCTGCTTAACGATGAACAGACTCCTGATTTTAAGATTGGCTATCTTCATTTCAAAGTAGAGACTTATTTCCCAGAAAATAATTGTTTTTAAGAGAATATTTGACAACAGAATCTATAATGCGTGATAGATGGCTAGAAAATTCAGCAAATGCTGTTGAATTTTCGTGAGGAGCTTCGCATCTTTTTTGTCGTTGTAGCTGTTAATAGCGGCGACGGCTTGCTCAAGCTCTGTTTTTAATTCTTGAAGAGCTTTGTTTTCTATCCCTTTTATCCCTTTCCATGTTTCGAATTGAGTCGTAAGGGAGGCGACTGCATCAGCAGGAATCGCACTAGAAAGGCTTGCAGTTGCACTGATATTGGCAAGAGTTTGATAAAAGTCAGGGGCTTGTTCGAGCAGTTTCTTTTCTGAATCATTTAGCTTTTGAATTGTGCCACCACCGAAGCTAGATTCCTTTGCATAGGTCTCAATCCCGATTCCTTTTAGCTTTTCTCCTATGGATTTTGCATTAGGAAGATTATCAGCAATTCCCACAAACAAATACGCTTTTTCATCCATTTCCATTATCTTGGTTGGAATACCGAGGTTGGTAATAGTAGCAGATTCCGAGGTAGCTGCTTCAACATTGGAAAATACCCCACCCTGAATGATGTAACCCGTTATGGCTGGCAATTCAAGAGAGGTTACGTCTGCCCCAGCAGCCTGCTCAGAATTTGGTTCTTCTACAGCTGGAGATTTATCAACCTCTAGTATTTTGTCGGAAATCACCATCTTCAACAGCAAAATTCCAAAGCTAGAGCCTATTACAACAGCGAGAAAAACCGTTAAGAAAACAGAAGGGAGCATGCTCTTTTTATTTGAAGTTTTCTTACCATTTGAAAATGGCTGATAGCTTTTTCCCTTACTTACTTTCTTTTTATTAGGGATTTTGTATTCTATCCATTCTTCCGTATCTTCCAGCTCAGGTAGAATCCAATCAAATTCATCCTCATCTTGCGCCTCTTGACCTGCAGCTGCCTCTTTTACGGAAATAGGTTCGATATTCCGATAGCGAGTCTCCTCGATTTCAGGTTTTTCAGGTTTTCTCCCTTTATCGTGGGATCGTTCATTCCCGTTAATTTTAATGGTGATCGTTTTATGATTTCCTGGCTTCTCCAAAGCTTGTCCTCCTTCCAGGTCGAATGCAGGTTTTCATCAACCATAGCATAAAGACAAAAAAAAATAACAAGACTTTTGTCGTCTTGTTATAGAGATTTTCGTCAAATTTTTTATTGGTTTAGCACAGGAATCTTCAGAACCTGTCCCGGACGAATAACATCATCTTTCAAATTGTTTGCTTCCTTGATTAATCTAATTCCCTCTTTAAAGTCTGTTTGATAGAATTTCTTCGCAATTTTTGTTAGATGATCTCCCGTTTGTACCGTATATTCATCGGAATTAGTATCTGTTTTCGCTTCTGTCTTTGAGTCATTATTCGAATCAACTGTGGTTGTTTGTGATCCAGAGTTTGTTTTCGATGAGTTCGTAACATCTCCAAACTTGCTAAAAGGGTTTTTCTTCTTTGCCGGCTCTGGCGTTTGCATTTTTGGTAGACTATCGATCAGATCTAAAAGACTTGGCATATAGAAGGCAGATAGTTTCACCTGATAGCTTAAAGGTTTTTCAGTCTGTTCGTAATCAATAATCTCTTCACCAGCAGTAAAATCGATCGCTTCCATAACCGTGATCCGTTCAGAACTTTCGAGAATCTGAATAAACTTTTCAAATTCAAAATAGCTTGGGGACTCAACATTTAGGGTGATCGATATCTTTTTCACACCCGTAGGAAGTGGAATGGCTTCTTTCTTTTGATTATCTTCCATAGAGGTATCTTGCTCCCCAGTTTCAGCTGGTTCCTCACTCGTACCTTCCGATGTTGTTGTTTGATCGTTCGTTTCCTCTTCTTTTTCCTCCACCTGTCCAGCTTCCTCTTCGGTCACTTCACCATCTTCAAAAACCATATTGACCACAAAGCTCCCGGAAACAACCTCGGCCTTCTCAATATCTAGCAGCAGTTGTTGAGATAAGGGCTTGACTGGTACCTTTTTCTGTAAAGCAACCGTGCTCTGAAAAGTGTTAGAGTTCGTATTCGTTATTTTTCCTTGCAGAACAGAAAGAATTTGCTCCTGTGACTTAAGCTCTGATTCCTTTATAGGTATTTCCTTCATTTTTGGGTAAAGAAGGAAAAAGAACAGGGCAACAAATAAAACAATCATCGTGAATATCAAAGCGGCTATCGTTACTTTGTTGTTGCTTGGCAATTTCAGATTCATTCACCTTCGCCCCCTTGTTCATCGGAGGTTTCTGCACTGGCTTCTTCCTTCAAAACATCTCTTTTTAACTCCACTTCATATTCACCATGATAACGTGGAATATATTTTTCGTTCTTCAGTTCACTCTCGTTCGGACCGTTATCGGTTTCTCCAATCGTCCTGTCATAGAAACTCGTTACGGCATCAAGCTGATTGAGCTTCGCGTCTAGCACCCATTTGGATTCGATCAATGCATTCAGATAGTAAGCTGCATCGCGGCTGGTTTCAAACTGAATCGTAAATTTTACAACTCCTATTCCCTCATACGTAAAGCTTTGGAGAAATCCTCTTTCTGGAAGTAGTTCGGTCAATTTTTGTAGAATAGGAACTGTCTTAAGTGGATAATCCTCGGCCCATTTTACCGTATTTTCAAGTTCAGTGAGGGAGTTTGAAGCTTCATAATTCATAACCTTTTGCTGCTCATTGGCCACTAACTGCTCCGTTGTAGCGATCTGCTGCTCCAAATTGGCTATCTTATTCTCATAAGTCCGATTAAACCAATAGACAAAAAATCCACCAATAAGGAGGATTGCAGCTGAAATGATTGCAAGCAAGAAAAGGGATTTATTCTTTGCTTCTTTTTGCGGTAAAAGGTTAATTTCTACAAGCATGTCTTACACCCCTTTTAATGCCAGCCCTAACGCAAGGTAGTATTTATAAGAAAAATCTTGTTCAAGTGAAACTTGTTCCTGATAAGCAATCGTTTCTAATGGCACATCAAATCGGCCCTCGAGGTCCTTCTTTATTTGTGCAAGCATTGGATGATCCCCATCCAATAAGATCTTGGAGACCTGCTTCTTTCCTTGATGCAGCGAATAGCGATAAAAATCCATCAGACGATTGATTTCTTTATAGGTATCCTCAAGCTGAAACGACAAACTCGACTGTTCACCAATGTAAACTAAATCATAATTCCCATTCCGGTTGAGCTTCTTGTCCCATTGCTTTTCATCAAATTCCAATGGCAAATGATGCATGAAAAACGGAATCGTATTTTCAAAGATACAGATATTCACATCATTTAATCCAAACTGCACAATGAGGAGATCTTCCTCTTTCCCCGCTTGTTGTAAATGATGGTAAAGTCGGTAGATGGCTAAAGGTGAGACCTCGGCCGCTACTGGTTCAAGCTTCGCCTCAGATAAAAGATTGCTATACTCAATGACATTGTCCTCCTGGGCTGCAAAGATAAGAATCTCTTTTTTCTCCTTATCCTTTGAAAGCACAACCGCATCAAAGACTGGTTCATCAAATGGTAGATGAATACTCGTGCCCAGCTCTAAATAAAGATAGCCTTTAATCTCATCATCCTTCACTTCCGCAGGAATGGAAACCTTTCTGACTATGACAAAGGATTCAGGAATTAAAAAACGAACCTGTCGATTACGAAGCTTCCAATCATTGACACATTCCTCTAGAATATTGGCTAGCGTCTCAAAGTCATTAATCTTCCCATTGGTGATCAGCCCTGTCGGGAGTAATCGCTCGCCCCATTTATAGGGAATCGGAGGCTTCGCCTGCTTTAACTCAAGATAGCGAATAGAATGATCATTGATGATTATATTAACAACACGATCTTTTCGAGAAAATAAGGATAAATTCATAGAATGACTCCTTAAAAGCTAGCTAGTAATTGTAGATACGTATTCACAATTTCTTCATAAAAATAATAAGCCGTGATCGTTCCAGCCGCAATAAAGGGCCCAAATGGAATCGGCTTGCTGCGTTTTACGATCTTGAATAATAGACCAAACACTCCAAAAACTGCACCAAAAAGAGTAGCAAGAAAAAATGATAAAAGCATAACCTTTGTTCCAACAACAAAGCCCACTAATGCCATTAGCTTGATATCGCCTCCGCCCATTCCTCCCTTACTGACAATTGCAATTAGGAGAAGAAGGGAAAAGGCAATGGTTGCACCTAGGATTGAATCCCACCATGGTGTAAGTGGAATAAAAATCCGTTCTAATAAAAAAATCCCCGCAAACACAAGTAAGATTTTATCAGGGATGAGCATATAATTAATATCTGATACGAAGATAATCATAAACAGAGAGATAAGCGTCCAAGCGACAAATAACTCAGCCGTCCAGCCTAACACGAGTGGAGCTGACACGAAAAGTAACCCTGTCATCAGTTCCACAAGTGGATAGATAGGGGAAATACCCGCCTTACATTGACGGCATTTCCCCCCTTGGATTACATAGGATAGCACTGGGATAAGCTCATATGCCTTCAGCTGATGGTTGCAGTTCGGACAGGCTGAGCGTGGTGCTATGATTGATTTTTTTAATGGGACTCGTAGGCCTACTACGTTAAAAAATGAACCAAAGAGTAATGAATAAATAAATATTAATAAATACATCTTTTAATCGGCTATTATTTAATATTTTTTCTAGTTATACTATTTGCCGAAAGCTCTCTGTCTAAGCCACGCTTACCCTTAATCATAACTTTATAACCTGTAATCTTTCCACTAGAGTCTTTTTCCACAATAACATAAGAACTATTTTGGTTTGCAGTAGTATATGGTTTTTTAGTATCGGGATCTTCAGAAATTTCTAAATATCCACCATCAATTAATTCTTTCATAGTAATCTTATTATCTGCACCCTCAACATCTCGTTCAGATGCTATAGCAGTTTTTGCGGAATTAACCATTTGTTGAGCATTTGCGATAATCGCATCTTTCTTTGTATTATCTATTAGGCCACCAATTGCAGGAACTGCAATCGCCGCAATGATCCCCAAAATTACAACTACCGCCAATAATTCCACCAAAGTCAAGCCTCTCTGGTCCTTCAGTCGCTTCTTCAAATTCTTCATCATGACATTTCCTCCCTAATTCTAGTAATTATTAACTATTATAAGTTTACTCTATTAACATTGTAAATGAAAATGTGATATTTATCCCATTCTAATTGTTAACATTTTCCTAACTATCCAACATTATTGAAAATTTCAAACATCGGAACCATGATCGATGTGACGATCGTCCCTACCAGTCCAGCCAAAACTACAATCATCAACGGCTCAATGAGAGATTTTATCTGGTCTGTACTGTTTTCTACTTCCTTCTCGTAGAAATCGGCCACTTTCCCAAGCAT
Source organism: Anoxybacillus andreesenii (assembly GCF_030813005.1). Lineage (NCBI taxonomy): Bacteria > Bacillati > Bacillota > Bacilli > Caryophanales > Anoxybacillaceae > Anoxybacillus > Anoxybacillus andreesenii. Next base: position 112,427 of record NZ_JAUSTU010000010.1, read on the forward strand.
CGCATCCAAAGACCCTGTTTCTTCCCCAATCGCAATCATTTGTGTTACGAGAGGAGGAAAGGCCCAGTGCTTTCTCATCGGGTCTGTCAAGGATTGTCCTTTTTCGAGAGCCTCTCGAGACTCTCGAACTACTTTAGCGATTACTTCATTTTCGACAACATTTTCGACAATCGACATCGCCTGAAGGATCGGTACTGAACTGGTGAACAATGAACTCAACGTTCTCGTCATCCGGGCCAGTACCGCTTTTTGCATCATCTTTCCGAAAATAGGTATCCGCAACAGAAAATAATCCAAATAATACTTCGTATTCTTGTTTTGTCTAATGAAAACGATAAACCCAACAAAGATAAAGACGACAACTAGCACCAGCCACCAAAACCTCTGCATAAATTCACTGGCATTCAGTACAAACTGTGTGATTGCAGGCAGCTCGCCACCGAAATCAGCAAACATATCAACAAAGGTCGGTACTACCGAAACAAGCAAGAAAATGACAACGGCAATGGCAATGATTCCAACCACTATCGGATAAGCAAGAGCTGACTTGATTTTCGACCTTGTATTATGCTGCTTCTCAAAATGTACAGCTAAGCGCTCAAGGGTTTCGTCCATATTTCCCCCAGCTTCTCCCGCTCTTATCATATTAACAAACATCGCTGTGAATATTTTCTTATGCTTCGCAGCCGCATCTGACAGAGGCTTTCCTTCTGTTAACTCCTGTTCAATATCGAGGAGCGCCTTCTTCAATGCTTTACTTTCCGTTTGCTCTGCTAATATTCTAGTAGAATCAACGACTGAAACCCCTGCCTTTAATAGAGTCGAAAACTGTCGCAAGTAGATAACCATATGCTGCAGCTTGACAGGGGAGCCAATCGAAATGTCCTTCGTCAAGACCGACTCTGGTACCTCGGTCATCTCTAAAACCCGGACCCCATCCATCCGAAGCTTTTGCATCGCTTCACGTCTAGAAGAAGCATTAATAAAGCCCTGATTCTTTCCTTTTCGGTCACGTCCAACATATTTAAAGCGTGCCATGTTAGTTTACTTTCTCCTGTAAAAATGGTTCGGCTGCTTCCTTCGAAATGATTCCTGATTGAACCAGTTCTTTGATGCTTGCCTCTAGCGTGTGCATGCCATAGGCACGTGATGTTTGCATGATATTGACAATTTGATGGATTTTCTCATTTCGAATCAGGTTCGCTACGGCCGAATTATTAATTAATATTTCCGTCGCCGCCCTTCGCCCTTTGTTATCCATCGTCTTAAATAGACGTTGAGAAATAACAGCGACGAGAACAGAAGCGAGCTGAATCCGAACCTGTGCCTGCTGGGATGGTGGAAACACATCAATAATCCGGTTGATGGTCGCTGGGGCACTCGAGGTATGTAACGTCCCGAATACGAGATGCCCTGTTTCCGCTGCTGTAATGGCTGTTGAAATCGTTTCTAAGTCGCGCATCTCACCAACAAGAATGACATCTGGATCCTGTCTTAAGGATGCCCGTAAGCCATTGGCAAAATTTTTCGTATCAAATCCAACCTCTCGTTGATCGATAATTGAGTTCCCGTGTTTATGCAAATATTCGATTGGATCCTCCAACGTGATAATATGCTTTCTCATGTTTTGATTCATATATTGAATCATGGATGCTAGCGTAGTAGACTTTCCGCTCCCGGTAGGTCCAGTAACAAGCACAAGTCCTTGCGGTTTTTCGGCAATTTTTCGTAAAATTGACGGCAACTCTAGCTCCTCAATCGTCGGAATTTTTGTTGGAACAATACGCACAGCCATGGCTACACAGGATCTTTGAAAATACGTATTCACTCGGAATCTTGAGACGCCGGGTATGCCGTATGAAAAGTCAAGTTCACCTTTTTCCTTAAATTGCTCCCACATATGGTCTGGGATGATCGCCTTTGCCATGCCTTCTGTATCGGCTGGCTTAAGGACATCCTTCCCATATCGTTTCAGCTCACCATTAATCCTCATTATCGGTGGGACCCCAACAGTCAAATGAATATCTGAAGCTTTCAATTCAAAGCCTGCTCTAAGTAAATGGTCTATCATCTCTTTCATCATCCGCACCTCTATTCAGGAATCGCTACTCGTAGAATTTCTTCTGTCGTGGTCAAGCCTTGCTTCACCTTCAATAATCCGTCATCAATGAGAAAAATGGTCTTCGCTTTGATCGCCAATTCTCTTAGCTTTGTAAAAGATTCGCCATTCATAATGACCCTTCTCATATCATCATTGATGACAAGGACTTCATGAATCGCAATTCGACCTTTATACCCTGTCATATTACAGGATGAACAGCCTCTTCCTCTGACAATTTTGTCAATCTTCATGCCACGTTTCGCAAAGATCTCGATTTCTCTTTTTGTAGCAGGCTGCTCCTCAGCACAATCACGACAGACTCTTCGCACTAATCGCTGCGCTACAATTCCACTTAATGAGGATGCAACGAGGAATGGCTCTACCCCCATATCAAGTAGACGAGTAACCGTCCCTAACGAATCATTCGTATGAATCGTACTTAGTACTAAGTGTCCAGTAAGTGAAGCGCGAATAGCGACTTCAACTGTTTCCTTGTCACGGATTTCCCCTACCATGATGATATTCGGATCTTGACGCAAAATGGAGCGAAGTCCTGCCGCAAAGGTCATGCCGACATTAGCATTTACTTGGATTTGGTTGATGCCTTCCAACTGATACTCCACTGGATCCTCAACGGTAATAATGTTAACTTCTTCACTATTAAGTTTGTTTAAAGCTGCATATAACGTGGAAGACTTACCTGAACCAGTCGGCCCTGTGATTAGGACAATGCCCGTTGGTTTTTCGATCATATCGCTGAATCTCTTAAGATTCAGCTTATTAAAACCTAATTTCGTAATATCATTTAGCGAGCTGCCTAGATCTAGTATCCGCAGAACAATCTTTTCTCCAAACACCGTTGGGAGAGTTGACACACGAAGGTCGATCGGATGAAATTCTAAATTCACCTTAATGCGACCATCCTGTGGAATCCGATGCTCTGTTATATCAAGATTGGCCATGATCTTAATTCTTGCTGTTAGTAAGCTCTGCATATGCTTTGGAAGAACTCGTTCCGTTCTTAACACACCGTCTATACGATAGCGAATGACGACCTTTGTTTCCTGTGGATCAATATGAATATCACTTGCCTTCATGGAAGTAGCATTTGAAAGGAGTTGGTTGACTAGACGGACGACTGGCGAATCATCGGCATTCATCTTTTCTTCCTTAGCCGGATCATGATCCGGCAGGTCTCCCATGAGCTCCTCAAAACCTTCATCAATCTCGTAATATTTATTGATCGCTCTTAAAATATCATCCTTGGTGGCAATGGCCGTCTCAATTTGAAAGCCTGTTGAGAGACGCAAATCATCAATCGCAAAGAAATCCATCGGATCCGCCATCGCTACAAACAGCTTGTCTCCCTCTTTTTTTAGTGGGATTAGACGGTTTCTCTTTGCAGTTTCCTTTGAAATGAGATTGAATAGTTTTGTATCAAAAGGATATCGGTACAAGCTTATATGGGGTATACCAAGCTGAAATTCCAATACTTCTATCAGCTGCTGCTCGGTAATATATCCCCTTTGCAGTAAGGCATCCCCTAGTTTTTGACCAGGACTTTTTTCCTTCAATGTAGATTGAAGCTGATCCTCAGAAATGAGACCAGCTTCAACGAGTAAATCTCCAAGTCGTTTCCGGGTTTGTTGTTTCATCATTTGAACCCCGCTTTTTGGCGATTATTTTGGTATTTCATTCTCTTTTCCCCATAATTCATCATCATTGCTAGAATCTGGATTATTTAGGTCGGTTTTAGAATTTGGATCAGAAGAATCCTTACTATTGTTAGGAGAACTTGAGCTTCCATCCTGGTTCTCAACCTGACCGTTGTCAGTGTTAGGAATAGTAGTTGAGGAGTCTCCTTCTTTTACAATTAGACCCTGAACCTCCACCTGATGCACGGGCGGGTAAAAGTCCTCTGCAATAAGCTCCTTCTTAAGAACCATCCCTTTTTCATCTCGGTATTCCCGGTAGATTTTTATGAGTTGCCCCTCTTTTCCAGCAACCTTCACTTTAATTTCTGTCGGGCCTAGCATTGGATTGAATTGGCGTATAATTTTCGGCTTAAAGGTTTCTTTGTCCTCTGAAATAATGACATATTTATTCAAGAACTCTGGACCTTTTAGAGAAACATATAAACTATCATTCTTGTTCTCAAACTCTATAAAATAACTAAACTCATTCGGATTTGAAAAAACTAGGTCGTTTTTCAAGTCTATGTCGGCCTTCGCTTCAAAGCCAAGGGAAGCATAGGCTGGTAGTTCACTGCTAATATGGCGCTCGATAATATCAAAATTAGTCGGTAGAATAACATCATAAATAGCAGTAGCTATTTTACTTAATGAGCCCTGTGAAACAGCACCAATTTCATCCTCTACAAACTTTAATAAGGAAAATTGTGAGGTTGCTGGTATTTCGATGGATTTCCCTGCAAATAAATCTAGTTCATTTTCCACAAATTGTGACTCAATAACAGACTCCGCAATCGTGGTTTCACTACCAGTTCCTGTTAAATAAGGATCCAATCGAATTTCGTAATTTCCAGGCTCTAAATTCTCTGCATAATTCAAAATAGCAGCCTGTACCTCATCCAAATGAATATCATCCAAAATGGATGGAGATAGGGAAATTAACACATCCTCTATCGTATCTAGCTTCACGATAACAGAATTTGCCTGTCCATGTTTTGCTTTTGAAACAGAATTCTCAACATCAAAATGGAATAATCCAAGATCAAACGCTTCACTTTTTTCCTTATATTTCAAAGTGATCTTTGTTTCATTTAGATAATCGGTTAGCTGTTCATCGACCATTTTCATCGCTTCATTTCTCGTTTTTCCAGCAACCGAAACAGAACCAATTGTCGTTCCTTCCGCAAATTCATCACTTCGATTGATAACTGAATCGTAAGCTAAGGCACCGAAATGTGAGAAACTGAAGATATACGTAATACTTAAGATTATGACTAGAAACAGCTTAATAACCTGCTGATTTCTCACATTAATCGGCCTCCTTTACTACGCTTCGACATTCATCGATAATTCAACGATAATACCAGGTCCTTCTTCTTGTGCTTTCTGAATTTGTTCAGTTGTAAGGATGGTACCTTCATGGAATATGATGTTGCCATTTTTGTCATATACGTCTTTGGTGAGCGTTTTTCCTACTAACAGCTCAATTTGCTTCTCCTTTAGAGCTCTTACTTCTTCATCCTCCATGGAGCTAGCCACTTGTGCTGTAGGAATTTCAGCAATTAAGTCCGCTATTTCAGCTGATGCCACTTCTTTTTCTTCCAGCTCATCAACGGAATTCAGGAAAAATGATGTAGCGTCTTCCTTAACAATAATAATGTCCTTTCCAAAGGTCACGACCGATTCAGATGAAAGCGCCACTTCTTTGTCAGTAAGCTTCAATTGCATTCCAAGGATATGACCACTATCTTGATCGACAAAATATTCGATGACTTCGCCAAGTAATTCACCTTTTCTCGTCATAACCTTTGTGTTTGTGATTTTTATTTTTTTGTTCACAAGCTGATTGGCAATTGGGATTTCGTTTAAATCGATGACCGCACTTTCGCTATCGACTGTAACGGCATATTCTCCAATCCCAACTACTTTTTTGAACGGAATAGCTTTTACACTTACTTGAAAATCCTCGTGCTCAATCGTCAAAAAGTCGACAGAGCCCTTGTCTGGATTGATGACGAGGGACTTAACCTTCCCTACTTGATTCCCATCTAAGATGCTGATAATCGGCAAACCACTAATTTGAGTACTTTTCTTCATTAACTTTTCACCACACCTAATCTATAAGTTCACGAAACTACTATATATGATACATTATTTTAACATGTATTAGGAAATTCATCGTGCATTTTCACAATATTGTTTATACAAATAGTGAATTTCCATATCCAAAATTGGATAATTTTCGAATTTCCCCTCTAAATTTGTCAAAAGTTCCTTCAATTTACCTATTTCTTTTTGACTAAGATAATGCTGAATAAGAAGACTTGCAAATGAATAGTAATCCTGTGCTGACAAATCTGGGTGTAAATGCTCTTTGATTAACTCCTCATATTGCTCTGCTGGCATATGTTTGCTCACAAGCTGGAGCTGTGAAAGCATTGTAAGAAAGAGTTGCTGCTGAAGCGCTGATTTCTGCTCTTCCTTCCATACTGCCTCTGAAGCAGTTATGCTGTCCAAGGTTTCTTCTTCTACACGAGGTGGTTGAGTTTCTAATTCAACACCCAATTCATTAGGCACTTGATAAGATACCTGTTCAGTTTTCTCTTCCTGAGAATTATCATTAGCTTCTGATTCGACAATCTCCTTCTCAACATCTTCTTGATAGTCTGAAAAAGTCTGTTCTTCGATTGGTGATTCTAGTTCTTTTCCTATCTCTTCTTGTGGTTTAAGCCCATCTAGCTCCTTGGAACCCTCTTCTGCTTCCTCTGGCCCATCAACCAAAGAAGCTGCCACTTCATTATGACCAATCACACCAAGTAAATAATCATCCTCAAGCTCTAAATCATCTTCAAGCATCCAATCGTAAATAGCTTTGTTTGTGTCCTCTTGCCCCGTTTCTGAACTTTCATCTGAATTCACATCCCCAAATTCTAGCACCTCAAGTTCAGACTCCAGCTCCAAATCATCATCTAGGAATTCCATTTGATTAACTGGCGGTTTAATTTCCAAGTTCTCGATTGTCTCATGCTCACAATTAAGTTCACTTAGGACATTTAATTCATCAATCAATATGTCTGAAATAGCCAAATCCGAAGAAATTTCAGGTTCAACCTGACTGCTGCTTATCGCATCGGACTGATGAACCTCTTCCATTAATATTTCTTCATCTAAACTGTCATCTTCTAAAAGCTGCTCAATTTCGGACAAATATCCTTCAGAATATGGTTCTTCATCTTCAGAAGCAGCAAACTCCTCAACAACGGCCTCTCTCTCCGCCAAGAAGGCGATTTCATCGTCGAGTTCTATTTCTACGGTTTCGGAGGCAGTAGAATCTACTGTTTCTACGAGTTCTTCCTGTTCCATAAGCTCTTGCAGATCTACTGGTTCTTGTGGCTCTGTTTGTTCTTGCAGGTCTATTAGGTCTTGTATATCTACCTGTTCATTTTGTTCTTCCAAATCTTGTACTAGTTGACCTTGCTTGTCTAAACCAAACATTAGCTTTTCTAGTTCGATAGGTTCATCTTCAATTAAGGGAATCATGGCCGTTTCAGCCAATTTTTCTTCTTCCTGTACAACACTTTTCTTTTCAAGTGTTATTCCCTGTTCAGGCTCTATTACTTCTTCATTTACCAAATGGCCCAACTCATCCAAATCTTCTAAACCAATTTCAGTCAATTCATCTTCATTCGTCCCAGTCGAAAATAGGTACTTATGGAATCTTTTTTCTAGGATGTATACTGTAAGAAAAGTGAGTAAGACAATGATTAGCCCAGTTTGCCATAAAGGAAAATTGTTTTTCGCTAAAATTCCTAAATTCGCAAACAAAAACGCAACCAGAATAATTAAGCCTTTACCTTTATTCGTTAAACCTATTGGTAAAAAATAAATAATAGGAACTAAAATAATCAGTGACACTGCGGCCGCAATAAGCTCTCCCATTTGTTCACCCCTTTACTACAAATTTTATATACATTTCCATTAATTATCTTTCCATTTCTTACACATTTCTGCCTAAAGTTACAATTATCGACCTTTAAATATTGTATAATAAACTTAAGCTTTTTGAAAGCAGGCTTATATATGTTAAATAGTAAAATTTTGAGAAAGAATCTTTGTTTATCGCTATGTTTACTCTAAAAATACCCAAGTATTTGTGGAATATTCTTTTCATTAAGCATGGAATTTGTTTAAGATTATTATAGGTAGAAGGGAGGAGGAAGTTTTGTCTATTTCTAAAATTTTGAAGAATAGAAGAGGACTAACACTATTAGAAGTTTTGCTTTCTATCACTATTTTAGGAATTGTTGTCACATCTTTTCTTTCCTTTTTTAATCACGCCTATTCCTACACGAAAAAAAATGAGGACAAGACGGTTGGAATTAATGTGGCACGGAATGTGTTGAATTATTTTGAACAACAGGATTATGGGAAAATAAAAGATACGTATTTTTCAGATTCCCTTTCAGAAGATGAAGTAACGATTACGAAAGCGAGCTGTGAAGATCAAATCCCAGGGAAATTAGAAATCTTCTTTCACGATCGAGATGCATGTAAAAAATTCTTTACTCCTGAAATCAATAATGTTGAATTTTCCCCAACTGTTAAATTTACAAGAGACTTATCATCAAATGGAGATAAACCTGATCTAAGGGACCAGCTTATTGGAGTTGAAGTAGAAGTCGAATGGAACAAGCAAACAACTTCGGTTAGGGGGTTGATTAAAAAGTGAGAAAATTAATTTCCTCCGAGCGTGGCCTCACCTTAGTTGAAGTGTTAGTTACCCTTGTGATCATGTCAATTGTTTCTGGTGTCATTTATAGTGTGTTCACGACAGGCTTGAAACTATACCAAAAAATCGGGATTGAGGCTCAGCTACGTGATGATGCTGATTATGTTGCAACGATGATCTTGAACGAGATGTATAACTACCCGCCAAATTTCATTAAGAAATATGAAGAAGATGGCGCTGAAGGGATAGAGCTCATCCGCTATGCTCCAAAAAATGTGGAAGGCTATGTTGTTGAAGACTCTACTAAAATCGAACGTGATCTATTAATCTATTTTAAAGATAATCATTTTTTTATTGACGAAATAAAGAGAGTAACAGAGGCCGGTACTGAGAAAATTAACATTTTAAATTCAACTAAACTTTCCTCTGATAGTTCAAAGTTCACCACTGTTAACGGTCAAAGTTCCTCCATCTCCGTTAGCTGCACGAAACCAGAACTGGCGAATCAGTGTCCACATGGAACAATCGCATTAAATATCTTCATCAGTGAAGATAAAGAAAGATTTTCAAATTTGCTCAAAACTGAACCCTTAGAATTAAAAAGCTCATTTGGGTTCTAAAAGGGGGGAATGAAATGGTGAAGAATGAACGCGGCTCAACCCTTTTGGTTGTTATGCTAATGATGTTAGTGTTTACGATCCTCGGCTTGTCAATTATTTCAACTAGCATCGGTGGGGCCAAAAGAACAGAGGTTAGAGAAGAACAAATCACCGATGACTTAGAATCCATTCGGACACTTGGAGAGGCTGTTGCCTATATAAAAAAAACCATTGAGACAGATTTCAATAAAGATAATCCAGATATGTCTGTAAGTGAGTATAGTACCAATATTATTGAACAGAAGATTATTAAGAATCCTTATGATTACAAGATTCAAAATATAAGTAATAACCCTGAATATGAAATAAAGCAAAATGAAGACTTTACAAGGGTCCTTTTGGTTACTAGTGGGAAGTATAAACAAATTGTTTATATCACGGGAATGCCAAGTTTCCTAAAATATGCAGTAGGTTCCCGTGGGATTCTAACTCTTAATGGTTCTACTTATATTGAAAAGGGTAATATATACGCAAATGAAAAACTGGTACTCAGCAATCAAGCGAAATACATTTACGCTGGCTCGAATCTTGTGGAAGACACTTTCTTTCCATCCGTTTCAGCAGGAGAAAATAACCAAATAGACAGCCATCTATTTATTGAAAATGAAGAAATAGAATACTGCAATAATATGAATTGCTACAGTGGGAATATAAAAAATGAAGGCTCTTTTCATTCCTTAAGCATCAAGGATCTTAATAATGCCTTCGAGCCCTTCGCACCGATATTTTCTAAAGAAGACACAGAATTTGTAGATGTTGATATTATTCAAACATTTAAAGAGAAGCTAAAGACATCAGGATTTGTTGCGAATAATAACAACCCAACAATTGAAGAACTGATCCTTGGAGGAATGGTTAGCTCTTCTGTGCAAAAAATTTCTTCATTTGAAAATTTAGATAACTCTTCTTCCATTAAGGGCTATTTGTACGTTCCTCCAGCTAAAGAAGAGGGGGATGAAGTTGACGACGATCCAAATTCGGATATCTATATTGATACGAGTAATTTAATCATGAGTGATAAATCTAAATGGGTCGTAATCGATGGAAATGCTGTCATTGAGAATATCGGCAATGAAATCATGAATGTTTCCGCCAATATCCTTATTACAGGAAATCTTACGATACGCGGCGATATTGCATTCAACTCAACGATCTATGTTCTTGGGGATACAACAATTAATAATGTGAATATTTCAGGCTATGATGATGGAGAACTGATTTTGATGACCCAAGGAAAACTTGAAATCGCTAGAATCAATAAATTCAAGAATGATGTCGTGAATTCAATTAAAGCCTATTTGTACACAGATAATGAATTAGAAGTGGCTGAAGTGTATGCGATGGGGTCATACCTTTATATAGAAGGAGGAATATTTGCTAAAGGGAATTTGGAAGTAAACGCATATCGAGGTACGGTAGAGGATAAGAATACTCATATCGAATTTGTGAAGGGGAAAAAAAATGATCCAACCTCCTCGCGTTTAATAATAAAAAATAACAAGAAGCTATTTCTTAATCAGGCTCAAGGTCTCCCGAAGATTAATAGATTAGAAGTAATGACGGATTTGATGAGTAAATAAAAAAGTTAAAAGAGGAGAGAAAAACCAATCGTTTTTCTCTCCTCTCTTTTTATCTTATTATTCTAGTTCTCTTGGAATAAAATTAATATTTATCCCCTGAAGTATTTTTATCCTTTGCTCCTGGCTCTACCACTTTTACCTTTAATTCTGCAGTAAAAGTTTTGTTATCTTCATCACGAACAGTTATTTCAATTCCAGTCTCACCTATCCTCTTAGGGATAATCTCACCAGATGATTCAACTTCTAAAATACTTTCGTTTCTTGACCTAAACTGAGGCTCACCTTGGATATTTGTTGCATCCGCTGGTAAGTATCTAAAATGTCTCTTCACATTTTCATCAGTGCTGCCCTTTTCAACAACAAGCACATCACCGACATCAATTCCAGTTAGTTTTGAACCAACATTTACTGTAACAGTAGTTGAAATATCACTTCCATCTGTTGTACGAATTTCAATTTCTGCTGTTCCTGTCATTCTTCCATAGATGACACCTTCATTAAGAATAGATACAATCGATGGATTGAGCGATGTCCATTTTAATTCTTTGTTGGTTGCATTTTCTGGCTGAATATCAATAATAAAACTATTAAACTCTAGTAGTTTACCTATTCTAACTGGGTTTGGAGTTACAGAAATAGATTTAATCAAAATTGGGTTAACTTTAATTTTGATACTTTCCTTAATTTTATTACCCGCAATATCAACAGTTGTTACTTCTAAACTAGTTTCCCCATCTTTAATTCCTTTTACTACTCCATTTTCATAAATGGCAATCGACGAATCCGCAATCGTTACCTGGAAATCTCTTTCTGTGCTATCTTCTGGAACAATCTTGATATTAACATTCATGGATTGTCCTACTTTAAGCTCAATTGGATTTGGCTCTACTGCAATTGATTCTTTAATAATAGTAAGTGTCTTCACAACTGGCGTACTATTGAGAGAAAATCCTCCCTTTGTTCTAACTCGAATTTCAATAGGGCCTTCTAAATCACTCGGCAATTCAATGAGAGCGGAAGGAGCGAATGATGACCAATTTGTTTCAGTATCCTTCGTTTTTATTTGATATTCGTATACGACATCATTCCCTATAACTAAGTCCTTAATCTTGAAACCAACTCTACCCTTTGTTTCATTGCCAGATTGAAGGTCTTGACTTAGTGATAAATTCTTTAATGTATAATCTGTTCTCAAATAAAGAATCGCCCTTGTATTATCATAGAAGGTGACTTCAATCGCCGTTGCATCATTTATTAACTTCATTGACTTTACAGGCTTTTGAATAATTTCACTATCATTTGACAATTGTGTATCAGCTAAGATTTGTCCGTCTGTTTTATTTATTTTAGTGATCGTTCCAATATAATCACCCGTATAAAGATTGTACCTTCCCTCTAGATGAACATTCATAGAAATTCGTTGCTCACTAATATTTAGGGTTTGCGACTGAGCTTTAAACCTAGAATCAAAGAAGCTCATTTGGGCCTGTGGCATCATAGTATATGGTAGTGCCCAATCAGCCTTTAGTTTTAAGCTTATCGTGTAATCTTCTACTGAAAACTTACCTTTTTCATAGGTGATAGCATTACTTCCAAGATTTATTTCTACAGCTTTTCCCTCATTAATAAGTTTTACGCTAGCACCATTCTGAACAGGCTCGCCATTCTTTAATAGGCTAATCTGATTATTATTGGCAAGAGAAATTCCATCAAATAATGGTTGAGTAATTTTAATTTGGTCGATAGAACCTCTTGTAATTTCAGTAAAGACTGTATCAGGTATTAACTTATATTCAACTATAAACTCATTTCTCTCTGTGTCGGTTTCACCAATTTTAACTAGATTATCAGCTGAATAATACTGATTTCCTTTAATTTGAACCTCACTCAAGAAAGACGGTGCGGATTCATCTTTTACTTCAACCGTAAATGGTTCGTGAGTAAATTGCTGAGTGTTTCCTTTATTATCTGTATAGGACATCTTCACATTATCGGCAAATTCATAGATACCTGCCTTTGTAAATTGTAGCGGCAGTGAGTGCTGAATAAGGGCTGGATCTGGTTTCTCCCCTACTGGGAATGTGATATTAAATGGAACCTGTACCTTTTTATCGTTTTCCTTGAAATTCGAGGTTGGATCGACAATCACATCGCCATTAAATTTCTTTAAATCAATCGATACATTTCCTGATATTGTCGAGGAACTCACTTTTTTGGAAATGTCATTAAAAATAGTAGATAAATTTCCCGTTTTACCCTGTATAGCATAACCACCAGTATTAAGGGACATGTTTCTCAGCAATTCAAAATCGACATCACCTTCAGGAGCAAAGCCTATACTATACATCGTAATTCCATTTTCTCCAAGTGAGCTTGAAACATTTAATGCTTGTTCATGAATTAGTTTTTTCGCGTCAGCAAATGGCGTGCTCTTACCATTTTTTCTAGCTGTGTTATTAGTTAATAACTCATACTTATCATTTTGATAATTAAGTACAGTAGGTTCTCCATCGGTTAAGAAAATTACATATTTATTACTTCTGCTACCCGCAACAAACTTCTTCTTTGCTTCATTTAGAGCAGCATTGTAGTTCGTTCCCCCATTTGAAACACCTGGAATATCAAGATCTCCAATGGAATTCTTAATAAGATCTAAACCTTCTAATGGCCTTATATTAATATTTTCACCCCAACATAAACCAAAGAAGCAACCTGAATTTACACGAGTTTTGTTACTTACTTCGCTATCAAAAGGGACAAAATAAAATCTATCACCAGTTTTTGAATTAGATTCAAAATAATCGATTCCAGATTTCAAAGCATTTTTTGCTGTTGAATCCTTTCTTACACCATCAAAAGGATCCTTCATCGATCCCGATGTGTCGTGAACAAATACCACGTCTATTGGGAGTCTTTCATCTTTCGGAGCCATTCCCTTCGGGGTTACCGTAATATCAATATTCCCTTTCGCATTCCCGTCAGGAGGCTTGATGAATTCATCTGCACTAGGCTTTACATTCAACACTGCTCCTGGAACAGAATTCATATCTTTATTGACCTTAATAGTTACTGGTGGATGTGTTTTTGGTGTACTCAATCCATCATATTGAAGGTTGATATTGTTAAAAGTATAAGTATCAGCCTTCTTAAAAATCAGAGGCAAATTCACTGTCATACTGCTTGGATCTGGCTGTTTACCAACTGGAAAATTAAACTTAAATGGTATATGTGCCACTTGCTTACTGTCTACCGTAACATTAGCCGCGGGATTTACAGCTACGTTTCCTGAAAAACTTGAAAGATTAATAGTAACTTCACCACTTATGGTGTAACTATCAATTTTCTTAGAAATACTTTGAAAAATAGATTCTAGATTTTCTGGTGTGGCAAGAACAGCTGCTCCACCCGTCTTGCCGGACATTTTCTGTAGCAGTTGATAATCAATTTTGTCTTGAGGCGCAAAAGCTATACTATACAACATAATATTATTTTGTGCTAACCCATCACTTGTTTCCAAAGCTATTTGATGGATAAAATCTTGTGTAATCTTATAATTTTTACTTGAAGTGCTCCCTCTATATTTGGCCGTTCCATTGGTATAGAGAACGTATTCATAGCCACCATAATTTAGTACGGTAGGTTCTCCGTCAGTTAAAAATATAATATACTTATTTTTGTTATTACTATTTTTTAATAAATCCTTCGCATATTCAAGCGTTTGTGTGTAATTTGTTCCATCCGTATTGTACTCATCTTTGTCCAAGTACTTAGCGACATTTTCAATATTCGATAGCCCTTCTACCACTTTAACACTGCCGCTTTTCCGAACATTGCTGTTAAAAGGAACTAGATAAAAGTTATCTCCTGCCTTTTTATTTACATTAAAATACTTTATTGCACTCGTTAAAGCAACTTTAGCACTAACAGATTTTTTGGCATTAGAGAAGTAATCTTTCATTGACCCCGATGTATCATGGACAAAAACGACGTCTATTGGATCACGATCATTTTGAGCAATTGTCCCCTCGGGATTAATATTAATATTGAGAGTACCCTCCGCCAAACTGTCCGCATTTAAAGTTAACTCACTAGAGGAAGGGGTAACTATAAAGTCAACACTTGGGGATGTATCCGCCTTAGTTGTAAGTGGGTAAGAAGTGAATGTTGACAAAATTAATAGAGTAGCAATAAACAATGTAAAGAGTTTTTTAGTATTTCTCATTGACGTTCCCTCCTTTTGTTACTTTTTTATTTAAAATGGTATTTTTATCTATGTCTTTATTACTACTATTATACCAATTGTTATGGACTAACAATAGTATGATTTGTTAATAATTTGTATAAATTCCTAATTAATAGGTTTAAGGCAAAGAAGGAGATTTGATGTCAAATCCCCCCACACGTTTACTTTAAAATCTATGATGTTATAATGTTGAGTGTTGATTAATACACAAAGGAGAGAAAATAGCATGAAGAATAAATTCATCCTTTCTGCTTTGCTGTCTGCAACTTTATTAACTGCATGCAGTGCAGGAGATTCAAACGAAGATGCTTCCCCAAAGCAAGATGTAAATATAAAAGACCTAGTCCAAGAATACAGCGGGGTCAAAATGGAAGACAAATCTGCCTCCATTACATCTAAAGAGCTGCTCATTAAGGATGAAAACAGAAAAGAGACTACCTATGATTTGACTGGTGAGGAGTTCTTCGTTTCAATCGCACCTTATGTCAACGAGACCCATCCTTGAACAAACCATAGCTTGACAGGTTGTCAAGGAGAGATGGCTGACGAAGAGTTTGATGTGTACATCGAGGATACTGATGGGAATGTCGTTTTAGATGATGCAGTGAAGACTGGGTCTAATGGATTCATTGATTTATGGCTGCCTCGCGATAAGACTTACAAAGTCAAAATTGAGAACGGCGGAAAAACAGTGGAATCAGAGATTTCTACGTTTGAGAAGGATGGTACTTGTATTACTACGATGCAACTCATGTAAACTTCTATAAAACTCAATTGAGATAATTTTTATAACGAAAACGCAGAGATTTGATCTCTGCGTTTCTTTCTGTATTAAGGGTTACCAAGCTACTTTTATATTTCTATGAACTAGAATCTCTCACTTCACATACTCCGCAACCTTATTCCGCCCATTCCGTTTTGCTCCGACATATAAGGCTCTATCCGCATGCCTAATGAGCGACATAGCATCATCGGCATCTTGAGGGGCAGTAGCAACCCCAATGGAGGCCGTGATTTGCACAGCAATTTCTTTATTGTTATCTTCAATATGCTGTGAAAGTAAAAAGGGCCGATTGGCAATCGTCTGCCTGACAAATTCAGCGATGCTAAGAGCCGATGACTTTTCGATGTCTGGCAGGATGATGACGAATTCCTCCCCACCAAATCTCGCAACGGTACCGGTTTGGTCAATCAAGGAAACTAGACGGTCTGCCAGCTGGCAAAGGATTTCATTGCCGCTTTGATGTCCATAAACATCATTGACAGACTTAAAATGGTCAATATCAAGAAGGATAACCGAAAGCTGTTGTCTATTTCCACTTTCTAAAAGGTTGTATTCCTCCACTAATAATTTTTCCATAAAACGATAATTATAGAGCTTTGTTAGTGCACAACGTTCACTATCTTCTTTCGTTTGTTCATAATGTCGAGCATTTTCAACGGCCACAGCAAAATAAGAGCTTAACAAATCAACAATCATCAGCTGGGCCTTCTCATACGCTCTCTTCTGCTTAGAAGCTAGAAGCAGCACCGCCACGACCTCATTATTTCGAACAATTGGCACACAAATGATACTTTCTACAGATTCAGGCATATACCCATGAACAATGTCCTCCCACTCTTTTCTCGAATGGTAGAGAACCGCTTTCTTAGTGGCCCAGACTGTTCCACTTATGCCCTCATTCATCTTCAACGGGCGAATTTCAACGGGTTCATCTGACTCTGCTTCGACACTTCTAATTACATGCAACTCTTTATCTTCGACAACATCCAGTATGTAAGCAAAATCAGCTGGGAACATTTCTGTGAGCCGTTGTAGAAACAAATCCAATACTTCCACAACCTGTAGACGTTCCGCCAGCTCATGACCAATTTCTCCAGCCTGTTGAAGGTATTTATTCACCTTATTGCTAGAATGATAGAGATTCAAAATTATAGATAAGCTTGCAAAGGGAATTCCAACAAATATGATTGAAATCAGACCTACTTCCCGGTACAAAATATATAGAATAAGGCCAATTGGTATCGTTAATGTGGTTGTTACTGCTTCCCAAATGAAAGCCTGATCAAAGATTACCCTATTTCCATGCAGAATAAAAGAAATAGCTGTGATGAATACTTGATTTAAGACAAAATAAATAAGAGCATAAATAATCGCTAGTAATAAGTTTCTCGGGTTAGTGACAATATCTATTCCATGTACTCCTCCGAGCGCATAGTAGACAAGCCCACTCAATAGCGATACAAGAAAAAACATGGCCCAGTTCAGAGGAAACCGATACCAGCTTTCTTTTGGCAGCTTTATCCGGATAAACAATGCTGTAACTGCAATTTGCATGAAAATCATTTCCACAAATAGTCCATAGGTTAGAAAGACTGCTAGAGAAACCCACTGAATAAAAAAAATCGGTGAATTGTTGATAATCATCGGTGTACTGGCAACAAAACAGGTTAGCACCAGGAACCCTAGTAAATGAATGTCAAAGGGCTCTGCTAAAGGAGGGAAAAAATAATATACTAGAAAAATCCCTGGTAAAATTAAAAAGAACCAAAGAAGCCAAATAATCCTTTTATAAAGCGGATTTATCATTTCATTTCCCTCCCTCATTATTAATATTTCTTATACTTTATTAGTCTTTTAGTCTTAGATAATATTTATTAGTTTATCAAATTTTCAAACTTCTGTCACACATATTTACTTATTTTTACTTATGAATCCCTTATCGAAAATATGTTGTTGAATAAAAGGTTTGGCATCAGACAAGAAATAGAGTGAGCCAGTTACAACAAGTAATTCATTGGACTTTATCGCTCGAAGCTCTTCTAAAACCGCTTGCTTCCAATCATTTGCTATTCTTTTTTGAGTTATCGAACTAAGAGCATAGAGGTCCTCTGCCTTAGCTGCTCTTGGATAGTCAAAATCAACAAAGGTGATTTCCTCTGCAATCAAATCAATTTTTCGAATCATATTGTTTAATTTCTTATCTCCAAGCGCAGCAAAGATAACCTTGATTTTACGCTCCTTATAGCGCTTCCGCAGCTCTGCAACGAGAGTCTCCATCCCTTCCTCATTATGGGCACCATCCATAATAATTAAGGGGTTCGAGGAAATCAGATCAAATCTTCCTGGCCAGTACGCCTTTTTTAAGCCTTGAAAAATAGATTCATCACTCATCTTTAATAGCTGGGCAGCCATGACCGCGAGGGAAGCGTTTTCTGTTTGATGCTTCCCAAACATCGAAATTTCAACATCTTCAACCGTTCCAAGATGAGTCTTAATCGTGAATTTCTCACCATTTTCAGTCGAATGGTGATTCTCGATTTGGATTTGCTCGCCTAAACGGTAAAGCTCTGCATCGTTATCCATTGCCTTCTCTCTAATGACCTCGTAAGCATTCTCCTGTTTCACTCCCGTCAGGATGGGAGTGTTTCTTTTTATGATTCCTGCCTTCTCAAAGGCAATTTCCTCATACGTTTCTCCGAGAATATTGGTATGGTCAAGCCCGATGCTTGTGATAATCGAAATAGCGGGTTCAATAATATTGGTAGAATCAAATCTCCCGCCAAGACCGACCTCATAGATAGCTAAATCAACAGGTTGGATATAGGCAAAATAGTAGAAGGACATCGCTGTGATCACTTCAAATTCGGTTGGTCCTCCAAGCTCCGTTTCCTCGAGTTCGTCGGCTAATGGCTTAATTTTATTGGTTAGCAATATTAAATCTTGATCATTGATTGGACGGCCATTGATCGATATTCGTTCATTAAAATGCTCGAAATACGGGGACGTAAAGGTTCCTACCTTCAATCCTGCTTCCTGTAAAATGGAACGCAGGAACGTCACCGTGGAGCCTTTTCCATTCGTACCACCAATGTGGATCGTTTTTATCTTTTTTTCTGGATGCTCTAGTCTTTCCATCATCCATTCCATTCTTTTTAACCCCGGCTTAATCCCGAGTCTTAAGCGGGAATGAATCCAGTGTAATGCCTCGTCATACGCTTGAAACATCTTGTATCCACCTTTTTTGATGGGATTTTTGTGGATTTCATTATACCATCAAAGTATTTTTTACACACGGAAGACGAATCCATAAGTTAGATTCGTCTTCTTTGTTATGGAGAAGCAGATTATTCCCCTTTTAATTCCTTTATACGCGATTCAACTGTTGCCCTCTTTTCGAGGTAATCCTTTTCCTTCGCACGTTCTTCTGCAATAACTTTTTCAGGTGCTTTTTTGACGAAGCCCTCATTGCTTAATTTCTTTTGTACCCGTTCAACTTCTTTACTCCATTTATCGAGTTCTTTTTCAAGACGGGCAATTTCTTCTTCAATATTGATCAGTCCTTCAAGCGGCAGAATAATTTCGGCGCCAGTTACGACAGCTGTCATCGCTTTATCTGGAGTTGGAACATCCTTGCCGACCTGGAGCTCTTCAGGATTACAGAAGCGTTCGATGTAAGAGCGATTTTTCTCTAAAGTGTGAAGGACTCGATCATCCTTTACCTTTACGATCATCTTAATTTTTTTGCTTAATGGTGTATTGACTTCAGCACGGATATTTCGAACTGAACGAATGATCTCGACCAATAGCTTCATTTCTGCTGCTGCATCATGATCGGTTAGTTCTGGGCTTACTTCAGGCCACTTGGCTACTGTAATCGATTCCCCTTGATGAGGAAGGTTCTGCCAAATTTCCTCCGTAATAAATGGCATAAAAGGATGTAAGAGACGCATCGTATTGTCTAATACATAGGCTAGAATCGAACGCGTTGTCTTTTTCGCTGCTTCGTCATCTGAATATAATGGCAGCTTTGCCATCTCAATGTACCAATCGCAGAAGTCATCCCAAATGAAGTTGTAAAGCACTCGACCAACCTCACCGAACTCGTAGCGGTCGGAAAGTCTCGTAACCGTTTCAATCGTTTCATTAAGACGAGTCAGAATCCATTTATCAGCAACTGATTTTTCACCAGTTAAATCAATTTCATCATAGGTCAAGCCATTCATATTCATTAAGGCAAAGCGGGAAGCGTTCCATATCTTGTTGGCAAAGTTCCAAGTTGCTTCTACCTTTTCGATACTAAAGCGAAGATCCTGTCCTGGTGAGCTGCCAGTGGATAAGAAATAACGCAAGGAATCGGCCCCATACTTATCGATGACATCCATTGGATCGACACCATTACCGAGTGATTTACTCATTTTACGTCCTTGTGCATCCCTTACTAAGCCATGAATAAGAACATCCTTGAACGGTCTCTCTCCTGTGAATTCTAGGCCTTGGAAAATCATTCGGGATACCCAGAAGAAGATAATGTCGTAGCCTGTTACAAGGGCTGCGGTTGGATAGAAGCGCTTATAATCCTCAGAGTCCGTGTCAGGCCAGCCCATTGTCGAGAACGGCCATAGTGCTGAACTAAACCATGTGTCTAATACATCCTTATCCTGCTCCCAGTTCTCGATATCCGCTGGCGGCTCATGGTCCACATGCACCTCACCTGTTTCCTTATGATACCAAGCAGGAATTCGATGTCCCCACCATAGCTGACGGGAAATACACCAATCACGAATATTCTCCATCCAGTGTAAATATGTTTTCTCAAAGCGTTCAGGTACGAAATGAACCTTATCGTCCTTGTGCTGAAGTGCAATCGCTGCATCAGCCAGTGGCTGCATTTTTACAAACCATTGAGTTGAAAGATATGGTTCTACGACCGCACCGCTTCGTTCAGAGTGACCAACTGAATGCAGATGATCTTCTATTTTGAAGAGAACCCCTTGCTCCTGAAGGTCCTTGACAATTTGCTTGCGGCATTCGAACCGGTCCATTCCCTTGTATTTTCCTGCACGGTCATTCATCGAGCCGTCTTCATTCATCACAAGGATGCGTTCAAGATTGTGACGATTTCCTACCTCAAAGTCATTCGGGTCATGTGCTGGTGTAATCTTAACTGCTCCTGAACCAAATTCCATATCGACATAATCATCCCCGACAATTGGGATCTCACGGCCAACGATTGGGAGTATAACTGTTTTGCCGATCAAATGCTTATAGCGCTCATCCTCTGGATGGACGGCTACTGCGGTGTCTCCAAGCATCGTTTCAGGGCGTGTTGTCGCAATTTCAATATGCCCAGACCCATCTGCTAAAGGATATCTCATATGATAGAAGGCACCTTGAACATCCTTGTAGATAACCTCAATATCCGATAATGCCGTCTTTGTTGAAGGATCCCAGTTGATGATATATTCTCCGCGGTAGATGAGTCCTTTTTTGTAAAGGGACACGAACACCTCACGAACCGCTTTTGACAGACCTTCGTCAAGGGTGAATCGTTCACGGCTGTAATCAAGTCCGAGACCAAGCTTAGCCCACTGCTCACGAATATGGCCAGCGTATTCTTCCTTCCACTTCCACGTTTCCTCGACAAATTTCTCGCGGCCCAGGTCATAGCGGGATTTCCCTTCATTGCGAAGCTTTTCCTCTACCTTTGCTTGTGTAGCGATGCCCGCATGGTCCATACCAGGCAGCCATAACACATCATAGCCCTGCATTCTCTTCATCCTCGTTAGGATGTCTTGCAGAGTTGTATCCCAAGCATGTCCCAAATGTAGCTTACCTGTAACATTTGGTGGCGGAATCACAATTGTATATGGTTCTTTCTTATCATCACTCTGCGCCTCGAAGAATTTTCCCTTCACCCACCAATCATAGCGACCCTTCTCAATCGAATTCGGATCATACTTCGTCGGCATTGACAGCTCATTTGTTTCCATCATCCATCATCCTTTCCTAATCCTGCAGGTACCTGGTACCGCCCGTGGACTTTTTGTTGATTTTGTCCATCTCAGGTGGACACTTAAAGCTATTGCAGCATAAAAAAACTCCATTCGTCTTGAAAAGGACGAATGGAGTTGCTTCGCGGTACCACCTTTTTTCCAGCCATGCAAAAAATGCGCACGGTTGGCACTTTCATTGATAACGGTTTTCCCGTCTTTTACTAGTTGAAGATGGCCTAGAATCAACTAGCATACCACTTCTTTCATAAAAGATGCTCAAGGGCGACTTCCGTTGGTTTGACTTAGAAAACCTTTCAGCTAATGGTTTTCCTCTCTAAAAAGCTAGTGACCAATGTACTCTTCCCTATCATAGCCATGTTTCTGTAATTGTATAATCTTTATACTACCGAATAATGAATGGTAACGTCAATAAGGATAACCAAAATTTTAATATTATATACAAGACCGGAAACTTGGTGACACGATATCCCTTGCCATAAGGGGAACCAAACGCCAACGCTTGACATAAATTGAGTTATAGGAGCAATTTGAGGAGGAGGAGATGATCCGTTGAGGAGAAGATATAATCCTTACTCCCTTCCACCATGGGTGCGAAAGGCTCGGGGAGTTTGTGAGCAATTTATCATTCCTTTTTGTATTTTTCAAGGGGTTCGAACGCTGTTGTTTCCAACCGCTTTTGATGTGCTATTCCTTATTGTGCTTGTCCTGCTTGCCGTTGCCTTCAAAATGCAAATGATTTAAGAACTCTTCATTGCTATTAAACTAGGAGCCCAAAAACAAGTCAGCTTTGGGCTCCTTCCTGTGCTTCTTTTTCCAGCTTTTTCTGCCTTTCGATCTCATCGATTCGCATGACAATATATTCGGTGTTCTTCAGCTGCCAGTAGTGCCTTTGCAATCTCTGTACTGCTTTCCGTTCATGCTTATGCGGATTCTTATAATAATCCTCCACTGTCCGCAAAAAAGGACCCGGGTGTGCAAAATAACTAAGGAATAAATTCAGTTCATCTTCTCGCAAAGGGAAAAATTTAAAATAGGTGTAAAGCCAATCGATACACTCTTCACATTTTTTTGGATAGGTTTCTAACGTTCGCGATAAATAAGGCAAAAGATCATTCATTGGTGAGCCCTGCCTGCTCTCTTCAAAATTGGAAAAATAGCCGTAACCCCGATCATCAAGAATAAAATGCTCAGTCGACAGTTTTCCATGGGATATGACCGCTCTAGCCTTCTCGTCATCCTTCGTTTTTTCAAACCATTGCTTTAATTTATCCATCGAGAACCTTAGAGCTTGACTAATGTCGTGATAATAAAGACAGAATAATAATTCGAACGGAGACATATACCACTTGCTTTCACATTGTTCAAGAAAGCCAACTAACAGCTCATTTTCCTTCTCCCATTCATGGACGGTATTCTCATAATGCTCACGCTTCTCCTCCTTGTCGATCGAAACCTCTCGGACTGACAAGGTATGAAGCCTCGCAAGCTCCCGAAACATTTGCTTTTGCCTTTCATCCACATCCTCTTTAACCTCATTTGGAAGCCAGGGCATCAAATAATAGAGACTACCCTGATGCATGATTGCATACCGTCCATCTAATGTAGGAAAAATAGGGACAATTCGGTTGTACCCCTTTTGATAAAGATACTGGACATGGCGAATAAAATCAGTTCCGTCGGTTGGTGTAATCCTCTTCAAAGCAAAAACACCTTTGTCGGAATAGACCCGCTGGACCTTGCCAAAGCTCTCGACAAAGTGAGGGGTCACCCCATATTGCCTTAATATTGGAGTGATCTGCTGTAAGTGATTACTCATCATCAACCACTTCTTTCCCTCATGCTGAAATATTTAAGGCCTTTGCGCTACTGCTAACGGAATATAAAGAACCTGCCCCTCATATATGTCCTGTGTGACTTCAAGCTGATTGACCTTCATCAAGGCTTGTGTCGTTACTTCATATCTGTCAGCTAATGAATCAAGTGTATCGCCATTTTGGACGATGCAGACTTTAAGCTTTGCTACATCCTCATGCTCCTCTTTTCGAGCTAGAAATTCCGTAATGGATATTCCTTTTTTCTTAGAGATTTTCTTTTTCTTCTTCTTTACGATCTCTTCAGAAGAGGACGAGGATGAGGATTCACTCTCTACATGGGATGGACTTTCCGATTCTAATTCAACCTCATGTTCAACTATTTCTATATGGGAATGCTCTTGGTGACTAGCCGGTTTTTCTTTTCTCTGCGCTGAAAAAGAAATATCCGGATATTCTTCCTGTGGTGCTCGTAATGTTGGAACTTTCTCCAATACCAACGGTTCGGAAGCGGGATCATCTGAAGGCTTCTCTTCCTCTGAGCTTTTCCTTGCCTCGACTTCAAATGGTGCGAATAGATCATGTGCTGTAGGATTTGTTTCTTCGATTACAGGCGGTGGGGTTAGCTTGACCTCAATAGGTTCTTCCGTCTCTTCAAGTTCAGGTGATCTCAAAGCAACCTCTATCTCCTGTTCTTTTTCAGCTACTTCCGTAGACTCCTCGCCCTTCAATCCCGTAATCGTTAAATCCGCTGTCAGCTTCATACAGCTTTTATCTGGGAAGACATAATCAAAGGATTCAATCTCGACATCTATGTCATAGACATTATGAATTCGATTATGTGGAATCGTGATATCCACAGGGAAACGGTGAGAAAACTCCGTAACGCCGTCTCCTCGTTCTTCTACAACCTGAATAAATTTGGGGGAGAGCGGAAAATCATCCTCCTCGGCAGCGTCAGAATGATGACGTTTATATTCACCTGTTAATTGTAATGCACCTTCAATCGTTACATACTGTTCGTTTTCATGAATGGTTATATTGGGGTCAAGCGAAATTGTTAATAACTCCGCTACTTCCTGTCCTTTTTGAAACCACACCGATTCTTCCAAGGAAAACCGTAAGAATGATTCCTTTTCTTCAGACAAAGCGACTCCTCCTTTCGTAACTCTCATCAATCACCATGTCATTTACAATTTATGTGCAGGAAAATATTTTTATGATAAATGTGCACAAAAAAACTGGGACCTGTCAGATAAACAAGTTCCCAGTTTATTAGTGAATTATTTTAGTGTGGAAAAAGCCACTTCTGCAGCAGCAATTGTTTTTTTAATGTCCTCATCACTATGGGACGTTGATAGGAATAGACCTTCGAATTGAGATGGAGGGAGGAATACACCTTGGTTAGCCATCTCACGATAATAGGAAGCAAAGAAGTCAAGATTAGAAGTTTTCGCTGTATCGTAATTGATGACAGCTTCATTCGTGAAGAAGAAGCCAATCATCGAACCCGCACGGTTGACAGTGATTGGCACCTCATATTTCTCGGCAGCCTTTGTCAAACCTGCTTCAAGCATATCGCCCTTGCGGATAAATTCATCATAGATTTCAGGTGTTAGCTGACTTAAGGTTTCATACCCTGCTGTCATCGCTAACGGATTTCCGGAAAGGGTACCAGCCTGATAGATCGGGCCACTCGGTGCAATTTGCTGCATGATTTCTGCGCGGCCACCGTAGGCACCGACTGGTAATCCCCCACCGATGACTTTACCTAAGCAAGTAATGTCAGGAGTAATGCCAAAATAACCTTGGGCACAATTATAGCCGACACGGAAGCCTGTCATAACCTCATCAAAGATTAATAAGGCACCGTATTGGGTTGTCAAATCCCTTAAGCCCTGTAGGAAGCCTGGTAGAGGAGGAACCACTCCCATATTGCCTGCTACCGGCTCAACGATAATGCCTGCAATGTCTTCTCCATAATGTTCGAAAGCAACCTTGACACTTTCTAAGTCATTATATGGAACGGTGATCGTATTCTTGGCGATTCCTTCTGGGACCCCAGGGCTATCCGGTAAGCCTAAGGTAGCCACCCCAGAACCAGCCTTAATGAGCAAGGAATCCCCATGGCCATGATAGCAGCCTTCAAACTTCAGAATCTTATTACGACCAGTATAGCCTCGAGCAAGACGAAGAGCACTCATCGTTGCTTCTGTCCCTGAGGAGACCATGCGCACAACCTCAATGGAAGGAACTCTCTCCTGCACAAGCTTCGCAAGTTCATTTTCCATTAAAGTTGGAGCACCAAAACTTGTCCCCATTTCTGCTACTTTTTTAAGTGCTTCTACTACGCGATCATTTGTATGTCCTAGGATGAGCGGTCCCCATGAGAGGACATAGTCAATATATTCATTGCCATCAATGTCATAGATTTTGGAGCCTTTTCCTCTTTCCATAAAAATCGGATCCATCTGCACCGATTTGAAGGCACGAACAGGACTATTCACTCCACCAGGCATAAGTTTCTTTGCTTCTTGAAAGGCAGCAATTGATTTATCGTAAGAACGCATGTAATTCCCTCACTTTCCCTCTTCTTTCAGCCATCTAGCTACGTCTTTTGCATGATACGTAATAATGATGTCCGCACCAGCACGTTTCATGCCAAGCAACATTTCCATAACGACTGGCTTTTCATCAATCCACCCATTAGCAGCCGCTGCTTTCACCATTGAGTATTCTCCACTAACATTGTAGATCACAACAGGTAAGGTAAAATTATTTTTAATATCACGAACGATATCTAAATAAGGCATTCCAGGCTTAACAATGATAAAATCGGCACCCTCTGCCACATCTGATTCTGCTTCACGGAATGCTTCTAAGCGATTCGCTGGGTCCATCTGGTATGTCTTGCGGTCACCAAATTGTGGTGTACTTTCAGCAGCATCACGGAACGGACCATAAAAAGCAGAAGAGTATTTCACGGCATAGCTCATAATCGGCACTTCCGTAAACCCTGCTTCATCTAGTCCTGCACGAATCGCTGTCACAAAGCCGTCCATCATATTGGAAGGGGCAATGATATCTGCACCCGCTCTCGCCTGACTAACCGCTGTATCAACTAATAATTTCAAGGATGGATCGTTTAGGACTTTGCCTTCCTCCACGACACCGCAATGGCCATGGCTCGTATATTCACAAAGACAGGTATCAGCAACAACGATAAGCTCTGGGTGGTGCTTCTTAATTAAGCGGGTTGCTTCCTGTACAATTCCATGATCATGAAAAGCACCTGTTCCACACTCATCCTTCTCATTTGGAATCCCAAAAAGAAGGACGGACTTAATTCCGAGCGATACAACCTCTTCAATTTCGGGTAAAAGATAGTCCAATGATAGCTGGAAGACATTTGGCATCGAAGTAATTTCATTGCGAATGTTTTTCCCTTCAACAACAAAAAGTGGGTAAATTAAATCATCAATATGTAGATGATTCTCACGAACAAGGGCACGCATCGCTGGTGACTGTCTTAGGCGACGATGACGATTAAAAGATAGATTCATTATGGATGCCTCCTATATTTTCTTTTTCACTTAAGTATTCCGCAACAGCCTTGATCATGTCATCAGAAGTATATACCTCTGGCATGACATGTACGTTCAAACCAACTGACTCACACTTTCTTTTGGAGACAGGACCAATGACTGCCACGGTGCAATTTTTTATACGTTCAGATAGGTCATATTCATTCACTACCTGCATAAAGTGATCGATGGTCGATGGACTGGTAAAGGGCAGTATGTCGAGAGCTCCTTGTTTTAGAAGCTGAACCAATTTTTCCTTACTATCCTCTGGAAAATACGTTTCGTAAATAACCGCTTCATCGACAACATGACCTTTTTCTCTGAAAAACTGTGCAATATAATCCCTTGCTAAAATTCCCTTTGGAATAAACAGCTTTTCACCTGATTTCACAAAAGGGGCAAACTCCTGAACGAAGCCCTCTGCGACATATTCCATCGGCTTGAAGTGAACGGGAATCTCCCTTTTTAATAATGCATTTTCGGTCTTTTCACCAATAACCGCAATTTTTGGTAGGGAAGGCATTCCTCCATCCACTAACGAAAAAAACGTTTCCACCGTTACATCGCTTGTAAAAATGATCCAGTCATACATATGTAAGTTATTTATGATCGGGGCGATGAGCTTCCTGTTTTCAACAGGGCGAAAGCCAAGAAGAGGAACCTCTACAGGTGTTCCTCCATAGCCTTCCACAATCTTTGAGAATGATTTAGCATTCTTTTTTCCCCTTGGAACAAGCACGGTTTTTCCTTTCAATGAGGGAGATGTCATGCATGATCTAGCTCCTCTTTCACTGCATCAATAAGCTTCTTGGCACCTTGATCACTTAAATAATCGGCTGCGGCATAACCAAGCTGCTCTGGATCAGTACCTTCTATCTGCTCCTTGTAAATCGTTTTTCCATCAGGTGAAGCAACCAGTGTAGTCAAGACAATTTTTTCTTCTTCATTAATATAGGCATAGCCAGCGATTGGAACCTGGCAGCCACCTTCCATCTTATCAAGGAAAGCACGCTCCGCTCGAACGGTTTTGTCCGTTGTATCACAACTAAATTTCTTTAGCAGGGCTAGCAATTCCTTGTCATCGCCTCGACATTCGATGGATAATGCGCCTTGACCAACTGCTGGTAAGCAAATTTCAGGCTCTAGGAACTCCGTAACAACGTCCTTTGCCCACCCCAAACGAGAAAGCCCTGCTGCTGCAAGAATAATCGCATCGTATTCATCTGTTTTCAGCTTTTCTAATCGTGTATCAATATTACCGCGAATCCACTTTATTTCAAGGTCTGGACGGACAGCAAGCAGCTGTGCAGAACGACGAAGACTGCTCGTACCTACGATCGCACCTTTCTTTAACTCTTTCAAAGGTACATGATCCTTCGAAATGAGAACATCGCGATGGTCCTCTCTTTCTGGAATACAGCCGATGACCAAGCCTTCTGGAAGAACTGCCGGCATATCCTTCATGCTGTGGATCGCCATATCAATTTCTCCATTTAGCATAGCTTGCTCGATTTCTTTTACAAAAAGACCTTTCCCTCCAACTTTAGATAAGGTCACGTCGAGGATTTTATCCCCTTTTGTGACGATTTCCTTAACCTCAAACTCATAGGAAGGGTCAATTTTACGCAATTGCTCAATCACCCAATTGGTTTGGGTAAGGGCTAGTTTACTTCGTCTTGAACCAACGATAATTTTTCTCATGGAAGCCTCCTGAATCGGAATATTTTTTGTGTATTTTTTTCTTTAAGGCTCGGTTAATTGTTGATCTTATATATTTCCTTATACGCACGCGTTCTCTACGTTACTCGTCCCGAGTAAGATCCGTTCCCGCATACGTATAAGGCTAAAATTAACATCTAGCATTAACACAGCTCTCTTCAAAGGTTTTTACGAATTCCAAAAATGAAAGGATGATAATTGTCCAAAAAGGAAAAAGTTAATTAAGATAATAAGAAATGATGCTAGGTTCCAAAGGGCTAGACTTTTTCCTTGAACTCCTTTTCTGACACGCAAATACAGATAGATTCCATAGGCGAGAAGAACGATAAAGGAGCCGATAACCTTTGCATCATACCAAACGATGTCTGGTACTTTAATGTATGCCCACTGCAGCCCTAGAATAAGAGCCAGCAATAGCATGGGAACACCGATAATATTGAGTATGTAGGACGTTTGCTCGAGTTTATTTAAATCAGCGATTCTCTTGAGCTTTTGGCCCCATTTTTTCTTTTTTAATAAATCGTGCTGAATGAGGTAAAGCACTGAAAATACCGATGACACGGAGAATGCCCCGTAAGAGAGAATGGCCATCGTGATATGGATAAAAAGCAGCTCTGACGTCAGCTGCCCTGCCATAACCTTTGATTCATACTGAACAGGTGCAAAGGTGTGAATCACCATGATGACAAACCCAAGGACATTCGTAAAAAAAACAATAAAGTCCACCTTCATTAAGCGGTTAATGCCTAATGATAAAGTAACAAGGACCCACACATAAAAATAAAGGCCTTCAAAAATGGTAAGTATGGGAAATCTCCCTATATCCACCATGAAAAGCACTAAAAACAATGTCTGCAATCCCCATACAAACGCAAGTAACCAGAAGGCAGTTTGGTTTGCTTTCCGGTTACTATGAAGATAATCGATAAAATATAATAAAATGCTTAATGCATATAGTATGACCGTTAGTTCATGCAGCCGAGTCATATACACTTCAATCATGGATAGAACCCCTCTTATGATTGAAAGGAAGCAGTTGCTACAACAGCTTTCTTAAAATCGGCTACTTTCGATTCCTGCTGTTCCTTTACTAGCTCCTCGATATTGAAGATTTTCATGAACAATTCGAGTGCTTCATCAGAATTACGGCTACCAGCCAATTCCTTCGCTTGTAAAATCGGATCTTTAAGCATTTGATTGATAATACTCTTTGTATGCTTATTCAGTACCTTTTTATCACGCTCAGAAAGATGTGGCAGCTTGCGTTCAATACTGTTCATTGTTTCTGTTTGAATTTCGAGCGCCTTTTGTCTTAGTGCAGAAATTACAGGTACAACACCAAGCATGTTCAACCATTGCTTAAATTCTACGATCTCTGCTTCAATCATGAGCAAGATCTTTTCTGCTGCCTTTTGTCGCTCCTGTAGATTCGCTTCAACGATTCCTTCCAAATCATCAATATCATAAAGGAACACACTTTCAAGCTCGGCTAGCTTTGGATCTAGATCACGTGGAACGGCAATATCCACCATAAATAAAGGCTTTCCCTTGCGCATTTTTTCGACGTTGTCCATCATTTCCTTTGTCACGACATAATCCTTGGCTCCCGTCGAGCTAATCAGGATATCTGCTTCCACTAGGGCACATTGTAGTTCATTTAATGATTTCGCCTGCCCCGAGAAACGACTAGCTAGACTTTGTGCCTTCTCAAAGGTACGATTAATGACAGTTACTTTGCTTGCACCATTTCCATGCAAGTTTTGAATCGCTAATTCGCCCATTTTGCCGGCACCAAGAATTAAGACATGCTTTCCATCCAAGGAGCCAAATATTTTCTTTGCCAATTCAACCGCCGCATAGCTGACAGATACCGCATTCGCACCAATGTCCGTCTCCGAATGAGCCCGTTTCGCCAATGTGATAGCCTGTTTGAATAATTGGTTAAATACCGTTCCTGTCGTTTGATTTTCCTGAGCTTCAAGGAAGCTAGAACGTACTTGACCCAAGATTTGCGTTTCGCCAAGCACCATAGAATTTAGTCCGCATGCAACATTAAATAGATGGTCAATCGCCCCATCTTGCTCATTGATAAATAAAAATGGCGAGAATTCTTGTTGCGGAATACCGAACCACTCGGAAAGAAATTCCTTAATATAATAACGGCCAGTGTGAAGCTGGTCGACAACCGCATAAATTTCTGTACGATTACATGTGGATAAAATCACGTTCTCGAGAATACTTTTCTTCCCGTTTAGAACACGCATGGCTTCCCCAAGCCGTGATGGCTCAAACGTAAGTTGTTCTCGAATTTCTACAGGGGCTGTTTTATAATTAAGTCCAACAGTTAAAATATGCATCCTTGTTTCGACCCCCAAATAATAAACATAATTTGCTAATAATAATTATAGCATAGAAGACTTTCCTAACACCGCAAAAATGTGAACATATCATGAAACCTATGATATGATAAGAAAGGCACTGTAGCCAGACAATAGAAAGGCGGAAGTGCCTTGAACTTTATGAGTTTTTTCGACAAATATGCTCCCTTTGTACCTTATCAAATATACCCAAACGATTCAAGTAAACAATATTGGAAGTGTTCGAATGAAAAATCAACGTATTTTCCCAGCTATCATTTTGCTAG
Organism: Anoxybacillus andreesenii; assembly: GCF_030813005.1. Taxonomy (NCBI): domain Bacteria; kingdom Bacillati; phylum Bacillota; class Bacilli; order Caryophanales; family Anoxybacillaceae; genus Anoxybacillus; species Anoxybacillus andreesenii. Next base: position 143,986 of record NZ_JAUSTU010000010.1, read on the forward strand.
GTTTTGGTCTTTTTTTCTTTTTACAACAAAATCAATATTCTTTCTTTCAAGGCTTTGACACTTGGCCTACTTTCCTTATCATCGTTGGTATCGCTTACCTTTTTCAAGGATATGTAGCAAAAGACTATGAAGCGATTCTCCCGGGAGTCATACTAACTGGATTTGGGCTCCATTTTCATATTATCAAATACCTAGAAGTATGGCCGAACTCCAACGGAACCTTCATTTTGATCATCGCTCTTGGATTTCTTCTAAGATATCAAAAGGTACGAGCAGGTCTTTTTCAAGGGATATTATTCCTAGTATTAGCCATTCTTCTGTTATTTTATAATAAAATTGTGGACTGGCTTGGGATATTAGAAAGCGGAGCAGGAGACTTCTGGAGGTTTTGGCCAGTCGTATTAGTTGTCTACGGACTCTATCTATTAATAAAAAAAAGGTAAAAGAGCATTTCACGCTCTTTTACCTTTTTTACTTACATATAGCTTTCAATCGTTGCCCAAGCCTTGTCCTTTCCTAAGCCCGTTTCGGATGAGAAAAGGATGATGGTGTCATTTGGGTCAAGGTCTAGCTCCTCTTGGGTGATCTTCAAATGCTTTTGCCATTTTGATTTTGAGATTTTATCCGCTTTTGTCGCAATGACAATACAAGGAATTTCATAATGCTTTAAAAAGTCATACATCAAGACGTCATCCTTTGTCGGAGGATGTCTTACATCAACGATTAATAACACAGCCTTTAAATGTTCACGAGTTGTAAAATATGTTTCAATCATTTTCCCCCAAGCTTCCCGCTCTTTCTTCGAAACCTTTGCATATCCATAGCCTGGAACATCAACAAAGTGGAGGATCTCGTTAATTAAGTAAAAGTTAAGGGTTTGCGTCTTACCGGGTTTTGATGAAATACGTGCTAACCCTCTTCGATTCAGCATTTTGTTAATGAAAGAGGATTTTCCTACGTTCGAACGACCCGCTAAGGCAAACTCAGGAAGGTCCCCTTCAGGATATTGCTCTGGTTTGACGGCACTAATGACAATGTCTGAACTAACGACCTTCATTCCGCACCACCATTCAACGCATGCCTTAACACCTCATCCACATGGGTGACAGGGACAAACTGTAAATCATTTCTTACACTCTCTGGAATATCATCTATATCCTTTTCATTATCCTTCGGTAGAATAATTTTGGATAGGCCTGCACGGTGAGCGCTTAGCGATTTTTCTTTTAAGCCACCAATTGGCAGGACTCGTCCTCTAAGGGTGATTTCTCCGGTCATTCCTATCTCTTTTCTGACAGGTTTTCCTGTGAGAGCTGATACAAGTGCAGTTGCAATTGTAATTCCTGCTGATGGCCCATCCTTTGGAACCGCACCCTCTGGAACGTGGATATGAATGTCAGTCTTCTCATAAAAATCTTGATCGATTCCAAGCTCAACGGCCTTTGAACGCACATAGCTGAAGGCTGCCTGCGCAGACTCTTTCATGACATCGCCTAATTTTCCAGTCAAAACTAGCTTCCCTTTTCCTGGTGATAGAGAGACCTCAATTTGTAAAGTATCCCCACCAACTGTTGTATAGGCAAGACCTGTCGCGACTCCTACCTGATCCTCTAATTCGGCTTGACCATAGCGGAATTTTGTTTTTCCCAAAAATTCCTCGACATTCTTCTCTGTTACAACCACTCGTTTCCTTTCATTGGCGACAATAATACGGACTGTTTTTCTACAGATGGCGGCCAATTGACGCTCCAAGCTTCGTACGCCAGCTTCTCTCGTATAGTAGCGAACAATTTTTTGAATGCCATCATCTCGAACCTGTAGCTGGGACTTTGACATTCCGTGCTCTTTAATTTGTTTTGGCAACAGATGATTCCTTGCAATATTGATTTTCTCTAACTCTGTATAGCCTGCAATCGTGATGATTTCCATACGGTCTCTCAATGGACCAGGGATGGATGCTAGATCATTCGCTGTTGCGATAAACATAACCTTCGATAAATCATAGGTTTCTTCAATATAATGGTCACTGAAGCTGTGATTTTGCTCTGGATCTAGTACCTCAAGCATCGCAGCAGACGGATCCCCGCGAAAATCACTAGACATTTTATCGATTTCATCAAGCAAAAATACGGGGTTTATTGTTCCTGCTTTTTTCATCCCTTGGATGATTCGTCCTGGCATAGCTCCTACATATGTACGGCGATGTCCACGGATCTCTGATTCATCGCGAACGCCACCAAGAGAAATACGGACAAAATTGCGATTCAATGACCTGGCAATCGATCGGGCTAAGCTTGTTTTTCCCACCCCAGGAGGTCCTGCAAGACAGAGGATAGGTCCTTTTAAGGAATTGGTCATTTTTTGAACGGCAAGATATTCGAGGACCCGTTCCTTCACCTTTTCGAGTCCGTAATGATCCTCATTTAAAATACGTTCCGCTTTTTTGATATCTAGATCATCATCCGTCGCATTCGTCCAAGGGAGTGAGATAAGCCATTCGATATAATTTCGAATAACGGCGCTCTCTGCGGAAGAAGATGGAACCTTTTCATAGCGTTCTAGTTCTTTAAGGGCCGCTTTTTTGACATGCTCAGTCATATGAGCATTCTCAATTTTTTCAGTTAGCTCAGCGATTTCACCTGTTTTGCCTTCTTTTTCCCCAAGCTCCTTTTGAATCGCCTTCATCTGTTCACGCAAATAATATTCTTTTTGCGTTCTTTCCATCGATTTCTTGACTCGTTGACCAATTTTCTTTTCTAGATTCAAGACTTCTTTTTCGTTATGAATCATTTCGATCAAGCGCTGGACTCTTTCTTTTACATTGATGGTCTCTAGTATATCTTGCTTGTCCTTCAGCTTCAACGGCAAATGGGACGCAATAATATCTGCCATTCTTCCTGGTTCTTCGATATCCGCTAGACTTGAATAGGTTTCAGCTGAGATTTTCTTTGATAACTTTATGTATTGTTCGAAGTATTCCAGAAGCGTTCTCATGAAGGCTTCCGTTTCAATATCTTTCTCTGTCAAATCCTCATATGTTTTCAATTTGACGGCAAAATGATCCCCTTCATCGTAAAAGGTAACAATTTCACCTCTCTTAAGACCCTCAACTAGTACACGAATGGTGCCGTTCGGAAGCTTCAGCATTTGTTTCACCTTAGTCAAGGTCCCCATCTGATATAAATCTTCTTCCTTAGGGTCATCTATGGACATATCTTTTTGAGTAGTAAGAAAAATAAGACTGTCATCTACCATTGCCTTTTCCAATGCTTGAACCGATTTATCCCGGCCTACATCAAGATGTAAGACCATAGTAGGATATACGAGTAAGCCTCGAAGCGGCAGGAGGGGGACGATTATTTCCTTCTTTTTCGCCATTTTCTAGCACCTCCACATGCATATCAATCTTCAAAATAGGATAATTCATTGTACAATTCTATCGTATTTACTAATAATAGTCTATTTTTAAAGCGGTACCTGGTACCGCCGGTGGACATTTATACGGATTTGTCCATCTCGGGTGGACAGTTTGCCGCTTTTCATATAAAAACTTCGGTTTACAATGCAACCGAAGTCTTATTTCATCCTTTAGATCGTTTCTTTTTTCTTCAGTTCAATGGATGCTGTAATGGCTTGCTCCTTTGAGTGCTCTTTGAGTAAGGCAATGTCAAATACTTCTGATAAATGGATGACCGGTACGATGTTGATTCCATCGATTTCTTTTAGCATCGATTGAAGATTCTCCTTAGGGATAATGACGGTCTTTGCACCGGCTTTTTTGGCGGCTTTTATTTTCGGGTATACCCCACCAATTGGTTTTACATTTCCGTGGATGCTGATTTCTCCTGTCATCGCTACCGTATGATCAATCGGGTGTTTGTAGATAGCCGAATAGATCCCTGTTGCCATTGCAATACCGGCAGAAGGCCCATCAATCGGGATTCCACCAGGGAAGTTAACATGAATATCATATTCATCGGCTGGTACACCCATGGAACGAAGAACCGTGATGACATTCTCAATCGATCCCTTTGCCATGCTTTTTCTTCTAATCGATTTCCCTCGGTCCCCAATGCTTTCCTCTTCGACAATCCCGGTAATGTTGATGGTTCCCTTTTCTTTAGTAGGAATGGCCATGACTTCAATTTCTAATAGGGCCCCTGTGTTTGGTCCGTAGACAGCAAGACCATTGACCAATCCAATGGAAGCCTCATGCATAATTTTACGCTCGAGGCGGGGGGTAAGCTGACTGGAGTGAACAACCCACTCAATATCCTCGTCTCTAATAAAATTGCGCTCCTCTTGGATCGCCAAGCCAGCGGAGGTCTGAATCAGATTGACGGCTTCACGTCCATTTCGTGCATAATTCGCTAACGTTTGTAATCCTTGTTCACTAATGGATAAATTGACCTTTTCCGCTGCTTTTTTCCCTACTGTTTCAATTTCCTCTTCCGTTAGCTCTCGGAAAAAGACCTCCATACATCTTGAACGAATAGCGGGAGGAATCTCACTTGGAGTCCTCGTTGTCGCACCAATGAGTCTGAAATCTGCAGGTAGCCCATTTTTGAAAATATCATGGATATGATTCGGTATTTGCGTATTTTCTTCACTATAATAAGCACTTTCCAAATAGACCTTCCGATCCTCTAAAACCTTAAGCAGCTTGTTCATTTGAATCGGGTGTAATTCCCCAATTTCATCAATAAACAAGACTCCGCCATGTGCATTTGTGACAGCTCCTTGCTTCGGCTGTGGAATGCCAGCCTGTCCCATGGCACCAGCTCCCTGATAGATAGGGTCGTGAACAGAACCAATAAGTGGATCAGCGATCCCTCTTTCATCGAATCGAGCCGTTGTAGCATCCAATTCAACAAAAACGGATGTAGGCCGAAAGGGAGATTTAGGATTTTTTTTGGCTTCCTCGAGAACTAAGCGGGCAGCGGCCGTCTTTCCAACTCCTGGCGGACCATAAATAATCACATGCTGTGGATTCGGTCCGCAAAGTGCCGCCTTCAAAGATTTGATTCCATCTTCCTGTCCGACGATATCTTCAAAGTTGGAAGGACGAACACGCTCTGAAAGTGGCTCTGTTAAAGAAATGGATCTCATTTTTCGCAATTGATCCATTTCCTTCCTAGACTCCCTATCTATCGATACCTTTTGGGTTCGCTGATTTCTTAATAAATTCCAAAAGTAAAGCCCTATCACTATCCCGAAAAACAACTGGATAAATAAGGCGATTCCTGTCCAACTCATTGGTTTTCCCTCCTGTATCCCTTGCTTGTTTATAATGGATAGTATCTCCTTCTCAGGATTGGAATAAACCACATTTTTTTCATAACCTATGCTGTTTTTGATATCGCCTTATACTCGTATTAATTCATGTATCCAAAAAAAATAAGGACAACCAAAATCGGTTTGTCCTTATCCTCTTTATGCTTATTTAAGCAGATGTTTTCGTCTTTTCTTCAATTAGCGTACCATCATTTAAAACAAGCTTTGGTGCACTGTTTTCAGTAACAGTTTCCTTTGTGATGATGCATTTTGAAATATCGTCGCGTGATGGCAGATCATACATTACATCCAGCATGATCGCTTCAATGATGGAGCGAAGGCCACGGGCACCAGTCTTACGTTCAATCGCTTTCTTCGCAATTTCCTGTAATGCTTCCTCATCAAATTCTAGCTCCACATCGTCAAGCTCAAGCATTTTCTGATATTGCTTTACCAACGCATTCTTTGGCTTAGTCAAAATTTGAATCAAGGCATCCTCATCAAGCGGGGTAAGGCTAGAAATGACTGGCAAACGACCAATGAATTCAGGAATTAAGCCAAATCTGAGTAAATCCTCAGGTAAGACCTTAGATAATAGGTCCTTATCATCGATTTCCTGCTGCTTCAAATCCGCTCCAAAGCCAATAACCTTTTGACCGAGACGACGTTTAATAATCGGTTCGATTCCATCAAAAGCACCGCCACAAATGAAAAGAATATTGGTTGTGTCAATTTGGATAAATTCCTGGTGTGGATGCTTACGTCCTCCTTGAGGCGGCACACTAGCGACCGTACCTTCAAGGATTTTTAAAAGGGCCTGCTGCACCCCTTCACCGGAGACATCTCTCGTAATTGATGGGTTCTCAGATTTACGTGCTACCTTATCAATTTCATCAATATAAATAATTCCTTTTTCTGCCTTTTCCACATCATAGTCAGCAGCTTGAATTAGTTTTAACAGGATGTTTTCCACATCCTCACCAACATAGCCCGCCTCTGTTAATGATGTTGCATCTGCAATCGCAAACGGAACGTTTAAAATACGTGCAAGTGTTTGAGCAAGCAAGGTTTTCCCGCTTCCTGTCGGACCAATCATGGCAATATTACTCTTGGATAGCTCAACGTCATCAATCTTACTGTTAGAATTGATACGCTTATAATGATTATACACGGCTACAGATAGGCTTTTCTTTGCTTGATCCTGGCCAATCACGTATTCATCTAGAATTTCTCTTATTTCCTTTGGCTTTGGAACATCCTTAAATTCAACTTCTTCCTCTGTTCCCAGCTCTTCTTCAACAATTTCTGTACATAGCTCAATACATTCATCACATATATATACCCCCGGTCCAGCTACTAGCTTACGAACCTGGTCCTGTGTTTTACCACAGAAGGAACACTTTAGTTGTCCTTTTTCGTCATTAAATTTGAACAATTTCTTCACCCCTTAAAACTTCTAAAAATCAAAAAACCGAAGTTTGAATTCATCTGTCTTACTCATACCCGTTTTCTACCATTCACAAAACAGTAGGGACTATTAACTTTTTCGACCTGTTAATCCCTTACTTCTGTAAAGATAATGCGATTGTTATGTATTGCATTGTACCACATATTATGTATGGACAGGAAATGATAACTCTTAGGGATGAAACATGAACCTTCGAGCTTTTATCATTTCGAAAATTGGCTATGTACTAGTTAAGCTTAACCAAAATGAATCAGGTTAAATCGGTATTTTCTGTTAAAGATATATTAAAAATTAGTTGCTTAAAAATATGTATATGTATGAAATAAATGGTATAGGCTGCTTTGCCATAAAAAAAGCATAAATTAGCCTACTATTTTAAAACAAGGCACGATAAATATCGCGCCTTGTTTATGAAGGTTTCAATTACTCAATCGTTTTGCTGTTATCTACAAGGAAGTCAACTGCTTTACGAAGCTGAATATCAGCTCTTAAGCCTTCTACGCTTCCTAGTGCTGCAGTAATATTTTCTACAGTCATATTGTACATTTCAGCCATTTTCTTAAGCTCTTCGTCTACCTCTTCTGGTGTAACTTCAATATTTTCCTCTTTTGCGATCGCTTCAAGAGTTAAATTGATGCGTACACGCTTCGCAGCGTCTTCCTTCATTTGCTCACGTAGAGCTTCTTCGTCTTGACCAGAGAATTGGAAGTAAAGATCTAAGTTCAAGCCCTGCATCTGAATGCGTTGCTCAAATTCCTGCATCATGCGATCGATTTCGTTTGTCACCATAACCTCTGGTACATCAATCTCGGCATTATCAGCAGCTTTTTCAACAGCCGTATCACGTACATGATGCTCTGCCTCATGCTTTTTGCTCTCTTCAAGACTTGTCTTGATTTTTTCTTTTAAAGCATCTAATGTTTCTACTTCATCGTCAGCATCTTTTGCAAACTCGTCATCAAGAGTTGGAAGTTCTTTTCCTTTTACTTCATGAATCTTTACTTTAAACACGGCTTCTTTACCTGCAAGCTCTGCCGCATGGTAATCCTCTGGGAATGTTACCTTAACATCCTTTTCTTCTCCAGCAGCAGCACCAACTAACTGCTCCTCGAATCCAGGAATGAATTGTCCAGAGCCAAGCTCTAATGTATAGTTGTCTGCTTGACCACCTTCAAAAGCAACGTCGTCGACAAAGCCTTCGAAATCCATGACAACCGTGTCACCATTTTCAGCTGCAGTTTCTTTTACAACAAGCTCTGCATGACGCTCTTGAAGAGCCTTTAATTCATTTTCTACTTCTTCATCCGTTACTTCTGTATCAAACTTTTCTACCTCTAAGCCTTTGTATTCACCAAGCTTCACTTCTGGTTTAACCGTAACGGTTGCTTTGAAAATAACGGGCTTGCCCTTTTCAATTTGCTCTACATCAATTTCAGGGCGATCTACTGGATCAATTCCAGTTTCTTCAATTGCATTTGCATATGCTTCAGGTAAAAGGTAATCGATCGCATCTTGATAAAGTGATTCAACACCGAAACGTTTTTCAAACATTCCACGTGGCATTTTTCCTTTACGGAAGCCTGGAACATTCACTTGTTTAACAACCTTTTTAAACGCAAAATCTAAGCCTTCGTTAAGCTTTTCTGCATCAATTTCAATTGTAAGGACACCTTGGTTTCCTTCTGTTTTTTCCCATTTTGCGGACATACTAAAATTCCCTCCAAAAATCTATTCTCATTCCGATTTCGTGAATATGTTTTAGATCATTCCATATCCAAATTAATATGTAAATACAATTATTACACATTACAACCACTACATTATAACATACGTTTTGTCTGTTTCAACAGAGAAGCTAGAGATTCGGATAAGAAATTTCTTCTAATTTTGTAATAAAAGAAACGGCTTTTTCCACTTCCTCTGGCAACGTTTGATACAGCTCTGCTATCCCTCTTATCGACGCTTCTCTTCCATGATATTCTAGGACGGTTACGTGATAGGCAGCAGCCCAAACCGCAGGGCTACTAGGCTTTAATTCAAACGGGTACAATAAATATAGATGTCTTTCCACAAGACTGATTAACTGATGAAAAAATGTTGGATCCTTGCCCTCTAAATCTTCAACCTTTTCCTTAATCTCCAAAAATTGCTTGAAGTCATGGAGAGAGGGAAGAGCCGTAGGGACAATATGTTTTTCATCACCAAATTTTGCAACGATCACCTCTTTTTCATATTCCTGCTCCTGTAAAATATTTATAAGCATGGTTTTGAGAAATGGATGCCCCTCCTTACTTTGTAAGTACGCCTTAATTTCCTTTATGTAAGGGCGAATATTTTTTTGCGAGAGCTCCACAATCTTCCGCATTTGCAGATTGCTATCATTGTTTTCCAGTAAATCTAACGGTCTATGCGGTACATACTCAGGTTCATCCTCAGATTCAAGTGAACTTAGCCTATTCTCAACCATCCGCTTACTAAAGGTCAAAAAGTTCGAAAAATGCTCCCTTTTCTCAAAAGGTATCGCCTGCTCATCCTCAAGCGCCTCTATCGTTGTAACTACCTCCTCATAATCATGCAATTGCACAAGGATCATCATATAGAGATCGAGTGTTTGGAAGTATTCTCCGATTCCTTCCTTCAGCATTATCTTTGCCAGATCCTTCGCTTTCTCAAGCGCACCTGATTCATAATAAGCGAGGACTAGGCCCATATAGACATTACTGTCGTCAGGGGCAAGCTCTTTCGCTTCTTCAAACATTTGAATGGCAGCTGTGAACTTTTTTTCTTGAAGCTGTTCTAGCCCCTTATCCACAAGCCTTTTCTCAAGGTCGGGAAACGGAATGATTTTAGGTCCATTTTTCTTCATTTTGCTACCGCCTCTAAATTTGTTGAGGTAAGTTTAGCATGTAAAGAGTGAAAAAACAAAACAGAAGCAACCGATAATCGATTGCCTCCTGCAACATTTCATATTATCCTATCATCTCTGTTTTTTGCTCGAACGCAGAAATTTGTTCATCTAATTGCATCGTAATTTCAATCTCATCCCAGCCATTTAGGAGCATTGTTTTCCAATAAGCGGAGATTGGGAATTCTGCTGTGAAACCATCCTCATCCTTCACCGTTTGCTCTTCCAAATTAATATGTAGAGCAAATGCCTTCTCTTTTCCCTTTGTGAGCAAATATTTAACCTCTTCCTCTTTTAAGACAATAGGGAGCATCCCATTTTTCAAGCAATTTTGATTAAAAATATCTGCGAATGATGGGGCAATTACGGCTTTGAAGCCATAGTCAAGCAGTGCCCACGGGGCATGCTCCCGGGAGGAGCCACAGCCAAAGTTCTCATTTGCGATCAGGATTGTTGCGCCCTCATTCTCTGGTTTATTAAGCTCAAACTCTTCATTAAGCTGACCTTCAGATTTGAATCTCCAGTCATAAAATAAAAATCTGCCAAATCCTGTTTTCTCAATTCTCTTTAAAAATTGCTTTGGAATGATTTGATCTGTATCTACGTTTGCACGATCGAGTGCAACCGCTTTTCCCGTTAGCTCCTTAAACCCGCTCATCTCTGGTCCCTCCCCTTTAAACTGTTGCATAGGTTTTTCGAATATCTACAAAATGTCCATTCAGCGCTGCCGCTGCTGCCATTTGAGGACTAACTAAATGCGTTCTTGCCCCGGCACCCTGGCGCCCCTCAAAGTTTCGGTTTGAAGTTGAAGCACAGTGTTCACCGCTTGGGACGACATCTGCATTCATGCTTAAGCACATGCTACAGCCTGCATCGCGCCATTCAAATCCCGCTTCGATAAATACTTTATCCAGCCCTTCCGCTTCCGCTCGTTTTTTCACCTGCTGTGAACCAGGTACAACTAAGGCTCTCACTTCAGGATGCACCTGCTTTCCTTTCACAACGCTTGCTGCCGCTCTAATGTCCTCAATTCTCGAATTTGTACAAGAACCGATGAACACATGTTGAATCTTAATATCTTCTATTCTTTGTCCTTCCTTTAAGTCCATATAGGCTAATGCACGAGTTAAAGAATCCCTTTCTAATTCTGTTTCACAATCTGCTATTGTCGGAATTCTCCCATCGACCTTTGCCGTCATCGATGGATTCGTTCCCCAGCTAACCATTGGAGCGATATCATTGCCATCAATTTGGATGATGGTGTCATATTCAGCATCCTGATCCGATGCAAGTTCTTTCCATTTTTCTACATACTTTTCGAATTCCTCATCTTTTGGAGCATGCTTTCTCCCCCATAAATAATCGAAGGTTGTTTGATCAGGACTTACTAGGCCGGCCCTTGCTCCGCCCTCGATGGACATGTTACAGATCGTCATTCTTTCTTCCATTGACATGTTCCTGACAACTTCCCCACAATATTCAATTACGTGACCAGTACCAAATTTGATTCCGTGCTTTGCGAGAATATAGAGGATCACATCCTTGGCTGTGACACCCTCAGCTAGCTTTCCATTAATCTCTAGCTTCAGTGTCTTCGGCTTAGACTGCCATAAGGTCTGCGTGGCTAAAACATGCTCAACCTCGCTTGTTCCGATTCCAAATGCGAGGGCTCCGAATGCCCCATGTGTTGATGTATGGCTATCCCCACAAACGATCGTTTTTCCCGGCTGGGTTAATCCAAGTTCTGGTCCGATCACATGTACGATTCCCTGCTCTGGGCTATCGATGCCAGCTAATTCGATTCCGAATTCAAGACAGTTTTTCTCAAGGGTGGTCATTTGGTTTAAGGCTACTTCATCATCAATTTGCGTTCGATTAATCGTTGGCACATTGTGATCCATCGTAGCAAACGTGCGATCAGGTCTTCGAACTCTTCTATTCTTCATTCTTAATCCTGAGAAAGCCTGTGGTGAAGTTACCTCATGGACTAAGTGTAAATCAATATAGAGCAAATCGGGTTTCCCTTCCTCACGATGGACTACATGCTTTTCCCAGATTTTATCAATAATAGATTTCCCCACTCTTTTCCCCTCCTAATGACTTTTTTATAAGGAAACACGACCATAAAGGTCGTGTAAGTTGCGGTGCATTGTGTTTTGGTTGGTCTTGCTTGCATCCTAAACGTAGCATCCCATAATGCTATTAATGGTCTCGTTATCAAGGATGGTTGCTTTGACTTCCTCCACCATTTCTGTCGTTGTGACCATCTTTTTACCAGGGGAACCAATATCCCTCGTTCTGAATCCACTATTTAGTACTTCATTCACGGCGGTCTCCACCGCCTCGGCTTCTTTTTCAAGTCCGAAGGAGAGACGGAGCATCATCGCTACAGAAAGAATCGTTGCCAACGGATTGGCGATATTTTGACCCGCAATATCTGGAGCCGATCCATGGATTGGCTCGTATAAATATGGACCTTTTTCTGAAATACTTGCAGATGGTAGCATGCCAAGTGAACCCGTTAGTACCGACGCTTCATCGCTAAGAATATCCCCGAACATGTTCTCCGTAACGACCACATCAAACTGCTTAGGATTCCTCACCATTTGCATCGCGGCATTATCCACAAGCATATGCTCTAAAGCTACATCAGGAAACTCCTTGGCAACCTCCTCAGCAACCTCTCGCCACATTCGACTTGATTCCAATACATTTGCCTTATCCACGGAGGTTACTTTGCCACTTCGATTGCGAGCCAATTCGAAAGCAAGCTTAATGACACGCACCATTTCCTCCTTTTGATAAAACAGGGTATCTACTACTGCATCGCTGCCATCCCGCTCTACGCGTTCACTTGGCTTTCCAAAGTAAAGACCGCCTGTTAATTCTCTAACCATCAATAGATCGACTTCTTCGATGATTTCCTTTTTTAATGGAGAGGCATCCGCAAGACTAGAATAATAGTTTGTCGGACGTAGATTCGCATAAAGATCTAGCTCTTTACGAATTTTGAGCAACCCTTTTTCTGGACGCAAGTGGACAGGCAGCCTATCCCATTTCGGCCCGCCGACAGCACCTAGAAGCACAGCATCGCTATTCTTACATAGCTCAATGGTTTCGTCTGGCAATGGTGTGCCTAACTCATCCACTGCTCCACCACCAATTTCCCCATAAGAGAAGGAAAAATGGTGTCCAAATCTTTCTCCAATGGCACGAAGAACCTCAATAGCCCCCCTAGTAACCTCTTTTCCTATTCCATCTCCCGGCAAAACGGCGATATGCTTCTTCATTATGACCTCTCCATCCTTATGAATTTTTAACTTTCTTTACTCAACACTACCTACTACTTCCTTCTTGCGATTTTTATTAACGAACGGCATCATCGCACGAAGCTCTTTCCCGACCTTTTCAATTAGATGCTCATTTTCCCTTTCATTAATGGCATTGAATACCGGACGATTTGCTTGATTCTCAAGAATCCAACCTTTTGCAAACTGGCCATCCTGGATATCCTTCAGAACTGCCTTCATTTCCTTCTTCACTTCATCTGTTACGATACGAGGCCCCGTTACAAAGTCGCCCCATTGAGCCGTATCTGAAATAGAATAGCGCATTCCAGCAAGCCCACCCTCGTACATAAGGTCAACAATCAGCTTTAATTCGTGTAGTGTTTCAAAATAAGCAAGTTCCGGCTGGTAACCAGCTTCAACAAGTGTTTCAAAGCCTGCCTTAACAAGTGCCGTAGTACCTCCGCAAAGAACTGCTTGCTCCCCAAATAGATCGGTTTCCGTTTCTTCCTTGAATGTCGTTTCGAGCGCCCCAGCTCTCAAAGCACCAATCGCTCTTGCATACGCTAATGCGAGCTCCCTTGCTTCTCCCGTTACATCCTGATAGATGGCAAATAATGCAGGAACTCCAGCATCCTCCTGGTACGTTCTTCTCACCAAATGTCCCGGACCCTTTGGCGCAACTAAAAGCACGTCACAGGTTGTTGGTGGAACAATTTGATGGAAATGAACATTGAATCCGTGAGCGAACATTAATGCCTGATTCGTTAAGTTAGGTTCAATTTCTTCCTTATATACCTTTGGTTGAAGCTCGTCAGGTAAAAGAATCATGACCACATCTGCTTTAGCCGTTGCTTCAGCTACAGTGTAGACCTCTAAGCCATCTTCTACCGCTTTGTCCCATGACTTTCCTTTTCTGAGTCCGACAACCACATCGACCCCACTATCTCTCATATTAAGTGCATGGGCATGACCTTGAGAGCCATAACCAATTACTGCAACCTTTTTTCCATTTAAATAAGCTTCGTTTGCGTCTCCGTTATAATACATTTTTGCCATTGATAATCTCCCCTTCTGGTAGTTGTTTAATTGTTTTAGACAATAGAAATATTTCTTGTAGAATCTTTAGTACGTTGTGTGCCTCTCGGGAACGCAGTTGTTCCTGTTCTAGCAAGCTCCTTAATTCCATACGGCTTGATAAGCTCAATAAAGGCTTCGATTTTATCTGATTCACCCGTGATTTGAATAACCAGACTGTCTTTGCCTATATCCACAATGGATGCTCGGAACGGCTCAATAATCGCATTAATCTCACTTCTTGTGTTTGGAGTGGAAAGGACTTTAATCAAGGCGAGCTCCCTTGCAACCATCGCTTGCTCGCTGATATCGGTTACCTTCAGAACATCGATCTGCTTGTTCAGCTGTTTCGTAATCTGTTCAATAATGCTATCGTTTTCCACATTGACAGCACAGGTAATTCTTGATACTCCTTCGATTTCGGTGTGACCAACCGTAATGCTTTCAATGTTGTAGTTTCTCTTTGAAAAAAGATTGGTGATCCGATTGAGTACCCCTGGTCGATTGTTAACCGTTAATGTAATGATTCTCTTCATAGCTTCACACCCACCATTTCATTCAAGCCTTTTCCTGGCGCAATCATTGGGTATACATTCTCCCCTGGGTCAATCCGGAAATCAAGCAATACTGGCTCTCGATTATTTAACACTTCAGATAAAACGGCTTCCGCTTCTTCTTCTGTTTGGATGACATACCCTTTAATGTCATAGGCTTCAGCTAGCTTTACAAAAGAAGGTTGAACTGGATTCTTACTATGGGAATAACGTTCTTCATAGAATAGCTCTTGCCACTGTCTAACCATTCCAAGTGATCCATTGTTTAAAATCACAATTTTTATCGGCAAATTAAATTCCCGAATGACAGCTAATTCTTGAGTGCTCATTTGGAAGCCGCCATCCCCAAGTACCGCCAGTACACATGCGTTCTTGTCAGCTAAAGAAGCGCCGATACTTGCTGGAAGTCCGAAGCCCATCGTTCCTAGACCACCAGATGTTACCCATCTATTCGCCTTCGAGAACTTGTAATATTGTGCAGCCCACATTTGATGCTGCCCTACATCTGTCACCACAATGGCATTTCCATTGGTCTTTTCATAGAGCATTTCCATTACTTTTTGCGGCTTTAGCTGACTATTATTTTTTTCATAAACATAAGGATATTCCTGCTGCCAGCTTTCTAGCGTTTGGAGCCATTCCTCATGAGCTGGAGGCTTTCCTTCCTGTGCAATAAGCTGCTTGAGAGCCTCCTTGGCATCTGCTACGACAGGGATTTCTGTTGGTACGTTTTTCCCAATTTCAGCTGGATCAATATCAATATGGGCTACCGTTGCATATGGTGCAAAATGGGCTAGATTCCCTGTTAAACGGTCATCAAATCTGGCACCGATATTAATGAGAAGGTCCGTTTCGTATAAAGCCATATTGGCGGTATAGCAGCCATGCATACCTCCCATTCCGAGGAACAGCTTGTGCTCTGCGGGGAAACCTCCTAAGCCAAGCAGGGTATGAACAACTGGGATCCTTTGTTGCTCTGCGTAAACTTTTAGTTCCTCTGCTGCATCTGCATGAAGAATGCCTGCGCCAGCAAGAATGACTGGTTTCTTTGCTCGGCTGACTGCCTCTGTTAGCTTGCGAATTTGCAGATAGTTTGGCTTTGTCGTTGGCTGGTAGCCTGGAAGTTCAATTTCTTTATCTTCCGGCACCTCCGCCAGACCTGTTGCAATGTCCTTTGGAATATCAATGAGAACCGGACCTGGTCTACCTGAGCTCGCAATATAAAAAGCTTCTTTCACAATGTAAGGAATTTCCTCGATATTTCTAACCTGATAGTTATACTTAGTTATTGGAGTAGTAATCCCAAGAATATCCGCTTCCTGGAAAGCATCTGTTCCAATTACGCCGGTGGCAACTTGGCCCGTAAAAACAACTAATGGAAGAGAATCAATCATTGCATCCGTTAAACCTGTTACAATGTTGGTCGCTCCCGGTCCCGATGTTACAATTACGACGCCCGGTTTCCCCGTAACTCGTGCATAACCCTCAGCAGCATGTATTCCCCCCTGTTCATGACGGGGTAGAACATGAAGAATTTTGGAATCATAAATCTTGTCATAAATAGGTAAAACTGCTCCTCCAGGGTATCCAAAAATGACTTCTACCTGCTCCCTTTCTAATGCTTGTAACAAAAGATCCGAACCACTTAACTGTTGTTTGCTTTCAGCCTTCATGTCCGTAAAGGCAGTCTCCTGTAACATTCGTTGCCCTCCTCTTTTTTTAAAAATATAGGCTCTGTAAAACTATTGTTGCCTGATACCGCCTTATGCGTTTGGATTCACTTCGTTGCTCGTATCGAGTAAATACGTTCACTCCATACACATAAGGCTAATATCAACACAGTTCATAAACACAGCCAAAATATAAAAAGCCCATCCATCCCCATATGCCTACTAAAGCTAGGCAAAAGGGATGAAAAGGCTTTGGAAGCTTTTCCACGGTACCACCCTAATTCACGGCTTGCGCGCGTGCACTTATGGTCAATTGTGACCCTTTTGATAACGAGTGTTTGGCACTCGGCTATCCCTACTAAAAGGATTCTTTCAAGATAGCACTCCGAGGTGAGTTCATTTTAGGTAGCGACCACCGGATTTCAGCTGGCCCGGCTCTCTGTTGATCCACTATTCATAAAATTACTTATCCTCTTCATCGCGTTCGTGAGTATGGAAAATAACTTTCATTGGTGTTTGATTAATGGCTATTCTTTAAACATTCAGATTTCTTATTTGAGGACTATCTTACTCGGAAATTCTCTCTGCGTCAACAGTATTTTTGTGAATTGTGCGATAATTTATATTTATCAGATTTATTGTATACGCTTACAATGTTGATACATCCTCGTTTACGACTTCTAAAAAATTTTCGTAATTTTTTTCTGTCAACTCTTAGCCTTTGCAATTAATTGATCAAGTTTTTGGCTGTACCGTTTTTTTATAACATCCACTTCTTTCATTATTGCTGCAGTGAATCTTTTGCTGCCCATATTATCGTGCACCCTATAGAAAGTAAGTGGTCGATCTAGAAAATGCATATCATGCTTTAATACGATTCGGTTCCATAAATCATAATCATGCGTATAGAGCATTGTTTCATCAAATAAGCCGACATCTGAGAAAAGGTCTAGTTTGATCATGACGGTCGAACCATTGATTGGACATCCTTTCTTCATATATTGATAAAAAGAAATTTTATTGGGGAATTTCGGATTAACCGCCAATCGAATCAGTGTATTATTTTTATCAATCCAATTAAAATTTGTAAAGGAAAATAATGCTTTTTGTTGTTTCATAAAAGCTAATTGTTTCTCAACCTTTGCGTGATGTAATAAATCATCGGAACTTAACCAAACAAAGTAATCCCCACTTGCTTGTTTTATCCCGACATTTAAAGCGGTAGCCGTACCTCCATTTTCTTTTTTTACATATTTTATTTTCTTCATAAAAGGCCCAAGTTTTTCGACATACTTTGTTGATCCATCATCTACAACAATTATTTCGATATTTTTGTATGTTTGGCTTAGGGCACTCGTAATAGCTCTGTCAACATACCTGCAGTTATAAAAAGGAATAACAATTGAAATCTTGTCTGTAAGTAATTTTGAATGAGCCGATATGAATTTTCCATTTCCATTCTCCTTTATCATCATGCTATGCTCCCTTCGCAGGAATTAAATTAACCTAGTGAGTATCGCACCCTGTCAATCCTAATAAAGAGGGAAGCCTCTCTCATATTCTCTATTATGCGAGAAGTAATTTATTGTTTGGGAAAATGGTTAAATTCCCCTGTAAAAAGAAATGAAATTAAAACAGAAGAAATGCCGTGTCCATACATAAATTTTCGAATAAATTAAAATATAATTCAGAATAAGGGAGTGATTTTATTTGTGGCTGATGTAGGGATTGTCATGCCTGTGTATAAGCAAGATGATAGTATTTTTAAGGCAGCTATAGACTCTATCCTCAATCAAAACTATCGCAACTTTCTATTGGTTATTGTTATTGATGGAGTAACACCAAATGTTGTAAATATTGCTAACCATTATGCTAAAAAAGATAAAAGAATTCGATTGATTCCAAGGATATATAATAACGGAACCGCATCTGCTTTAAATATAGGCTTTAACTTTTTAATGAAACAAAATAATATTAAGTATTTAACATGGGTATCAAGTGATAATATTTACTATCCTAATTTTCTATATGTTTTAAGGAAGCAATTAATAAACGCACCACCAGAGGTTGGCTTGGCATATAGTAGTTTTCGATTCATCGACGCAGAAGGTAAACCATTTAAACATTGGGACTTTTTTTTCAAACATCAGGACCAGCCAAAAGAAAACTTGGTAAATGTTTATTTTGTAGGTTATTCATTCATGTATAAGAAAACTTATGCACAAAAAATAGAAGGGTACCAATATACTCCAGTTGAGGACTACGATTATTTTTTGCGATTAACTGAGCACTGTGAAATTACATTTGTTCCTCAAAAACTTATGGAATTCAGGATTGAAGCTCCTTACAGTAATTCGATTCAAATAAAAAATTCAAACGAAAAGCGCAGAAGAAGACGGTATCTAATGCATTTTGTTATGACTGAAGCACGCAAACGGAGGAATATTTCCCCTGAGCTCACAATTATTTTTCCTGTAGGAGATTCATCTGAATTATCAAAACAAGCTCTGGAGTTGGTGTTGGATCAGTCCATTTCAAACTATAGGTTAATAATTCATGATATTTCCTCTAAACAAGAGTTTCTTCCAGTGACAAATGAAATTCCTGATGTTCGAATGCAATATTTTTCTACGCCAAACGGTGTCTTACGCGACGTTTTGCTAAAAAGTCTGGAATTAGTTGAAACAAAATATGTTTTATTTTTTCAAGTAGGAAGCTTTCGTGATAGTGTTCATCTCGCAGAAATGATGTATTCTGTTAATAGCAATCCCCTGGAAAATCAAGTATTAGGAGAGAATCAATTACCTGAGTTTGGAAAAGTGTATTCAACAGACTATATTTCCTCGCTACTCCAAAATAACCTTAGTTAAAACAATCATAATTAAGGGAAGCCTTGAAAATTAAAGCTTCCCTTTAATATTGTTATAAAATCTGGAAAAACAGGACATCAAACCACAATCAATTTTTGCTAAGATTCAACGTCATTCATCCTATAACGTTTTAGTAGAATAGTATGATAAACCTTTTATTAGCTCCTTAGAGCCAAGATGTATTAATTCTGTAATTGATTCCTAAAAACTCTTGAAGAATTCTTTGTTTTTCTTTTTCATTAGTTATCTTTTTTCCTATATAGTTTAATGGTTTACCATCCTTATCTACCCAATATTTCTGAACAGGATTTTCTTTTTTTTCATCTTCTAAGAAGAAAGCTGAATTTACCTTATGAATATGATTAATATAGAATCGATCCTCAATGATTTCATGTGGAAGTTTTATGGCTCCAGTCCAAATTCCAGTTTCCGATGGTTGGAAAATATTATGTCTCATCCCTTTTAAGTAATCTTTTACTCTATAGATTAAACAATTAAATGAACTTGAGAAATTAAAATACTCAGCAAGTTCGTTCCTCGCAGAATCGTAAATATAACCATTTTGACAAATTAACACTTTGGTTTGAAGTGAAGGTCTGTAACGATAAAGAAAATCTATATAATTCTTATGGTAGGCATCATCGCTGTAGAGATGTAGTTCATAGAAGTATTTATACCCATTAAGAGTATTTATTACTGTCTTCTCATACTCGCTGCTGGAAACAAACCTTATATTAAAGGGGAGGGGGGGATAATTTAACAATGCATTTTCAATATATTGTTTTGTGCTATCATGATACACGATAAAAGCAAGATAGTTTGGATTGGATTGGTTAATAAGACTCTTTAAGGTAAAATTCATGAAAAGAAAGATCCTTTTATTGATCCATTCCTCTGTTAGATGTGTATCTTCATTTGGTAAATTTGCATAATCATAAAGATCAGTTCGTAATGTCTCCCGAACATTTAGATTATTAAAAGGAATATATACAATGATACGTTTATCTGGCTTCCTTTGCCCAGTAAATCGGGTACCCAACAATATTCAGCACTCCTTATTTAAATAATTTTATTTATATATTCATATATAATATGAATCTTAATAATCCGTGCTGAATAAATTACCTAGGTATTTTGTGGAATTTGTAGAGCTAGAAAGCCAATTTATGCTTTCGATGATAAAAAAGATTTATATGTAAATACCCTCCTTATTATTCCCCGATGAAAGTGGCCATCATGATTTCAATTCAAAGATTCAAGAAATTGTTGCCTGAATGTTCATTCCTCATCCGGCAACCGTATATTCGCACGAATAAAATCAATCTAGAAATCAAGCCTCAGAAACGATTGACCACGTTACATTAGCCGTGTCCTTGCCCCCCCTCTCACATAATATTATAGTGATTTCTATATATTAATGGATTTCTTCAAATAACTTATACACAAGGAGAGGTGTTAATGTTTCAAAATAAAAAAATATTAATAACTGGCGGGACCGGCTCTTGGGGAAACGAACTAGTCAATAAATTACTAAATTTCAAACCGCAAGAAATTCGCATTTTCTCAAGGAATGAATATGCCCAAGTCAAGATGAATCGAATGTTTTCTGATTATAACTGCCTTAAATTTGTAATCGGTGATGTGCGGGATTATGAAGCTGTATACCATGCAACAAAAGGGGTGGACTATGTTTTTCATTTGGCAGCATTAAAGCATGTACCGATTTGTGAGGATCAACCTTCAGAGGCTATTAAAACTAATATTATTGGTACAGAGAATATCATTAAAGCCAGTATCCATCACGGAGTAAAAAAGGTTATCGATGTCTCAACTGACAAAGCTGTTGACCCGGTTAATCTTTATGGGCTAACCAAAGCCATTGGAGAAAAATTGATGATTCAAGCAAACCAATTGAGTAAAGATACACGATTTGTATGTATACGTGGTGGTAATGTGATTGGTACCAACGGCAGTGCCATTCCTTTTTTTATAGACCAAATTAAACAACACAATCAAGTACCTTTAACTTCAAATGAAATGACACGCTTTTTCCTAACAGTTTCAGAAGCCATTGATTTACTAATACAAGCTTCTGAATTGGCCATTGGAGGAGAAACTTTTGTAATGAAGATGAAGTCATGTAGAATTATTGATTTGATTAAAGTTTTGGAAGAACAATTTGCAAAAAATGAAATAGAAATTAAAAAGATTGGAATTCGTCCAGGAGAAAAACTTCATGAAGTATTAGTGTCTAATTTCGAATCCCAAAACACGTATAAATTTGATGAGAAATACTACGTAATCTTACCTTCATATGCCCCAGAGGGTCTAGAAAAAAAGTACAATCATTTACCAAAAGTACCTTTCACCAGATACCAGTCTAGTGATGAATTAATGTCACTTAGTGAAATAGAAGAAATCCTTAGAAAAGCAAATGTTCTTTCTACCTAAGGCGGTGCTTTAAATGAAGGAGAAGGGTATAATAAATGTTTTAATAACTGGTGCTAATGGATTTATAGGTAGGAATCTATATGTTGCTTTAGGAGAAGTTAAGAACATTTCGATTCAAACCTATACAAGGGATAATACAATTGATGAATTGGAACAATTATTAAAGCAGGCAGACGTAATTTATCATCTGGCAGGAGTTAATAGGGTAAACGATGATCAAAGCGAATTTATTAAAGGAAATGTCCATCTAACGGAACAGATTACTAGAATCCTGAGGAAAATAGACAGAAAACCTATTATTGTCATGTCTTCTAGTATTCAAGCTACAAATCACACACCATATGGAAAAAGCAAGAAAAAGGCAGAAGAAATCCTTGAAAAATATGCACAAGAAACGGACCATAACAAGGTGTTTATTTACCGCTTAACAAACGTGTTTGGCAAATGGGGAAAACCACAATATAACTCTGTAGTTGCGTCTTTTTGTTTTAACATTTCACGTGATTTAGACATTGAAATCCATGATCCACTAAAAGAAATAGAGTTAGTATATATCGACGATGTAATTAAAGAATTTAAAAGTCGAATATATCGGTTAAACGAAGTAAGAAATAAATCCATTTATCAAGTCACCCCAACATATAAAATAACTCTAAAAAATCTGGCCAATCAACTTTATGAATTTCATAAAATACGCAAGAACTTGATTTTGCCTGATTTATCCAACCCTTTGACTAAAGCACTTTATTCAACTTATTTGTCTTATTTGGACCAAAACGATTTTGCATATAGTTTAGAAATGAAGCAAGATCAACGTGGAAGTCTGGTAGAACTATTAAAATCGGATCATTCTGGTCAAATTTTCATTTCAACATCTCATCCTGGTGTCATTCGTGGTAATCATTATCATCACACAAAAGTTGAAAAGTTTTGTGTCATAAAAGGTAAAGCAAAGATTAAACTACGAGATATTTTTTCCGATAAAATCATTTCATACGTAGTGACAGATGCCATTGTTCAAGTTGTAGATATCCCTCCAGGGTATACCCATTCATTAGAAAATATTGGGGACAGTGAACTTATTGTGCTGTTTTGGGCAAATGAAATATTTGATCCAGAGCGATCAGATACGTATGTAAAAGAGGTGGAAAATGAGTAAAAAAAAGGTAGTGACGATAGTAGGTACAAGACCTGAAATTATAAGATTATCGGCTGTCATTCAAGCCTGTGACCGATATTTCAACCATATTCTTGTCCATACGGGTCAGAACTGGGATCCAAATTTAAATAAGATCTTCTTTGAGGAGTTAGAGTTAAGAACACCAGACTATATATTAAATGTTGTCGGGAAACATCTAGGTGAAACTATTGGAAATATCATTTCAAAATCATATGAAATTTTATTAAAGGAAATGCCTGATGCACTATTGATATTAGGGGATACGAATAGTGCATTAAGTGCTATTGCCGCCAAACGATTAAAAATTCCAATATTCCATATGGAAGCCGGTAATCGTTGCTTTGATGAAAATGTGCCTGAGGAAATTAATCGGAGATTGGTTGATCATATTAGTGATGTAAATTTACCTTATACTGAACATGGCCGCCGTTTTCTATTGAGTGAAGGAATTAGAAAGGATTTTATTTTCGTAACAGGGTCCCCAATGCCTGAAGTACTTGAACTTTTTAAAGAAAAAATTGATAATAGCCAAATTTTAAATGATTTAAAATTAGAGTCTGGAAAATATATAGTAGTTAGTGCTCATAGGGAAGAAAACATTGATCATGATCAAAACTTTCGAAACCTTATGCATGGATTACAGCAAGTGGCAGACAAATATAAACTTCCCATCATTTATTCTACTCATCCAAGAAGTTTGAAGCGAATTCAAGATACTAAAATCCCACTACATCCCCTTATTAAAATTCATAAACCATTTGGACTTTTAGACTACAATAAACTTCAAAAACATGCTTTCTGTGTACTTTCTGATAGTGGAACTTTAAGCGAAGAATCAGCTATCCTAAACTTTCCCGCTGTATTAATACGAACAAGTACTGAGCGGCCTGAGGTATTGGATAAGGGCTCTATAGTAATAGGTGGTATTACTGGAAAAGAGATTATACAGGCTATTGAGCTAGTCACTGAAGTATGTAGTCATAATAATCAAAGAAATGTACCGCTAGATTATATAGACACAAATGTATCAATTAAAATTGTTAAACTTATCGAAAGTTACACAAAAATTATTAATAAGAAGATATGGGAGAAATGATTAGAGATAGTTACCGCTTTTTTTAAGAATAGGCTATTTCCGCATAATGGTGTCCTCTCGTATAGTAAGTTTAGAATCCTCTTTCGAGGTAATTTCCAGTTCGTTTATTGCTCTTTGATAACTTCATAGATGGTAGTTCAGATAGTGGGGG